>NZ_JAHWZY010000039.1:0-57446 GCF_041380215.1 Streptomyces pimonensis
CCCGATCCCGCCGCACGCCGAACTCGACCAGATCGAGGCCGCAGCCGCCGCGATCCTGCGTGGCGACAGCGACCGCGGCTCCATGGTCAAACAGGGTCTCAAGGCCAAGGTGCAGGAGATGCTGCCCGGCACCCGGCACCGGCACGACCGCCCCGGCGCCGGACCCGGCGACAGCGTCGGCGGGAATCCGTGAGGAGAGCGCCTTCCCACGTGCTCCACGACGGGCCCGCCGTGGAACACCTGTCCGCCTCCGCCTACCGTGTCCCCACCGATCCGCCGGGCGGGGACGCCACCTTGACCTGGGACGCCACCACGCTCGTGCTGGCCGAGGTCACCGCGGGCGGACGCAGCGGCATCGGCTGGACCTACGGTTCCCCCGCCACCACCCACGTCATCACGGGGGAACTCGCCCCGCTGCTCACGGGACACGATGCCTTCGACGTACCCGGCGCCAACGACGTCATGAGCCGCGCCGTACGCAACACCGGACGCCCCGGCATCGCGGCGGGAGGCATCTCGGCCGTCGACAACGCGCTGTGGGACCTCAAGGCCCGGTTGCTCGGCCTCCCGCTGGCGCGGCTGCTCGGCGCGGCCCGGCGCGAGGTCGCGGTGTACGGCAGCGGCGGCCTCACCACCTACGACGACGAGCAGCTCGTACAACAGCTCGGCGACTGGGGCGAACAGGGCATCGACCGGGTCAAGATCAAGATCGGCGAGTCCTGGGGGAGCCGTGAGCCGCGCGATCTGGACCGTGTGCGACGGGCCCGCCGGGTCATGGGCGACGACAAGGAGTTGTACGTCGACGCCAACGGCGGCTACACCCGCAAGCAGGCCGTCCGCGTCGGGGCCGCCATGACGGAGTTCGGTGTCACCTGGTTTGAGGAGCCCGTTTCGTCGGACGACCTCGCCGGACTGTGCGAGGTCCGCGCCGCCGTGAGGGCTGACGTCGCCGCCGGCGAGTACGGCTACGACCTCCCCTACTTCGCCAGGATGATCACAGCCGGTGCCGTGGACTGTCTCCAGGCTGATGCGACCCGGTGCGGTGGCATCACTGTGTGGCTTCGGGCGGCAGCCGTCGCGGAGGCGCACGGCCTGCACATCTCCGCACACTGTGCCCCGCACATGCACGCACACGCCGCGGCGGCCGTGCCCAACATCCGCCACCTGGAGTGGTTCCACGACCACGTCCGCATCGAGAACGTGCTGTTCCACGGCTCGCTCGATCCGCGGGGAGGCACCGTGGCCCCGGGTGCCTCGGGCGAGCCCGGCCACGGGCTGGAATGGAACCAACAGGCAGCCGAGCCCCACCGCACGAACTGACCGCATCCGTGATGAAGGACAACTCGTGGCTCTGCTCATGTCGCAGAGCAGCGTTTCGACAGCAGTTCGGGAGGCAGTGCCCGCGCCGGATGTTCATGACTTCGGTCAGCACCTCGGTGCTGACCGAGGGGAAAGCGCCTGCCGCCGGACCGGGGCTCAGGGCAAAAGCGCTGGCCATGGGCGTAGGTGGCAGCCGCTGCCGCGCCGTTGCCGGATGCCGACGGGTGCCTCCCGTTCTCATCGACATCGAGATCCGGGCGTGGCAGGCGCCTCCCGCGCATGCCTTGCAGACGGTGGCGCACGCCTGGAGGATCGCGCGGGTGATGTTGGCGTCGTAGCCGGTGTGGCGGGAGAGCACCGCGGCGGTGGCGTTGCAGATGTCCGCGCAGTCGGCGTCGGTGCGGATGCACTTGGTCAGCTCGCTGACCATGTCCTCCGACAGGCAGGCGTCCGCGCACGCGGTGCACGCCTGCGCGCAGGCGATGCACTCCTCGATACAGCGGGCGAGTTTCTCGTGGTCCACGCCGCCCAGGTCGGCGGGGTAGGTGTCGAGCATGTCCTTGACCGCAGTAGGCATGGATGCCTCCAGGATTTGATCGGCTCTGTTGTGGTGGTTGCCGCCCTGCACGTGTAACACCGAGGAAGGAGCGGGAAACCACCTGCGCGCTGTGGCCGCGGTGGTTGGCCGGTGGCCGCAGTATCGAACGGGAGAGCCAGAACGCCCGTTGCGTCGGTGGCTTTCAGACCACTCCGGGTGTAACTCATTCGGATGCCGACCCGGCGCGTGCCGGTCATACTTTCGGCATATTTCCCTATGGTGGGTCGTCATCGAAGAGACGGCGGGAGCGGCCTGTGATCTTCTTCCGGCGAACTCGCCTGAAGGCGCGCGCGGTAAAACAGGGTATGACAGGAGCGGTGGCCAGGACCGCAGTTGCGCTGGACGGACGACTGCCGGTTGATGGGGCCGGTGGGCTGCTGCGCAAGGCTTTCCCCGGCCACTGGTCCTTCTATTTGGGGGAGCTGGCCCTCTACAGCCTTGTCATCCTGATTCTGACCGGCATCCACCTCACGCTGTTCTTCAAGCCGTCCATGGCGGAAGTCGTCTACAACGGTTCGTACACCCCACTGGACGGCATCCCGATGTCGGAGGCGTTCGCTTCCACTGTGGACATCAGCTTCGACGTACGGGGCGGACTGTTGATCCGCCAGATGCACCACTGGGCAGCTCTGGTGTTTGTGGCGGCCATCGGGGTGCACATGCTGCGGATCTTCTTCACCGGTGCGTTCCGCAAGCCCCGTGAGGGGAACTGGGTGGTCGGTGTCACATTGTTCGCGCTCGCCGTCGCGGAGGGGTTCGCCGGATACTCGCTGCCCGACGATCTGCTCTCCGGGGCGGGCCTGCGGATCGCCCAGGGCATCATGCTGTCGATCCCGATCGTCGGGACCTATACCGCGATGTTCGCCTTCGGCGGCGAGTTCCCCGGTGAGGAGATCATCGGCCGGCTCTACGCCCTGCATATCCTGCTGCTGCCGGGGCTGCTCCTCGCCCTGGTGACGGTTCACCTGATTCTGGTGTTCTACCTGAAGCACACTCAGTGGGCGGGTCCCGGCAAGACCAACCGCAACGTCGTCGGCAAACCGATGTTCCCTCACTTCGCCGCCTCGTCCACCGGTCTGTTCCTTATGGTGCTCGGCGTCCTGGCGGTGCTCGGTGGTGTCGCCCAGATCAACCCGGTGTGGGCGTGGGGGCCCTACCGCCCCGACCTGGTGTCGACCGGCTCGCAGCCCGACTGGTACGTCGGGTTCCTGGAGGGCGCGCTGCGGCTGATCCCGCCGTGGGAGACAGTGATCGCCGGTCACACCCTGATGTGGAACGTGCTGCTGCCGACCGTCGTCCTGCCCACTGTGCTCTTCGCGGTCCTGTACGCGTATCCCTTCGTCGAGGCGTGGGTGACCGGTGACCGGCGTGAGCACCATCTGTGCGACCGGCCCCGGGACCGGCCTGTGCGTACCGGTTTCGGTGTTGCGGGGATCGTCTTCTACGGGCTGCTGCTCCTGGCCGGCGGCAACGACATCGTGGCACTCACCTTCCACGTCTCCCTGAACGCGCTGACCTGGGTGCTGCGCATCGCGGTGATCGTGCTGCCGGTGCTCGCCTTCCTGGTGACCAAGCGGGTCTGCGTGGCGCTGCGGGAGGCTGAACACGAACGGCTCACCGAGGGCGTGGAGACCGGCGACGTACGGCAGACGATCACGGGCGGCTACACGGAGCCCCACCGGCCCGTCGAGGCCGAGGACCGGTACGTCCTGCAGTGGGGGAGCATGCCGATGCCACCGCCCCCGGAACCCGGCGTCTCCGCCGGCAAGATCACACGGCTGCGGGCAGTGCTCCACACGTGGTACGCGGCCTCCGCACAACCCCAACTGCCCCCGGAGGACGTCGGAGAGGAGTTCCCGATCGAGCCGGCCGCCCGGAGATCCCCTCAGGCCGACCGCTCCGCGGACGATTCCCCCGAGTCCTGACGGCCCGCGTGTTCGAGGACCATGCCGAGGACACCCAGGCCCAGCACTCCGATGCCGATCAGCACCAGCCACAGCCCGAACACAACGCCCAGTGCCACGATGATGAAGCCGGTCGCGACGGTGAGCGGCCAGGGGCTGTCAGGCGGGAAGAACTCCACCGGGCCGGTGCTCGGAGCCACTTCGGCGTCCCGGAGGTCCTGCGGTCGGCGTCCACGCCGCCGGTACTGGACGGCGAGGAAGAAGGACACCAGTGACGCCATGGCAAAGGCCACGATCAGGACGGCGGTTCCGGCGGGGTCGGCCGCGAGCCAGCCGTAGCTCCCGGCTGCGACCGCGAAGAATGCCGCCACACCGGCGAAGAGTACGGCTTCCGTTTTCATCCGTGGCGCCTCTTCTCTTCCCGCTTGATCTCGGGGTGGTGCAGGTCGAAGGCGGGCGATTCGGAGCGGATGCGCGGCAGGGCGACGAAGTTGTGGCGCGGCGGTGGGCAGGAGGTCGCCCACTCCAGTGAGCGCCCGAATCCCCAGGGGTCGTCGGACTCGACCCTCTTCCCGTATCGCGCCGTCTTCCAGATGTTGTAGAGGAAGGGAAGTGTCGAAAGGCCGAGCAGGAAGGCACCGATGGACGCGACGGTGTTGAGGAGGGTGAACCCGTCGGCCGCCAGATAGTCCGCGTAGCGTCGGGGCATCCCCATCTCACCGAGCCAATGTTGCACCAGGAACGTCGTCTGGAAACCCACGAACAGCGTCCAGAAGTGGATCTTCCCGAGTCGCTCGTCAAGCACTTTCCCGGTGAACTTCGGCCACCAGAAGTAGAACCCGGCGAACATCGCGAAGACGACGGTACCGAAGAGGACGTAATGCAGGTGAGCGACGATGAAATAGCTGTCGGTGAGGTGGAAGTCCAGAGGAGGTGACGCGATGATCACCCCGCTCAGGCCTCCCAGCAGGAAGGACACCAGGAAGCCGATCGCGAACAGCATGGGTGTCTCGAAGGACAGGGAACCGTGGCGCATGATGCCGATCCAGTTGAAGAACTTCACCCCGGTCGGCACGGCGATCAGGAACGATGCCCCAGCGAAGAACGGCAGCAGCACCGCGCCCGTGGCGAACATGTGATGTGCCCACACGACGGCAGACAGCATCGTGATGGCGATCGTGGCGCCGACGAGGCCGAGATACCCGAAGATCGGTTTTCTGGAGAAGACGGGGAGAACCTCGGTGATGATGCCGAAGAACGGCAGCGCGACGATGTACACCTCGGGGTGTCCGAAGAACCAGAACAGGTGTTGCCACAGGATCGCTCCACCGTTCGCCGCGTCATAGATGTGCGAACCGAACTTCCGGTCCGATTCCAGGGCCAGCAGCGCTGCCGTCAGCACCGGGAAGGAAAGGAGAACGAGGATCGAGGTGAACAGGATGTTCCAGGTGAAGATCGGCATCCGGAACATTGTCATTCCCGGCGCGCGTAGACAGGTGATGGTGGTGATGAAGTTGACCGCTCCCAAGGTGGTACTGACGCCGGTCACCACGAGGCCCATCGCCCAAAGATCCCCGCCCACGCCGGGGCTGAACACCGCATTGCTCAGCGGCGCGTAGGCGAACCAGCCGAAGGCCGCGGCCCCACCCGGCACCAGGAATCCGCTGACCACCATCAGGCCGCCGAACAGGAACATCCAGTACGACAGGGCGTTCATCCGTGGGAAAGCCACATCCGGCGCGCCGATCTGCAACGGCATCACGGCATTTGCGAAACCGGCGAACATCGGTGTCGCGAAGAGCAGCATCATGACGGTTCCGTGAATGGTGAACCATTGATTGTACTGATGCGCGTTCACCAACTGGAGCCCTGGACGTGCGAGTTCAGCCCGCATCAACAGTGCCAGCACTCCGCCCAGCAGAAAGAAGCCGAACGCGGTGACCATGTAGAGGTTGCCGATGACTTTGTGATCGGTAGTCCGCGTCCAGCGCACCAGCGCCCGCCCGAGCGGTGGGGCCTGAGGCCGGTGGACCTGTGCGGGGCCTTCGGTCAGTCCGGTCATGGTCTGGTCCGCAGTTCACCTGGGCTCACCGGGCGCTCCCTCGCGTCTCTCCGCCTTCTCGCCGCTGTGTCACCCGCCCCCCTCGCCGCGACCAGTGCCTGACCGGAGGTATGAGTGGATTAGCCAGAATGCCATAGTTCCTCCCTCTGTGGTTGTCGGCCCGGCCGGGCGTGGTACATGACGGCTCGGTGCCGTCACCCGGGAAATGACGGATGCTCGGTCCCCGCCGGAGCGAATGCCGGGCGCGATGCGGTGCGGCCCGGGTCGACCAGCAGCAGCACGACGTCTTCGGCTTCGACCAGGCGGTGGCCTCGTCCTGGTTCGGGTATCTCCTTGGCGAGTTGGACCGACCCCCCTCAGCCGTTTCCAGGCCGTCATCGGCCTCGACACGTGCTCCCCCGGGCATTCAGGTTTCGGGCTCCAGGCATGGGGCGGTGGTGGGAGGGAACTGGGGCAAAGCGGCATGCCCGAGCATGACCGTCCCGGCCGTACAGGCATCAGGTGAAGTCTGAGGGAGGCTCCATGAAATCCGGCGACATTCCCGTGCTGACCAGGCTCTCCGATTCGCAGCAGACGATCCCTTCCGCCGACGAGGATGTGCGGGGCCGGAAAGTGGCCGATCGCTCCGGCAACGAACTCGGCAAGGTGAGCGACCTGATCATCGACGAGGAGGAGCGCAAGGTCCGCTTCCTGCTCATGGAGTACGGCGGCTTCCTCGGCATCGGCGAGAAGAAGAGCTACCTCCCGGTCGACGCCGTGGCCGCCGTGACCGAGGACGAGGTCCGCATAGACCGCACCCGGGACGACGTCGTCGACGCGCCCGAGTACGATCCGGAACTCGTGGACCAGCGCGAATACTCCGACCGGGTCTACAGCCACTACGGCTACGCCCCCTTCTGGGGGACCGGCTACATTCCCCCGCGCTTTCCCTATCGTCCGTGAGCACCGGGCGCGCGACCTCTGCTCACCCCAGCGCCGTGAGGTTCTGTACGCCGACTGAGCACTGTCACGGACCCGGCGTTCACTCAGGACTGTGCAGCCGG
The DNA here is from genome assembly GCF_041380215.1 of Streptomyces pimonensis. Classification (NCBI taxonomy): domain Bacteria; kingdom Bacillati; phylum Actinomycetota; class Actinomycetes; order Kitasatosporales; family Streptomycetaceae; genus Streptomyces; species Streptomyces pimonensis. The sequence continues at coordinate 6,928 of NZ_JAHWZY010000039.1, forward strand.
TGCGTACGGTGGACGCGTGCAACTACTCCCGGAGCCGATCCGTCGGCTTGCTGCCTGGTGCGTCGTGATCTTGTTGGTGGCGGGGGTCGTCTACATCGGGATCCAGGTTTGTGTGGCGCTCCGGCCGGCTGTCGTTCCCGTACTGCTGGCTCTGCTCGGCACCGCGCTGCTCCTCCCGGTGCACCGATGGCTCCTGAGGGCGAAGGTGAACCGGTTTGTCGCTGCCGGGCTCACGTGCGTCGCCGTGCTCGCTGTGGTCGGCGGGGCTGTGTACCTGGTCACGGTGGCGCTGGTCGACACCTGGGACCAGATCGTCGCCTCGCTGCGGAGGACTGTGCGAGAGCTGGCCGACCGGTTCGGTGCGTCCGGCACCTCGCTGGAGGATCTCGCCGCCGATGCCCTGGACCTGCTGGGCAGGTTCGGCGGGACGGCCGCCTCCGGTGTGGTCACCGGGGTCGGCGTCGTCGGCCAGGCCCTCGGCATGGCGGTGCTGGCGCTGTTGCTGGTGTTCTTGTTCCTGCGTGATTCCGACCGGGCCGTCGGCACCCTGCGCTCACTCGTCCCGCGCGGCAGCGCGGACACGATGGAGGCGATGGCCCGGCGGGCTTTCGAGGGCGTCGAGGGGTTCATGCGGGGCACCACCGTGGTGGCGCTCATCGACGCGGTCTTCATCACCGCCGGCCTGCTGATCCTGCGTGTGCCGGGGGCCTTCGGGCTCGGCGCGATCGTCTTCATCGGCGCCTACGTCCCCTACCTCGGTGCCTTCGTCTCCGGGACCGCGGCCGTGCTGGTCGCGCTCGCCGACCGAGGGTTCGTCATCGCGCTGTGGGTGTTCGGGGTGGTGCTCGCGGTCCAAGTACTCGAGGGGAACATCCTCCAGCCGATGGTCCAGAGCCGGACCGTGCGAATGCACCCCGCGGTGATCCTGGTGGCGCTCACCTCGGGGGCGTCGGTGGCCGGGATCGTCGGAGTGCTCCTCGCGGTGCCGGTCACCGCCGCCGCCTTCGGCGCCGTCCACGAGCTGCGTACACGCTACGCGGGGGCCGGGGGGCCGCCCACTGGCGGATCGGATGAGGACTCGTAGAGCCGGCCCGGATGTTGACTGCGCCACGGTTCACCATCGTGCGCTTGGTGCCTCGCGGGTGATCGGCGCAGTCGTTGAAACGCTCACCCCGGCTCCTGCCCGGCCGCCCGTGGGGCGGGACGACTTTCCGTCGTGAGGGTGCGGGTGCCGTGCCACAGTCCGCCCGTGGCCTTTTCGGATCAGTACAGGCCCACGAGGATCCCTTGGCTGATGCTCTGCCGGCCCAGCACTTCCCGAGCGGCGTCTGACGTCACGTCATGACCCAACGACACGGGGGCCGGGAGCGCGTAGAGGCGGAAGGCGTAGCGGCGTGGTTCATCGTCCGAGGCGATGGGTCCGCCCCAGCCATCCTCGCCGTGCCCGTTCCGGTGTTCGTAGCTGCCCGGATCGCCGGTCCCGGCGTCCAGTCCGGTACGGCGTGGGTCGATACCGGTCACCAGCCAGAGCGGGCAACTGCCGGGCGCCGCGTCGAGGCTCTCGCACAGAAGAGCCAGTTCTGATGCCTCATCCGGGATGTCGGACCAGGAAAGAGGAGGTGAGACATTGCCTTCGTTTTTCGCGCAGCGGCGGGGGAGACGTCCGTGGTTCACGAAGGCGGGACTGCGCAGATCGATGTCGTCCATGGTGCCTTCGGTACCCGAGTCGACCGTTCCTATACAGCGGGTGCGGCAGTGACCGATGCATGCCGCGCTGCAGTTGCCTGATCGCTGCTGCGCCGTTCTCCCGGAGGCGTTCGGTGGTGAGGGCGGCCACGGCTGTGCGTGCGTCTGCGATCGTTGCGTAGTCCACGGCGACGAAGTCGACCGGCCTGCCGCGTTGCCGTTCACAGGCGTGGGCCCGGTGCAGTATGTGCTGGTGGGAGTTGACGGTGCCGGCGTCCGGGCGCCGTCCGCCGTCGGCGGTGACGAAGTGGTTGAGCAGGAGGAGTCGTTTGCCGGTGCCGCCGCGGTTCGGCGCGCAGGTGATTTCCTCGGGGCTGCGGAAGGTGAACGGGGTCTCCGTGCCGTACCGGTGGAAGTTGCGGTACCACGGTGCCGGCCCGTCCGCGCCTTCTCCGCGGAGACGACGAGGCGCTTGCCACTGCCGATCATGTCCTTCGGCTTCGGCCACGTGGGGTCCGGGTCCTCATGCGGCTCGTGGAGCACGTCTGTCAGGCCCGCTTGTCCGAAGGCGGTGCGGGTGTCCTGCGGGCTGATCCCGTCCTGCACGATCAGGACGACGACCTCTGTGGGGTGGGCGCGTACCCAGTCGACGAACCAGCCGCACCATGCCCCATTCCCGTCGCAGTCGATCTCCATGCGACACGGCTGCGAGTGCTGTTCAGCAAGATCCAGGACCAGGACGACGGCCCGTGGGGCACGCCGAGGTTCAGCCGCGTCTAACGGTGTGTCGTTCGGCCACGTGATCGCGCAGCTCGCCTCACGCCCCCGGCCGACGATTCGGTGTGGTACCTGGTGGCCGGTTGTCCCAGCGCAGTCAGGAAGCTCCTGGCCATGTCGGTGTTCCGCGGCCTTTGACATATCGCGGCCTCTCGCTCGACTCCCGCGAGCAGTGCGGTGCTGATCGATCTGCGGATTTTGGGTACTTGCCCGCCCATGACGTCCTGGCAGCCACTGACCCGCCGAACGGGTTACGTTCCGATCGAGGATCACGGTCTGATCGGTGATGGCCGCGGTTGCGCCCTGGTCGGTCGCGACGGGGAGATCAGTTTCATGTGTGTCCCGCGCTTCGATGCGGATCCCGTGTTCTGCTCGCTGCTCGACCGTCGGCACGGGGGCCGCTTCCGGCTCGCGCCGCAGGGAGTACGCCAGAGCCGCCAGCGCTATGTGGACGACACGGCCGTCTTGGTCACCGAGCTGCGCACGGATACCGGCATCGTGGAGATCACGGATGCCTTTCTGCTGCGGCCGGGCGCGCGGCTGGAGGAAGACGCTCCTGCAGCGGCGGGAGAGCTGGTGCGCCGGGCTCGTGTCACCGACGGTGAGGTCACTCTCCAGCTCGGTCTGGAACCGCGCGGCGGCGCCCGTGTCCGGCGTCGTGGTGAGGAGTGGCTGCTCGACTGCGGGCGGCAGGGCATCAGTCTGCGTCTGAGTGCCTCGCCCTCCGTGACACTGCCGGAGTACGCGTTGGCGCTCCGCGCCGGGCAGGAACTGGCCGTGCGGTTGCGCTGGGACACCTCTGCCGACCCGTATCCCTCAGTCGATGCCGGTCTCGAGGCCACACTCCGCGCCTGGCGACGCTGGGCCTCCTTCGTGGTCGCGGACGTTCCGCACTCCGGCCTCGTGCGCCGATCCGCCCTGACGCTGAAACTGCTGGACTACGTCGAGAACGGGGCGATCATCGCGGCCCCCACGTCGTCGCTTCCCGAGCACATAGGGGGGAACCGGAACTGGGACTACCGCTACTCGTGGATCCGCGACGCCGCCTTCACCGTCTTCGCCCTGCGTCGCATCGGGCTGCCGTCTGAAGCCGGCGGCTTTCTGGACTGGGCCCTTACGGCGGCCCGTCACAGCCACCAGCCGCGGGTCCTGTACGACGTGGACGGCAATCTGCCTCCGCCGGAAACCGTGGACGAGAGTCTTGAGGGCTACCGCGGCTCCGTCCCCGTGCGCTGGGGCAACGCGGCCGTCGAGCAGACGCAGCACGACGTCTACGGGGAGATCCTGGACTGCGCCTTCCAGTGGGCCGCCACCGGAGGAACCTTCGACGATCAGCTGTGGCAGTGGCTGGCCGGTCTCGCCCAGCGAGCGGCGCACGCCTGGCGTACCCCTGACCACGGCATCTGGGAAGTCAGGACCTCCGGCAGGCCCTTCACCTACTCCGCCGCCATGTGCCAGGTGGCCCTCGACCGCGCCGCCAGGCTCGCGCGTCGGCTGAAGCTGCCGGGTGACGCCGACAGGTGGGCCCGCCAGGCCCATCATTTGACCGGGCGGATCCTCCGCCATGCCTGGGACGACCGTGTCCGCGCTCTGACGGAGGACCTGGGGGCGGGCAGTGCGCTGGACGCCTCCCTGCTCGCCCTGCCCCTGCGCCGGGTGGTCCCGGCGGTCCACCCCAAGATGGTGGCGACCTGCCGGGCGATCACCGACCAGCTGGACGCGGGCGACGGACTGCTCTACCGCTATCTGCCGGAGCGCTCACCGGACGGGGTGGACCATCAGCCGGAGGGAGCGTTCCTGCTGTGCAGTTTCTGGTTGGTGGACAACCTCATAGGACAGGGACGCATCGAGCAGGCAGGCGAGCTGTTCGAGAGCCTGTGCTCGCGCGCCAACCATCTGGGACTGCTGCCGGAGCAGATCGACCCGTCGGACGGGGCGTTCCTCGGTAACTTTCCGCAGGCCATCAGCCATGTCGGCCTCGTCTCCAGCGCGGTCGCCCTGGCCCGTACCGCACGCGGGGCGCACCCGGAGCTCTCCACGGGGGCCTGGTTCGCCTGACCAGGCCGTCTCACCGGCCGTGGCGAGATGCCAGGACCGCCACGATCGCTCCGTAACCGAGGGACCGGCAAACGGATCCGTTCCCCGCGAGTGCCGCCGCGCGGCTGCCGGCGGACCGGCTGTGCGCCCGTCTGGCCCACGCCTGGGATTGATGGGCGCGATACCGGGAACACATGGCCGTCGATCGGCGGCGGCCCGGGCTCGGAGCGAGCGGGAGGGTCGTGTGTCGGGCGGGCCGGTCCCGCTTGAGGAGTCGGTGCGGTGCTGTTGCTGCTGGCCGTGCATGCGGGGGGCGCGGCGGCGATCCCCCGGTGGCAGCGCCGGCCCGGCCGTGCCGTGTGGGTCGTGGCGGCCCTGGTGCCGCTGGCCGCGGCGGTCTGGGCCGGTACACGCGCGGCACGGTTCCTGGACGGCGGGGATTACCGGCAGCCCCTGTCCTGGGCTCCGTCACTCGGCCTGGCAGCCGACCTGCGGCTGGACACCCTCCCTGCCGAGGCTGTGGATTGTTGCCGGTGTCGGGGCCCTGGTGCTGCTGTACTGCCGGTACTGCGTCGAGCGGGACTCCGACGGTCAGGCGGCCCTGATGGCACCGGGGCGCTCGGCGACGGCCCCGTCGCCGAGCGCCCCGTCGCGTCCGCCTATCACGTTCCTACCGATCTCCCGAGCGGGGAGGCCACTTTGACCTGGGACTCAACCACTCCCGTCTCGGGAGAGGTCACCGCCGGGGGTGAACCGGCACCGGATGGACGTGTGGACCGGTGTCCACCACCCATGGGATCATGCAAGATCTCGCTCCGGTGGCCGTGAGACGTGATGCCTTTGACGCCCCCGCCGTCAATGACGTCGCGTGGTGCGCGGTGCCGGCCGCCCCGGAATCGCTGCCGGAGCCATTTCCGCCGTCGGCAACGCGCTGTGGGACCTCAGCGTCCGGCTGTTGGACCCTGACTGCGTCCCTGGAGCCGCTTGCGGAGCAGCAGAGCCATAGTCAGTGCCCCGACCGCCGCACCTCCCATCGCGGCCGGTCGCAGCAGAGCACGTGGACCAGGGCGAGACGGGCGTTCGGGTCCGGGGGTTTCTCCCCGGAGCGCGGCGGCCAGGACCTCGGCCAGGTGCCGAGCGCGGCGCCCGGCGCCGGCCTGTTCGACCTGCGTGCGGCAGCTGAAGCCGTCCGCCAGGATGACTGTCGTCGCGTCCGCCTCCCGTACGGCCGGAAGCAGCCCCGCTTCCGCGCACGCCATGGAGACGTCGTAGTGGCCCTTCTCGAACCCGAAGTTGCCGGCCAGCCCGCAGCAGCCCTCGTCCAGCACGTCGGCGGTGACGCCCGCGCGTTTCAGCAGCTCGCGGTCGGCGTCGAAGCCCATCACGGCGTACTGGTGGCAGTGGCGCTGGACCAGCGCGCGGGCGTCGACGGCGGGCGGGTCCCAGTCCTCGGCGCGTTCCACGAGCAGCTCGGCCAGGGTTCGGGTCTGCTCCCGCAGACGTTCGATGTCCGGGTCGTTCGGGAGGAGTTCAGGGGCGTCGGCTCGGAAGACGGCGGTGCAGCTGGGTTCCAGCCCCACCACGGGTGTGCCCCGGCGCAGGTCCTCACGCAGTGCGTCGATGGAGTGGACGAGGACACGTTTGGCGATGCCGAGCTGGCCTGTCGAGATCCAGGTCAGCGCGCAGCACACCGCCGCCTGCGGCACCTTGACGCGGAAGCCCGCGGCCTCCAGGACCTCCACGGCTGCCTTGCCGATCGCGGGGTGGAAGTGGTCGGTGAAGGTGTCGGGCCAGACCACGACCTCACCCCGGCGTCCGTCACCGCGCGGTCCACCCCGCTCGCGCCACCAGTCGGTGAAGCGCTGTTCGGCGAAGAGGGGCAGGTCCCGTTCGGGGGCGATGCCGCCGAGCGTCTTTGCCGCGCGGGCCACCCAGGGCAGGGAGATCAGTGCGTTGACGGTACGGGGCGCGAGCGCGACGACACGGGCCGCGGCGGGCAGCCAGCCCATCGAGTAGTGCGCGCGGGGGCGCAGCCGGCCCGCGTAGTGGTGGTGCAGGAACTCGGCCTTGTAGGTGGCCATGTCGACGTTGACGGGGCAGTCCGTCTTGCAGCCCTTGCAGGCCAGGCAGAGATCGAGGGCGTCGCGCACCTCATGGGAGCGCCAGTCGGACGGGACGGGGGAGTCGTTGCGGACCATCTCGAACAGCAGGCGTGCCCGGCCGCGCGTGGAGTGCTCCTCCTCCCGGGTGACACGGTAACTGGGGCACATCACGCCGCCCTCGAGGGACCGGCACTTGCCGACGCCGACGCAGCGGGCGGCGGCGCGACTGAACTTGCCGTCGTCGTGCGGGTAGGAGAAGGCGGTGTCCGGCTCCCAGGCACGGTACCCCGCGCCCAGACGCAGGTTCTCGTCCAAGCGGTAGGGCCGCACGACCTTACCCGGATTCATCCGGTCGCCCGGGTCGAGCAGTCCCTTGAGCCGCTCGAAGCCCTCGACCAGCTCGGGCCCGAACATCTTTGCCAGCAGATCGCCCCGCGCCTGCCCGTCGCCGTGCTCGCCGGACAGCGACCCGCCGTAGGCGACGACCAGGTCGGCGGCCTTCTCCACGAAGGCCCGCATCCGGGCCACGCCCTCCGCGGATTCCAGGTCGAACGGAATGCGGGTGTGGACACATCCGTGACCGAAGTGGCCGTACACCGAGGGCTGCCCGTAGCCGAACTCTTCGTACATCCGCTTCAGGTCGCGCAGGTAATCACCGAGGCGTTCCACCGGAACGGCCGAGTCCTCCCACCCCTCCCATGCGTCGGGCTCCCCTGGGACGCGGGCCGTCGCGCCCAGGCCGGACTCGCGCACCAGCCACAGCTCGCGCATCTGCTGCTCATCGTCGTACCAGGTGTGGTCGGCCGCGCCTGACGCCGCATCGATCAGCGCCGTGGTCTTCTCCCGCACCTGCTCCCGGGTGTCACCGTGGAACTGGACCATCAGATAGGCCCGTCCCTCGGGAAGCTTCGTAAGGGCATCCGGGTTCAGGTCCTTCTTGCGCTGGTAGTGGACCAGACGGCGGTCCACGCCCTCCAGAGCCAGCGGCTTGTGTTCCAGCACGGCCGGTACGTGGTCGGCGGCCTCGCAGATGTCCCGGTAGCCGAGTACCACCAGTGACCTGTGCGCGGGCACGGGTACCAGTTCCAGTTCGGCGCGCAGGACGGTGACGAGCGTGGACTCCGATCCGGTCAGCAGCCCGGCCACGTCGAAGCCGTGTTCGGGCAGCAGCGAGTCGAGGTTGTAGCCGGACACCCGGCGGGGGATGTCGGGGAAGCGTTCCCGGACGAGGCCGGCGTACCGGTCCCGCAGGGCCGCGAGCCCTCGGTACAGCTCGGCCTGCCGCCCTTCGCCGGATGCCAGCCGGTCCAGTTCGGCGGCCTCGGTCCGGCCGACCCACATGCGGGTCCCGTCGTACGTCAGCACCTGAAGGCGGTGCAGGTTGTCGACGACCTTGCCGTACGCCTGGGCCGTCGATCCGCACGAGTTGTTGCCGATCATCCCGCCGATGGTGCAGTTCGGGTGGGTGGCGGGCCTCGGCCCGTACTGCAGGCCGTACTCGGCGAGCTGTCGGTTGAGGTCGTCCAGCACGATCCCCGGCTCGACGACGCACCGCCGGTTGTCGGCATCGACCGACACCAGCCTGTCGCAGTATTTGCTCCAGTCGAGAACGACGGCGGTGTTGCAGCACTCTCCGGCCAGGCTGGTGCCGCCCCCGCGGGACAACAGGGGCGCGTCATGCTTGCGGCACACCGCCACCGCTTCCTCGGCCGCCTCCACCGTTCGCGGGATGATCACCCCGATGGGCACCTGCCGGTAGTTCGAGGCGTCCGTCGAATACGCCGCACACGTGCCCGTGTCGAAGCGGACCTCGCCGTCGACACGCGCACGCAGGTCCTGTTGCAGAGCCTCGGCGTCCACCTGCGCGGTGGTCCGGCGGACTACAGGCGGGGGCAGATCGACCGGGTTCATGCGCTGCCTTCCACTCACGGACATCTGACCGGGCAGTCTCCTTCGGGGCCGGCGTCTTGGTGCCACGCCCCACCGGGGGCTCTTTCGGTGCGATGGACACCGCACCGGTGGTCGGGGGCCCCGGCGATGTGCCGGACGCGACCGGTACGGCTTGGCCGGAGGGCCCTCCCTCGCCCATCGAACCGGGCCATCCGGCTCGCCGGCGTCACCCGGGACGCCGCGTCGCGCACCCGTGGGCCGGGTATCCCCGCCCGTTCGGCGACAAACCGGGTCCCTCGTTCAGCACGCTGCCTCCGGGCGCCCGCCCGGAGGCAGCGCCGCTGGGGCCGGTTCGTCCCTGCGGACGACGGCGCTCTGCCGCGACTGGCCGTACCGGACCGTACGGCTTGGCGACGCCCCTCCTGCTGCCGGAGCCCGGCAAGGGACCGCGCCCGTCATGGCCGCGTTTCGCCTGCGCCGTACGCCCCACGTGCCGCACAGGGGGTACTCGACTACGGCGTCGAACGGAGGTCTGCGTGCCGCGAGGAGAAGAGACGCGTGCGCGTGGTGGGCCGCGGGGGAATCGAGCTCGTCGTCGAAGACGTACCCAGCCCCGACGAGGGCCGGGGGCCCACGGAGGAGGAGACATGAACGGTGCACTGACCGGCGTCATCGTCGCGGCGGCCGTCGTGCTGCTGCTCCTGTTCATGGCCGTCAAAATCGTTCCCGAGTACGGGCGCGGGGTGGTCTCCCGCCTCGGACGCATCGTCGGAGCCAAGGGGCCCGGCCTCTTCGTGATCATTCCCTTCGTCGACCGCATGGCCCGTGCCTCCCCGCGGACGGTCACGATGGACACTCCGCCGCAGGACGTCATCACCAAGGACAGCGTCACCGTCCGGGGCGACGCCGCCACCTGTTTCAACGTCGTCGACCCCAACCGCTCGGTGGTCGCCATCGAGGACCACGTCAAGGGCACCTCGCAGACCGCACAGACCACCCTGCGCAGCATCCTCGGCCAGGTCGGCCTCGGCGTTCAGCGGTACCGGCGGCCTCCCCGGCGGAACCGCAGCGCGGCATAGGCGAGTGCGCAGGCGAAGACGACCGCGCCGAGCGCGAGCAGGTACAGCAACCCCTCGACCACGGCACCGATGAGGCCCAGGACCACTGCTACGAGGACGAGGAACAGCAACAGAGCCATCCTGACCTCCTTCCGTCGTACCGCCACGCCCGAGTTGGTAGCTTTCATCCGGATTCCCCCTTATCTTCGGTTGATGCTGTTTCCTTGCGTTGCTTGTCCGGGGCGTCGGCGCAGGTCTCGGACGTTCATTGGTAGGCGGAGGTCGACGACCGTTCCCCAGGAACACCCGGCAGGGTGCCGGGTCGGCTGCTCGATGCGGAGCACGGCAGGGGCTGCCGCGTCCGCGACGGAGCGGGCTGCGCCTCGGGGCGATCCCTGTGAGAGTCGACGAAAAGGAGAGTGCGCCGCCATCGCGGACGCCATGGCGCTCGTGGACGCTGGAGGGCGACAGGGGCCGTCGTCTCCGCCGGGCGAGGACCGACCCGGAATCCCAGGGCGCCCCGACAACTGAATGGAGGACCGGTGCTGGACATCAGCGCCCTGACCTGGGCCGTCACCATCGGCCTGATCCTCGTCCTGCTCGCTGTCGACCTGATCCTGGCCGCCGCGCGCCCACACCGGGTCGGCTACGGCGAGGCCACCGCCTGGTCGGTGTTCTACGTCCTCGTCGCGGTCGGCTTCGGCCTCTGGTTCGCCGCGCGATACGGCGGAGAGTTCGGCACCGAGTACTTCGCCGGCTACATCGTCGAGAAGAGCCTGTCAGTGGACAATCTCTTCGTCTTCGTCATCATCATGACCACCTTCGCCGTGCCGGTGGAACACCAGCACAAGGTGCTCACCTTCGGCATCGTGCTCGCTCTGGCCATGCGCGCGGTCTTCATCGCGCTCGGTGCCACTCTGCTGGCGCTGTTCTCGTTCATGTTCCTGCTGTTCGGGCTGCTGCTGATCTATACGGCCGTGCAGTTGTTCCGACACCGTGACGAGGACCCCGACGTCGAGGACAACGTCATGGTCAAGGCTGCCCGACGGGCCCTGCCGATCAGCGATGACTACGTCGGCGGCGGGCTCACCACTCGCGTCGAGGGGCGGCGGGTGGTCACCCCGCTGTTCATCGTCCTGCTCGCCATCGGCAGCATCGATCTGCTCTTCGCGCTCGACTCGATCCCCGCGGTGTTCGGCGTCACCCAGGAGCCCTACATCGTCTTCACCGCCAACGCCTTCGCCCTACTCGGCCTGCGCGCTCTGTTCTTCCTCGTCAAAGGACTGTTGGACCGGCTGGTATATCTGTCCGCCGGGCTGGCGCTGATCCTCGCGCTCATCGGCGTCAAGCTCATCCTGCACTGGGCCCATGTCGACATCCACGGGGGAGTCCCCGAGATTCCCACTCCGATCAGCCTCGCCGCGATCGCTCTCATCCTCGCTGTCGTCACGGTGGCGAGTCTGATCAAGACCAGGCGCGACCCGACCGCCAAGGCCCACCCCGGCTCACTGCGCGCCCATCCCCCCGGGCCTGCCGACTCCAGCCAGGAATCCGGCCTCTCCTGATCTCGTCACTCGTTCAGGTCTCACCTGCGCGGTGGGCAGGCGGATCATCCGGCGGGCTGCAGGATGTACTGAACCGCCCCGGTTCGAATGGAGACTCGATTTCATGAAGGGATCGAGTCATGGCACGACCTTCCCGTTGCCCGCCTGAGTTGCGCCGTCGTGCGGTGCGCATGGTCGCCGGGGTGCGTGGCGACCACCCGAACGAGAAGGCCGCTCTGCGGGCGGTCACGGACAAGCTCGGCATCGGCTCCCGCGAGACGCTGCGGAACAGGGTGAAGCAGCACGAGATCGACGCGGGGACGCGTCCGGGGACGACGACGGAGGAGTCCGTCCAGCTCAGGGCGTTGAAGAAGGGGAACGCCGGGCTGAAGCGGGTGGACGGGATCCTGAAGACGGCGGTGCGTTCCTTCGCGGCCGAGCTCGACCGGCCACACACACGCGCGTAGCCTTCATCGACGAGCACCAAGGCCGATTCGGCGGCGTCGAGCCGATCTGCAGAACCCTCACCGGGCACGACCGCAAGATCGTCCCTTCCACCTGTTACGCCCACAAGAAACGTCTGGCCGCTCCGTCTGCCCGTGTCGTGCGGGACGCGGAACCCAAGGAGCCGATCCGCCAGGTTCGCACCCCCAGCCACCGTGTCTACGGGGCGAGGAAGATCTGGCGGGAGCTGAACCGGCAGGAACATGCGGTGGCCTGCTGCACCGTCGAACGGCTGACGCGCGAGCCGGGCACCGCCGGCGCCGTCCGCGGCAAGGGGGTCATCACCACGATCCCGGACCGGCGGGCCGAGCGGGCACCGGACCGGGTGGACCGTGACGTCGTCGTCGCTGCACCGAACCGCTGCTGGGTCGCGGATTTCACGTACGTGGCGGCCTGGGCCCCAGTGGTCTACGTCGCACGTGCCTCCCGGGTCAGCAGGAACTGCCGCAGGACGAGGAGCCGCTCCCGCAGGACGCGGAACCGCTGGAGCAGCCGCTCGGCGAGCTTCCGCCCGCACCCGCCTCCCACCAGGACGGTTGGCGGAGCGTGCTGCCGGCGTCATGCGCCGACGCTCCGCCGTGCGTGGTGCCGGTCCCGGCCGGCCGCGTTCCACGGCAGGGCCCGGCGCCCGGGCCGTGCGCGGTAGCCCGCATGCCCAGATCGTCCCGGGCCCGGCGCACCATCCAGGTGATCCCTGTGACGAGTACCAGTACGCACCCGCCCACCCACACGAACGCGATCCCCATGACGTCCCCCTTCCGCCGGGCCTGCGCACCGGTTGTCCGCAGGTTGCCCCGCCCGCTGGTGGCCCGAAGCGTCTTCCGGGCAAGTCCAGAGCTTCGGCGCAGCCGCACGCGGCCGGTGCGAGCGGTCCGGCGGCACCTGCGGGGCCGGCCGGTCACGGTCGTGGTGACGGCAAAACCGGAATCAAACCTTCCGTTACGTGGCGACAGGTCCGTTTCCGCGGGCCGCGCTCGCCCGCGCCGTCGAATGCGTTTTCGGTCTTCGCGCGCTGTATGGCTAATATCAAGCCATCAACCGCTACTGTCTGGCGCGTTCTCGTCACAGGTGCGGCCGACCGGTGACGAGGAGGGTGTCCGGCGGGTGAGCGGATCGAACAGGGACGGGCTGCGCGGAAGGAACGGCGCGTGGGCCGGCCGTCGGCACAGGGGCGCGACGGACGAGCGGACGCGGACGGCCGACGAGCGGCGCCTGCCGCTGCGCACGATGCTGCTGGTGCTGCTGCTCGTGCCGAGCGCGGCACTGGTCGGGCTGTGGGGCCTGGCCACGTACGAATTGGGCAGCGAGTACCGGGTGCAGGCCGCCCAGCACGACCTGAAGACGACTGTGGGCCCGCGCAACGCGGCCCTGTTCAACGCCCTGCAGCGGGAACGGCGGCTGACCCAGGAGGCGCTGGCCGCGCCCGAGGCGCCCCGGACCGCCCTGGTAGGGCAGCGCGCGGCCACCGACCGGGCCCTGCGCGCCTTCGAGCCGCTGGCCTCCGCGGACACCAGCGACGGCCAGCAGGGTCTGGCCGCCGCGATCTCCCGGACCGTGCGGGTGACCGGCAGGCTCGCGCAGGAGCGCCGGGCGGTGGACGCCGGGACCGCCGACGAGGAGCGGGCGTTCACCTACTACACCGAGGCCGTCGAGGCCGGCACCGAGGTCTTCGCGGCGATCTCCCGCGGCGCCGACGGTGAGGTGACCGGACTGTCGCAGGTCCTGTTCGACCTGAACGGGGCCGTGGACATGATCAATCGCGAGGACGCGGTGCTGGCTCGGAGCTGGCCTTCGGGCAGGCTGTCCGACGAGGATCGCGACCTGGTCACCGACGCCGTCGGCACCCACGAGTACCTGCTCGAGTCGCGTGTGGCACCGAACCTCAACGCCGAGGAGACCCGGCTCTACACGGCGATGACCAGGAGCGAGGAATGGCGGGCGCGGGCCGAGCTGGAGGAGCGGCTGCAGGCCTCCGGCGGTGGAGGCGTCGAGCTGTCCCCGGCCCGCGCCAGGGAGTGGCGGGCCTCCGCGGACGCTTCGATCGCCCGTCTCGAGGAACTCATCGGCGTGCACAGCCAGGTCTCCAACGCCGCCGGCGCCGCCGGCGTACAGCAGCTGAAGCTGTACCTGTACTCCATCGCGGCCCTCGGCCTGTTCGCCGTCGTCATGGTCGTGCTGATGACCTGGCGGCTGACCACGCTCCTGCGTCGGCGCGTCCTCGCCGTGCACGGCCAGGCGCAGGACCTGGGGCAGCGGCTGCCGCAGGTGGTCGCCCGGCTCGTGCAGGGCGAGAACGTGGACGTGGACGCCGAAGTCCCGGAACTGTCCCCGGCCGCGGACGAGTTCGGTGAGCTGAGCCGGGCGCTGAACCTGGCCGGCCGCACCGCAGTGCACACCGCGGTGCGCCAGGCGGAGCAGCACCGCGGCTTCGAGCGGCTGCTGCAGCGCATCGCGCGCCGCACCCAGCTCCTGATCGGCCTGCAGCTGAAGAAGCTGGACGAGCTGGAGCGCCGGCACGAGGACCCGCGACTGCTGGAAGACCTGTTCGACCTGGACCACCTCACCGCCCGACTGCGCCGCTACGAGGAGAACCTGGTGATCCTCGCGGGCGGCCAGCCCCGGCGCCGCTGGCGCAAACCGGTGCCGCTGCTGGACGTCCTGCGCGCCGCACAGGGCGAGGTCCAGGACTACCGGCGCATCGAGATCGACGTCGAGGGCCGGCCGTGGATCTCCGAGCGGGCGGTGGGGCCGTTGATCCACATCCTGGCCGAACTGATGGAGAACGCGACCGCGTTCTCCAAGCCGCCGGCTCCGGTCGAGGTCAAGGCGGCGCCGGTCAGCCGGGGTGTCGTGGTGGAGATGGAGGACCGCGGACTGGGCATGGCGGCCGAGCAGTACGAGGCCGTCAACGCCCTGATGCAGGCGCCCCCGCAGATGGACGTGATGACTCGCGCCGACGACGTGCGCCTGGGCCTGTACGTGGTGGCCCGACTGTCGGCGGGCCTGGGCCTGCAGGTGGAGCTGAGGCCCTCGGCGTTCGGCGGCACCCGCGTCATCGTCCTCGTCCCGCAGGACCTGGTGGCCGAGCGGCCCCGATCGGTGCCGGACGCGGCCGGCGGCCCGACGCCGGAGGACGCCGGCACCCCCCTTCCCCCGCCCCGCCGGCACGCCGGTCCCCGTCCCGCGGACGGCTCGGACGACCTGCCGGTACGGTCGCGGGGACAGGCGATGGCCGACGTCGCCGCACCGGCGCCGGCCCCTACGGGGCCGCCGGCCCCGCGGACCGGACCCGTGCCCCTGCCCCGCCGGACGCGTCAGGCCAACCTGGTGGCCGAACTGCGTGCGCCGGCTCCGCAGGACGCCCCGGACCCCCAGACCCCGTCCAGCGCCCCGACCCGCTCCGGCGCCACCATCGGCGCCTTCCAGCGGCAGTCCCGCAAGAACCGCGCCGGCGCGCGGCCGTCCGCGCCCGGCACCGACCAGTCCGAACCGCCCACGAGGGAAGACCGAGGATGACTCAGCGAACCACCGCCACCGACGCAGACCTGGACTGGCTCCTCGACGGACTGGTCGACCAGGTCGCCGGCGCCCGGCACGCCGTCGTGCTGTCCGACGACGGTATGGTGATCAGCCGCTCGAAGACCGTCGAGCGCTCCGACGCCGAGCGCCTGGCCGCGATCGCCACCGGTCAGCAGAGCCTGGCCCGTGGCGTCGGACAGCTCTTCCAGGGGGGTCCGGTCCACCAGGTCATCGTCGAGATGGCGGACCTGTGGCTGTTCGTCACCGCGGCCGGGCGGGGTACCCACCTGGCCGTGGTCGCCTCCCAGGAGGTCGACGCCGAAGTGATGGCGGTCGCCATGCACACCCTGGTCCAGCAGGTGGGCCAGAAGCTGGGCACCGACGAACGTACCCCGCCGTCCGACCCGTCCCCGCCCGCCGGCCCCGGGGCCGGCGCATGAGGCACTGGGCGGAGGACCTGGAGGACGATGCGGACGAACCGCTGGTCCGCCCCTACACCATCACCGGCGGCCGCACCACCGCCGGCCGCGACGACCTGACCCTGATCACTCTGATCACGGTACGGACCACGCCCGGTACGGACACCGCGGCCGGCCGGCCCGTACTGCAGCCGGAACACCGCACCGTCCTGCGCCTGTGCGCGCGCAGGCCGGTCGCGGTGGCCGAGATCGCCGCCGAGCTGGACCTGCCGGTGTCGGTGACCAAGATCCTCATCGGCGACCTGATCGACGCCGGCCGGGTACGGGCCCGGCCGCCCCTGGCCTTCGCGCACAACGGCACCCACCCCGACATGACGATCCTTGAGGCGGTGAGAGATGGGCTCCGCGGGCTCTGATCCGGCACAGACGGCCCAGGCCGTGAAGATCCTGATCGCCGGTGGCTTCGGCGTGGGCAAGACCACCCTGGTCGGTGCGGTCAGCGAGGTCGCCCCCCTGCACACCGAGGAGTATCTGACCCGGGCCAGTGCCGGCGTGGACGACCTGGTCGGCATCGAAGCCAAGACCACCACCACCGTCGCCCTGGACTTCGGGCGCATCACCGTCAGCGACGAACTCGTGGTCTACCTGTTCGGGACCCCCGGCCAGGAACGCTTCTGGTTCATGTGGAACGACCTGGTGCTCGGGGCCCTGGGAGCAGTGGTACTGGTCGACACCCGCCGTCTGGAGGTCAGCTTCGCCTCCATCGACTTCTTCGAAAGCCGCGGTGTCCCGTTCGTCGTCGCGGTCAACTGCTTCCACAACGTCCGGGACCGCACGCCCCAGGAAGTCCGCACGGCCCTGGACCTGGACCCGCAGGTTCCCCTGGTGATGTGCGACGCACGTGAACGGACCGACGGCAGGGACGTCCTGCTCACCCTGATCGAGCACCTCATGGCACGCCGCTCCGCGCCCCGGTCGACCGTGTGATCCCCACCCGTGCCGGCCCTCCCGGAGTGCGGCACGGCTTCGGCCCCCGCCGGCACGGAAGAGCCGGGGCCGGCCCCGGCGGGTCCGAGCGGCCTTCGACGACGACGTGCCCTCGACGCCTTGATGCCTCGCCGCCCGGCTCGCGGCCGGGCTCGGGACCGGCGCCACCACCGCCTCCCGGTCACTCCCCCCGTGTCGTGCACGTGTGCGTGCCCGTGTTCCACCGGGCAGGCGGATCTCGGCCTCGACGCCCGGCGGGACGTCCACGGTCGGTCGCAGGGCGCTGCCGTCGAGCCGCCATGCCGAGCGGATGGCGTCGCACGGGCAGATGTGCCGCGCCGACGCCGACGTCAGGCCGCTGCCGGAGCGCGGGCCGATCACGAACCGCCGGTGTCCCGCGGCTCCCGCGTCCGGGTGCCGCGGGAGCCGGGTGCCGGCGACGTGCCGGCGGAGGAAGGAGAGGACGGCGTCCTTACCGCAGTGGTTGTAGGGCATCCTGGGGGCGCCCCTCGGCGCCGACGCCGTCCCCCTCCTCCCCGAGGGTGGTCGCCTCCTTGTCGAGGGGGCCGAGCCAGGAGGGCGAGATGTCCTGGAGCAGCGGTTCGTAGGCGGGGCCGGGACGGCCGTGCTCGGCGAACACCGGCAGCAGGCCGGTGCCGAGGAAGCCGGCGCCCGGGTGGGTGCCCGCCGTGCGCAACGAGGCAGGACCCGCGGACGACGTGACCGTGAAGTCCGCCTTGAGGCCGGGGCCGGGGAGCGCAGCCGATTCGTCCTCCTCGGGGAGGGGCCGCCGGGCACCGACCTCGTGACACTCGGTCTGCGCCTGCCGCGCGCCCTGACGGCCGCGCTGGTCGGCTTCGGGACGGGCGCGGCGGGCACGGTGCTCCGGTCGCCGGTCCGCGACCCGCTCGCCGGCCCTGACACCATCGGCTTCGGCGGCGACGCCTCGGCGACGACGCTTCGGCCGGGGCACTGGCCGTGATCACGTCCTCGACACGGGCGCCGCGCAGACCGGGGCCGGCGCGCCCGTCGCGCCCCCGCCGACCCGTCGGCGTGGCGTGCGCGGCTGCCTGCCGGTCCTCGTCGGCATCGGAGCGTGCGCGGCGCTCGACGCGTCCGCGCGGACATCGGCGTGGCGGCCCGGGCGGCGGGTCGGACGACCGGCTCCCTCGACGTTCGCGACTGGACCGGCGCCCGCGTCGCGGCGCTCGAACTGCCGGCCCTGCTCCCGGTCCTCCCGGTGCGCGCGGCGGCTGACGATGTCCGTGCCGGGCGGCGACACCACCGCCGCGCTCGGGGTGCCGCCCGGGCACAGCCGCCCGGTCCCGCCCGGTGCCGGTACGGGACTCGCGGCGCGATGGCGGCCCGGCAGCCGACGGGCCGCGTGACCCCGGCCGCCGGGCCGAGGGCCCTGCCCGACGGATGGGCGGGACGCCCCCGGTGATCGCCGCAGACCTGGCGACCCGGCGGCTGACCGGCTCGGCGCTGCTGCCGGCCGGCGTGCTCACCGGCGCGGCCGCTGTGCGGGGAGCGCCACGGCGCCCGGCTGTGCAACCCCTGCGGGGCCGCCGCCCGTCGGCCCGGCTTGCCGTACTGCAAGTAACAAGATCAAAGTTTATGTGTGCGCCTCAGGCAACCGTTTGAGGTGGCCCCCCACCCCCTTGTGGCGCCCGTGATCCGTGGTGCCCGGACGACCCGTCAGGAAGTCGAATGCAGCCGTCGTGCGACCGTCTCGAGCAGGCCCGTCAGGATTACGAACAGCACCTCCGGAGCTGCCGTCAATGCAGGGCGGACGGCATGCAGTGCCCCGTGGCCAAGCATCTGAGGCGGCTGTACAACAACCTCGCCCGAACCGCCCGGTCCCATTCGGACGGCCCCGTCCGGTGATCCGCCCCCGGCTCCACCCTCTTCCCTGATATGGGATATCGTACCGGATGTGAAACATCGAGAGGGTGGGCCGGTTCCGGACCCCGTCGACGCCCGGCTCGGCACGCGACTGGCCGAGCTCAGGGGCGAGCACGGCTGGTCCCTCGGAGAGCTGGCGGAGCGCAGTGGGATCAGCCGGTCCACCCTGTCCAGGGCCGAGCGGGCGGAGACCAGTCCCACCGCCTCCCTGCTCAACCGGCTGTGCGCCGTCTACGGGCGGACCATGTCCCAGCTGCTCAGCGAGATCGAGGCGGAGCCCGCGCCGGTGGTGCGGGCCGCCGACCAGCCGGTGTGGCAGGACAGGGCCTCCGGTTTCGTCCGCCGGTCCGTGTCCCCGCCGCACGGCGGGCTGCGCGGCGAGCTCGTCGAGGGCCGGCTCGGCGCCGGTGCGGACATCGCCTACGACCGGCCGCCGGTACCCGGCCTGGAACAGCACATCTGGGTCCTGGAAGGGATTCTCGCCGTGACGGCCCGGGACGTCGAGCACCGTCTCGGGGACGGCGACTGCCTCAGGCTCCGCGTCTGGGGGCCCACCCGGTTCCGCTGTCCCGGCCCCGAGGACGTGCGCTACGTACTGGCGGTGGTGCGGCCGTGAACATCGAGAGCCTGGACGCCGCCCGGCTCCAGGACCGGCTCGAGGGGCTGGCCGAGCTGCTGGCCGACACGGTGGACGGCGGCGCCTCCGTCGGCTTCCTCGCCCCGCTCGACCGCGGGGAGGCGGCCGCCTGGTGGCGGGAACGGTCCGCGGCCGTCGCCGCCGGCCGGCTCGCGGTGTGGGTGGCGCACGAGGAACCCGGAGGGGTGCTGGGCACCGTGAGCCTCGCCCTCCCCGACAAGCCCAACAGCACCCACCGTGCGGAACTGGTGAAGCTCATGGTGCACCGCGCGGCCCGCGGCCGGGGCCTCGGCCGGCGACTGCTGACCGTCGCGGAGGAGGCGGCCGTCGCGCGGGGCGTCACCCTGCTGCACCTGGACACCGAGACCGGCAGCCCGGCCGAGCACCTCTACCGCTCCTCCGGCTGGACCCCCGTCGGCGCCGTCCCCGACTACGCGGCGGACCCCGGCGGGGTGCTGCGGCCGACGACGATCTACTACAAGCGTCCGGGAGCGGGCCCCGCACCGGCCGGCGCCGGCTGAGTGTCAGTGCCGACCGCTACGGTGCCTGCCATGCCGGATGCCGAAGACGTACGACGGATCGCCCTGTCCCTGCCGGACACCACGGAGAAGGTCGCCTGGAGCATGCCCACGTTCCGGGTCGCGGGGAGGATGTTCGCCACCCTGCCCGAGGACGAGACCTCCGTCGCCGTGCGCTGCCCCAAGGAGGAGCGCGACGAACTGGCCCTCGCCGAACCGGAGAAGTTCTGGATCGCCGACCACGAGGCGCAGTTCGCCTGGGTCAGGGTCCGCCTCGCCGCCCTGGAGGGTGAGGGCGAGCTGCGCGACATCCTCGCCGACTCCTGGCGCCAGGCGGCCCTGCCCCGGCTCCTCGAGGCGCACCCCGGGCTGGGCCTGCCGCCTGCGGGTGCGCACGCCGGAGAGGAGCCGTGGCCGTAAACGGGTGCGCGATCACCCCCTGGAGTGCGGTATGGTTTCCGTGCGCGTTCGGACCGGGGAATCCCCAGGTCAAACGGGCAACGGGACGTGGCGCAGCTTGGTAGCGCACTTGACTGGGGGTCAAGGGGTCGCAGGTTCAAATCCTGTCGTCCCGACTTGTCGAGCAGCAGGTCGGAGGCCGTGTCGGGGATTCCCGAGACGGCCTCTTCGTCGTTTTCCCACGCGCAGGCCGGAGAAGCCATCGGGCCCCGGCGTCCCCGGAGGCGCTCGCCGCCCGGGAACGCGGGCTGCCGCCGCTCGCGGCGAGAAGGCCGTCCCGCGCCGAGATCGTCGGGTGGCCGAACCGGCGCCCGCGCGCCGAGCACCATGAGCGAATCATGGGCGAATGTCCTTGATGTGGGCGTATGTCCTGTTTAACGTTCGCCGGGTAGGCACCGCCGCGGGAACGGACACCCGCGCCGCGATCCGGGAAGCGAGGTGGGGAGCGCGTGCACGCGAGGCGCGGACGTACCGGAGGGCCACGACGGACGCGGGCGCTGGTCGCGCTGACCCTGCTGGCATCGACGCTCGCCGCCTGCGGCGACGACGAGGACACCTCCCGGACCACCCTCAACTGGTACAACTTCCCCGACGACTCCGGCGCCCTGCAGAAAGCCGCCGACCGCTGCAGCCGGGCGTCCGGCGGCCGCTACCGCATCAGCTACAACAAACTGCCCCGGGCCGCCGACGGCCAGCGCCAGCAGCTGGTGCGCAGGCTCGCCGCCGAGGACGACTCCCTCGACATCCTGGGCCTGGACGTCACCTGGGCCGCGGAGTTCGCCGAGGCCCGCTGGATCCGGGAGTGGACCGGCGAGCCGAAGCGCCGGGCCACCGAGGGCACGCTCCGCGTCCCCCTGCAGACGGCCACCTGGGAGGGCAGGCTGTACGCCGTCCCGTACAACACCAACACCCAGCTCCTGTGGTACCGCGAGGACCTGGTGCCCACCCCGCCGAAGACCTGGTCCGAGATGCTGGACATGTCCCGCGGCCTCGCCCGGCAGGGCAGACCGCACTACGTGGAGATCCAGGGCGCCCAGTACGAGGGCCTCACCGTCTGGTTCAACTCGCTGGTCAACAGCGCGGGCGGCACCATCCTCAACCCGAGCGCCACCGAGCCCTCCCTCGGCCCGCCCGCCGTGCGGGCCGCCTCGATCATGCGGGAACTCGCGAACTCCCCGGCCGCCGACCCCTCCCTGCCCAACCAGATGGAGGACCAGAACCGCCTGGCCATGGAGTCGGGCGTGGCGGCCTTCGAGCTCAACTACCCGTTCGTCTATCCGTCGATGAGGACGAACAACCCGCGGTTGTTCGAGAACTTCCGCTGGGCGCCCTACCCCCGCGTCGACGCCGACCGCCCCGCCCGCCCCACCATCGGCGGCATCGACCTCGCCGTCAGCTCCTACTCCCGCCACCCCGACCTGGCCTTCGAGGCGGCCCTGTGCCTGCGGAACCGGGAGAACCAGCTCACCGCCGCGCTCGAGGGCGGACTGCCGCCCACCCTGCGCACCCTGTACGACGAGCCCGCCTTCACGAAGGAGTACCCCTTCTCCCAGGAGGTGCTGTCCGCCCTGGAATCGGCGAGCGTGCGGCCGCTCACCCCCGCCTACCAGAACGTGTCGATCGCCGTCTCCCACACCCTGTCCCCGCCGTCGGAGATCAAGCCCGAGAGCGCGGTCGACACCATCGGGGAACAGATCGACCAGGCCCTGCGATCCGAGGGTGTGATCCCGTGAGCACGATGGCGGAGCCCACCGGGGGCAAGGAGAAGGGCAGGAGGGCCCTCTCCGCCGGCGCCAGGCAGGAGCGCCGCCTGGGCTGGCTGCTGTGCGCACCGGCCGTCCTCGTCATGACCGCCGTGACCGCCTACCCCATCGGCTACGCGGTCTACCTGTCCCTCCAGCGCTACGACCTGCGCTTCCCCGCACGGGCCGAGTTCGTGGGCCTGAGCAACTACGGCGCGGTGCTGTCCTCCCCTTTCTGGTGGGACGCCTTCTGGGTCACGGTGTTCCTGACCACCGTGTCCGTGGCCATCGAGCTCGTCCTCGGCATGGGCCTCGCCCTGGTGATGCACCGCACCCTCTTCCTGCGCGGCACGGTGCGCACCGCGGTCCTCGTCCCGTACGGCATCGTCACCGTCGTCGCCGCCTTCTCCTGGCAGTACGCCTGGACCCCCGAACTCGGCTACCTCGCCGAGCTGCTGCCCAGCGGCGCCGCCCCGCTCACCGAGCAGTGGCCCGCACTGTGGCTGATCGTCCTCGCCGAGGTGTGGAAGACCACCCCGTTCATGGCGCTGCTCCTGCTGGCCGGCCTCGCCCTCGTCCCGGAGGAGACCCTCAAGGCGGCCATGGTCGACGGCGCCACCCCCTGGCAGCGGTTCACCAAGGTCATGCTGCCGCTGATGAAACCGGCCATCCTGGTCGCGCTGCTCTTCCGCACTCTGGACGCGTTCCGGATCTTCGACAACATCTACGTCCTGACCTCGGGCGCCCAGGGCACCGCCTCCCTGTCGATCCTCGGCTACGACAACCTGTTCACCGCGCTGAACCTGGGCATCGGGTCGGCGATCTCGGTCCTGATCTTCCTCTGCGTCGGGATCATCGCCTTCACCTTCGTCAAGCTGTTCGGCGCCGCCGCACCGGGCGCGGAGGTGAAGCGCTGATGGCCGCCGCGGGCACGCCGCACGCCGTCCGATGGGGCGTCGTCAACGTCGTGGTGGTGCTGTACGCCCTGTTCCCGGTGTGGTGGATCGCCGCACTGTCGTTCAAGGACCCCGGCACCCTCACCGACGGTAACTACATTCCGAGGGACTGGACCTGGGAGAACTACCGGGGCATCTTCGAGACCTCCGAGTTCACCCGGGCGCTGGTCAACTCGATCGGCATCGCCCTGATCGCCACCGTGATCGCGGTGATCCTCGGCACCATGGCCGCCTACGCGGTGGCCCGGCTGCGGTTCCCCGGCAAGCGGCTGCTGATCGGGATGTCGCTCCTCATCGCCATGTTCCCGCCGATCTCCCTGGTGTCCCCGCTGTTCAACATCGAGCGGATCATCGGGATCTTCGACACCTGGCTCGGGCTGATCATCCCGTACATGACCTTCTCGCTGCCGCTGGCGATCTACACCCTGTCGGCGTTCTTCCGGGAGATCCCCTGGGACCTGGAGAAGGCCGCCAAGGTGGACGGGGCCACCCCCGCGCAGGCCTTCCGGCTGGTCATCGTACCGCTGGCCGCACCGGGCGTGTTCACCACGGCCATCCTCGTGTTCATCTTCTGCTGGAACGACTTCCTGTTCGCGATCTCGCTGACCTCCACCGAGTCCGCGCGCACGGTCCCCGCCGCGATCGCGTTCTTCACGGGCAGCTCGCAGTTCCAGCAGCCCACCGGGTCGATCGCCGCCGCCGCCGTGGTGATCACCGTCCCGATCATCATCTTCGTCCTGCTCTTCCAGCGGCGGATCGTCGCCGGACTGACCTCCGGGGCGGTCAAGGGATGAGCGTGAAGGCAAGGAGGGGCCACCCATGGCCGAGATCGTCCTAGAGGGAGTCACCAAGCGTTATCCGGACGGATCCCTCGCCGTGCGGGACGTGGACCTCGACATCGCCGACGGCGAGTTCGTGATCCTGGTCGGCCCGTCAGGCTGCGGCAAGTCGACCACCCTGAACATGATCGCCGGGCTCGAGGACATCACCGAGGGCACCCTGCGCATCGGCGGGCGGGTCGTGAACGACCTCGCCCCCAAGGAGCGCGACGTCGCCATGGTGTTCCAGAGCTACGCCCTGTACCCGCACATGAGCGTGCGGGAGAACATGGGCTTCCCGCTGCGGCTGGCGAAGGTGGACAAGGCCACCATCGACAGCAAGGTCGAGGAGGCCGCCCGGGTCCTCGACCTGAGCGAGTTCCTGGACCGCAAGCCCGCCAACCTCTCGGGGGGACAGCGCCAGCGGGTGGCGATGGGGCGGGCGATCGTCCGTGACCCCAAGGCGTTCCTCATGGACGAGCCGCTGTCCAACCTGGACGCCAAGCTCCGGGTGCAGATGCGTACCCAGATCTCCCGGCTGCAGCGCCGTCTGGGAACCACCACCGTGTACGTCACCCACGACCAGACCGAGGCGATGACGCTCGGCGACCGGGTCGTGGTGATGCGGCAGGGCCTGGTCCAGCAGGTCGGCACCCCCGCCCAGCTCTACGACATGCCGCGCAACCTGTTCGTCGCGGGCTTCATCGGCTCCCCGGCGATGAACTTCCTCAACGCCTCCCTGTCCGGCGGCCTCCTGCGCACCCCGCTGGGCGGCCTGCCGCTCGACGACCGCGTGCGCCAGGTGCTGGAACGGCGGGACGCGCCGCGCGAGGTGATCGTCGGACTGCGCCCCGAGGCCTTCGAGGACGCGAGCCTGGCGCACGGGACGGGTGGCCCCGTCGTCACCGCCACCGTGGACGTGCTGGAGTCGCTGGGCTCCGACGCGTACGTCTACTTCAGTGCGGAGGGCGGGCCGGTGACCGCCGCCGAACTGGAGGAACTCGCCACGGACTCGGGCGCGCGCGACACCGGGGCCGGAGGAGGCCAGCAGGTCGTGGCCCGGCTGAACGCCGCCACCCGGGCGCGCGAGGGCACCCCCGTCGAGCTGCGGGTCGACATGGGCAAGGCCCATGTCTTCGACCCGTCGACCGGCGCCAACCTCACCCATGCAGGGGGTTAGCCGACGTCAGATCACACAGCCCGCGTGGGCCAGCGCCTGCTTCAGCAGCACCCCGTGACCACCCGGCATCTCGCTCTGCACCGCCTGCGACAGGGCCTCCTGCGGGCTGAACCACACCAGGTCGAGGGCGTCCTGCCGGGGCCGGCAGTCACCCGTCACCGGCACGATGTACGCCAGCGAAACCGCGTGCTGACGGGGGTCGTGGAAGGGGGTGATGCCCTGCGTGGGGAAGTACTCCGCGACCGTGAACGGCTGCAGCGACGCCGGGACGCGCGGCAGCGCCACCGGGCCGAGGTCCTTCTCCAGGTGGCGCAGCAGGGCGTCCCGGACCCGTTCGTGGTGCAGCACCCGGCCGGAGACCAGAGTCCGGCTGACCGTCCCGTCGGGCCCGATGCGCAGCAGCAGACCGACGCTGGTGACTTCACCGCTGTCGTCGACGCGCACGGGCACGGCCTCGACGTACAGGATCGGCATCTGGGCGCGTGCCATCTCCAGGTCGTCGGAGGACAGCCAGCCCGGCGTGGTTTCGGTCATGTCAGACATTACTTGATCATACTTTCAGCGGTCAGGGCTTCACGGCCACCGCGCCGTACTGCGGCACCGCGGCGGTGCCGGACGTGGCGCGCCACTGCGAGCAGGACACCAGACCGGGCTCGACCAGGTCCAGTCCCTCGAAGAAGGCGGTGATGTCAGCGGCGCTCCGGGCGGTGATCGGGGGAGTGGCGTTCTCGTTCCAGAACTCCATGGCCGGGACCTGCAGTTCGCCGCCGACCTCGGGGTCGTAGGTGGGGTGCGTGAGGACCAGGAAGCTTCCGGAGGGCACCGCCGCCATGATCCGGCGGACGATCTCCCGGGCCTTGTCGGTGTCGAGCACGAAGTTGAGGATCCCCAGCATCATCACCGCGACGGGCCGCGTGACGTCCAGGGTCCCGGCGGCGCGTTCGAGTATGGCGTCCGGGTCGTGCACGTCGGCGTCGATGTAGGCGGTGGCGCCCTCGCGCGTGCCGGTCAGCAGCGTGCGGGCGTGGACGAGGACGATCGGGTCGTTGTCGACGTAGACGATCCGCGCGTCCGGCGCGATCCGCTGCGCGATCTCATGGGTGTTGTCGGCCGTCGGCAGGCCGGTGCCGATGTCGAGGAACTGCCGCACGCCGCGCTCGGCGGTCAGGTACGTCACCGCCCGGCCCAGGAAGTCCCGGTCCGCGCGGGCGATGTCACGGACGACCGGGTTGATCGAGGCGACGTGGTCGCCGACCCGTTGGTCGACGTCGTAGTTGTCCTTGCCGCCGATCCAGTAGTTCCACACGCGCGCGTTGTGCGCCACACCGGTGTTCAGCCTCGCCGAGCCGCTCGGCGGGGTGTGGCTCTCACTCACGGTCTCTCCCTCTCCCTCGCCCGTACGGCCACGTCCGGGCCGCCGCGGCCATTGTGCCGCTTGGTGATCACGTTATCCCGTGAATGGGGGAGTGGAAGAGCCCTGTTGACGCGAGGGCACGCGGATCCGGCCCGGCCGAGCACGTCCTCGGCCACATGTCTGTCGATCGCCGCGCGGACCAACGCCGCCGCCAGGACGGCCGGTTCGGTGTGTTCCGCGAGGCCGGGGAGCCTGCCCGGGTTCTGCGGCAGTTCCAGTCGTCGCGCGCCCTGCGGGGCCTTGGCGTCCAGCCGCGGCGCCGTCTCCGGCCAGACGCGCTGGACCTCGCACAGGAAGATGTCGGCGCCGACCGGACCGACGCCGGGGAACTCCTGCAGCAGGCGGCGTAGCTCGGTGACGTCGCCGTCCGTCTCCTTGCGGAGCCTGCGCAGGTCGCCGCCCCAGCGTTCGGTCAACAGGTGGGCTCCGTCCCTCAGTCGGGTCGCGGTGCGCTCGCCGTAGCGCCGGTAGCCGCCCCGGCCGAGCGCCTCCACCCGTTCCTGCCGGGCCGCCCCGGCCATGCGGTGGGGATCGCGCAGCCCCGCCTCGTGCAGGGCACGGGCGGAGGCCACGGCGATCGACGCCTTGATCCGGGCGCTGAGCAGCTGGGCCGGCACCAGCGCCGGTACAGCGGCTGCGGGGCGTCCTTCAGTCCGATGCCGGCCTCCTCCGCGTACGTCCGGCCGTACGCGTCGACCAGGGCGCGCATCACCCGCTCGTCCCGGCCGGCCACGGCGACTACGGCTTGAGCGGATCGTGGCCGAGGGTCATCAGACGATGCCGACGGGGTGCGTCCTCGGCCGCGGGCTCGTTCTCCGGGTCCGTCTGCGCCGTGATGGTGTCCACGACCTCCGCCATCACCCGCAGGTCGTCCTCGGTGAGGTCGGTGCGGCGTTTGCGGAGGATGGCGAGGACGTGCTGCCCCGTCTCGCTGCCCGCCTGGTCCGGCAGCGGCTCGGTGGTCTCGTCGGCGTCGCTCACCCGCAGCCAGGCCGCCAGTTCCGCCGAGGTCATGTTCACCACGCGGTGGAAGTCGTCCCACAGCGCGTCCGTCTCGAGGGCGTCGCTCATGATGTGCCCCTCACATACGTGCGTTCTCCGGACATGCGTGCGTTCTCCGGTGCCGGGCGGTCAGGATTCGCCCGGGAAGTTCTCCGCCTCGAACATCCAGCGCTGCTTCTCCAGGTCCGCGGTGATCGAGATCAGCAGGTCCTGGGTGACCAGGTCCGCCTTCTCGGTGGCGTCGATGCGCTCGCGCAGGCGCGTGACGGCCGCGCCGAGCGCCTCCGTCATCACCTCCACGGCCTCCGAGTCGCGCAGCCAGCCCTCCTTCGGGGCCGGCAGCGAGAAGACCTTGGCGATGGTCTCGGGGCGGCCGTCCGGCGGCACACCGAGCGCCGCGGCCCGTTCCGCCACCGTGTCGGCGTGGGTGCGTGCGGCGGACACCACCTCGTCCAGCTGGAGGTGGACGGAGCGGAACCGCGGGCCCACGACGTTCCAGTGCGCCTGCTTCCCGATCAGTGACAGCCCGAGCAGGTCCACCAGGGTGTCCTGGAGGGCCTCGCAGGAAACCCGGCGGGCCTCGTCGGGCAGGGTGCTCCTCACAACGGTCATGGGGTGCTGTTCCTCCTTCTCGAATCGTCCGTGGTCCCGCGGAGCGGTGCCTCGTGCCCGCCCTCGCCGGTGCCGCTCCGGACGCCCGGGGCGGCACCGCTGTCGAGCGCGGAGCCGGGGCGCCGCGGGGTCACCCGCCGCCGTGCGCGAACACGCTCGGCGGCGATGAGGGCCCGCGGCGCCGGCCGCGTCGATCCGACGGGAGGGACACTTCCGGGTCCCCCTTCCGCGCGGGCCGCGCTCCGCGACCACTTCATGAACGCGCGGGTGCCCGCGGCCCTCCGGCGCAAACACGGCCCCGGCCGTGGGGGCGGGAGGCGGCCGCGGGATCTTCCCAGGGGCCGTTCCGCGGTCTATAGTCCAAAACTAGCGGTGCTAATTAAGAGTAGTCGCCGATCCCACAGCACAGCCATCGGCATCGGTCAGGAGTCCTGTCGTGCGCCCCGTCCACTTCGCGGCCGCCCGCCGCACCCCCATCGGCAAACTGCGCGGAGCCCTCTCTCCCGTACGGCCCGACGACCTCGCCGCCGCCGTGATCCGCGGCCTGGTCGCCGACGTGCCCGCGCTGGACCCGGCCCGCGTCGACGAGGTCTACTGGGGCGCCGCCAACCAGGCCGGCGAGGACAACCGCAACGTCGCCCGCATGGCCGTGCTGCTCGCCGGGCTCCCCGATTCCGTCCCGGGCGCCACGGTCAACCGGCTGTGCGCCTCCGGACTGGAGGCCGTCACCACCGCCGCCCGCACCATCGCGGCCGGCGAGGCCGACATCGTCGTCGCCGGTGGCTCCGAGTCGATGAGCCGTGCCCCCTTCGTCCTGCCCCGCCCCGACGAGGCGCTCCCGCACCGGATGGAGACCGCGGACACCCGCCTCGGCTGGCGGCTGGTCAACCCCGCGATGAGGGAGCTCCACGGTGTGCTGGCCATGGGCGAGACGGCCGAGGAGGTCGCCGCCCGGTACGGCATCGCGCGCGAACGGCAGGACGAGTTCGCGCTGCGCAGCCACCAGCGCGCCGCCGAGGCCCGGAAGAGTGGCCACTTCGACGACGAACTCCTGTCCGTGACCCGCCCGGACGGGGTGGTCGTCGACACCGACGAGTGCGTCCGCGAGGACACCTCCCTCGAGAAGCTGGCCCGGCTGAAGCCGGTGTTC
Source organism: Streptomyces pimonensis (assembly GCF_041380215.1). NCBI lineage: Bacteria > Bacillati > Actinomycetota > Actinomycetes > Kitasatosporales > Streptomycetaceae > Streptomyces > Streptomyces pimonensis. The sequence continues at coordinate 35,844 of NZ_JAHWZY010000039.1, forward strand.
CGCGCGGGCGGCTCGGTCACCGCGGGCAACGCCTCCCCGATGAACGACGGCGCCGCCGGCCTGATCCTGGTCAGCGAGGAGGCCCTGAACGAACTGGGTCTGGAGTCGCTCGGCCGCTACGTCGCCGGTGCCTCCGCCGGCGTCCACCCGGACGTCATGGGCATCGGCCCGGTCCCCGCCACGCGCAAGGTGCTCGCCCGCGCCGGCTGGGCGGTCGGCGACCTCCAGGAGGCCGAGTTCAACGAGGCGTTCGCGGCACAGGCCCTGGCCTGCGTCGACCAGCTCGGCATCGACCCCGACCTGGTCAACCCCAGCGGCGGCGCGATCGCCCTGGGCCACCCCCTGGGGTGCTCCGGCGCCCGCATCCTCACCACCCTGCTCCACCGCATGCGCCGCACCGGAGCCGGACGCGGCCTGGCGACCATGTGCGTGGGCGTGGGGCAGGGGAGCGCGGTCCTGGTCGAGAGGCACTGACCACCGCCCCGGGGAGCCATCAGGCGAGACGGTCCTCGCAGGCGTCGTTTGCCTGCCCATAGCATCTGTTCTTGCGATGAACATGATGACGCTCTGGCACCTCAACGGCTGGGAATTCGCCGCGCTCGCCTTCGCGGCCCTGCTCGTCGGCTTCTCCAAGACCGCCGTCAGCGGGGCCAACACGGTCAGCCTCGCCGTCTTCGCCGCCGTGCTGCCCGCCAAGGCCTCCACCGGAGTCCTGCTGCCCATCCTGATCGCCGGGGACGTGCTCGCCGTCCTCACCTACCGCCGGCACGCCCACTGGCCCACGCTGTGGCGGCTGTTCCCGGCGGTCGCGGCGGGCGTCGTCGTCGGGACCCTGTTCCTGGTGTGGGCCGACGACGGGATCGTACGGAGCTCCATCGGGGCGATCCTGCTGCTGATGGCCGGGGTGACGGTGTGGCGACGGCGGACGGCCGACGTGGACCGGGAGCCCCGCGGGGTCACCACCCGGGCGGGCCGTGCCAAGGCCCGCTCCTACGGGGTCCTCGGCGGCTTCACCACCATGGTCGCCAACGCGGGCGGCCCGGTGATGTCGCTGTACCTGCTCTCCGCGGGCTTCCGGAAACTCGGCTTCCTGGGCACCTCGGCCTTCTTCTTCCTGATCGTCAACACCTCCAAGCTGCCCTTCAGCGCCGGTCTCGGCCTGATCGACGCCGACTCGCTGCTCCTCGACGCGGCACTCGTGCTGTTCGTGGTACCCGGCGCGTTCCTCGGCAAGTGGGCGGTGAGCAGGATCGACCAGCGGTTGTTCGAACGGCTGGTGATCGTGGCGACGGTGGTGGGCGGGGTACAGCTACTGGCACCCTGAGCGGGGCCCGGTCGGCCGCTGGGGCCCGTGGGGTGTCTCGGGGAAGTGGTGCAGCCGGCTCGGCGCGGCGGTACGGCCGACCGTCGCAGCCAGCTTGCGCAGCCGTCGCCAGTCCAGTCGCGGCGGGGCCTGCGTGACACCGGGCCGCCTGCGCGGGACCCGGACGCGCAGTGCGCCGGGCGCGATGCGGCAGTGGACGGGGGTCGGCAGCATCATGGCCTCCCCGTCGACCCCGGCCTCGATCTCCGCGCGGTCCGCCTCGATGACGACCTCGGTGGCGGTCACGATGGTCAGCCCGCTCGGTTCGGGGTTCAGCAGCAGGGCGGCGGCGCTGATGGCGCCCTCCAGCTTCACCCCGAGGACGCCGAGCGCGGCGGAGTCGAGCCGTTCCCGCCGGCCGAGCCCGAAGGGATCGCCGGTGCGGTAGGGGTTGTTGCTGACCAGCACGGCCTGCGGCGCGACGAGCGTCGTGTCCCCCGCGCGGGCGACCAGCCGGGTCCCCTGCTGACCGGTGAGCAGGTCGGGCAGCATCTCCAGGCTGGTGCCGATCTTGTCGTCGCGGTAGGCGGGGCTCTGCACGATCGCCGCGTACGCGCCGAAGGAGGCGTTGTTCACGAACGGCTGCTCACCCGCGAAACCCAGGTCGACGCGGAGTTCGACGCCGTCCGTGAGTGCGTCGAGACAGGCGGCCGGGTCGCCGCGGTCCAGGCCGAGGTCCAGGGCGAAGTGATTGCGCGTCCCGGCGCTGATGACGAGGAACGGGATGTCGTGCTCGGCGGCCACGGCAGCCACCAGCGCCTGCGTGCCGTCGCCACCGGCCGCGCCCAGCAGGTCCGCGCCGTCCGCGACGGCGGCCCGGGCCAGCGCGGTGACGTCGTGCTGCCTGCCGGGTTCGAGCAGCACCACCCGGGCGCCCAGGCGCTCCGCCTTCTCCCGCAGCCGGAACCGGCCCACCTTGCCGCCGCCCGACCGGGGATTCATGATCAGCACCGGCTTCCGGGGCGGCGGCAGCCGCCGCTCCCGCACCTGTCCGCCGCCCGTGCCCCGCAGCGCGAACCTGCCGCTCCACACCGCCAGCCCCCACAGGGACAGGGACACCAGCAGCGCCCAGAACAGCGTCACCGCGAACAGGGCGATCAGACCGGCCGGCACACACACGGCGACCAGCGCGGACACCCACCGCAGCGGGCCCCGCAGGGTCAGCGTCCACCACACGGCGGCCGCGCTGAGCCCCAGTCCCGCGACCCCGCACACCAGCAGCAGCAGACCGCGCAGCCCACCGTAGACAAGGGGCGTCGCCACCGCGAGCGCGGCGGCGGCCAACGCCCCCCGCGCCGCCCATCGCTGGGCGTGATAGCCCCGCCCGCTCCAGTCCACGGCCATGCTTCCTCCAGTCACCCGGCGTCATCGTAGGGCGTGCACGTACGTGTGTGCGGCCGGATGCCGATCTTCGGTGGGCCGGTGCCGGGCACGGCGTCCCGGCCCCGTACCCTCGGCGCCATGTCCCCCCACGTCCTGGTCCTCGGCGGTACCACCGAGGCACGCGCACTGGCCGGCGAGCTGTCCGCCCGCCCCGGAACCCGGGTGACCACCTCCCTCGCCGGACGCGTGAGACGGCCGGGCGCGGTCGCGGGCGAGCTGCGCGTCGGAGGTTTCGGCGGCGCGCAGGGGCTGGCGGACTGGCTGCGCGAGCAGCGCGTGGACGCGGTGGTCGACGCCACGCACCCCTTCGCGCAGGCGATCACGGCGAACGCGGCACGGGCCGCGTCCGAGACCGGACTGCCCCTGGTGGTACTGCGCCGCCCCGGCTGGCAGCCGGGCCCCGGCGACCGCTGGCACCCGGTCCCGTCACTGGACGCGGCGGCCGACCTGCTGCCCCGGCTCGGGCACCGGGTCCTCCTCACCACCGGCCGCCTCGGTCTCGCGGTCTTCGCCCACCTGACGGACCTGCGCTTCGTCGTCCGGGCGGTCGAGCCCCCCGAGTCGCCCGTGCCGCCGCACACGCACGTGCTGCTGGCCCGCGGCCCCTTCACCGTGGCCGACGAGACGGCCCTGCTGCGCGAGCACCGCGTCGACGTCCTGGTGACCAAGGACAGCGGCGGCGCGGCGACCGCCGCCAAACTCACCGCGGCCCGCGACCTCGGTCTCCCGGTCGTCGTCGTCCGGCGCCCGCCGCTGCCGGACGGCGTCACGGCGGTCGAGGACGTACCGACGGTCCTGCGCCGGCTGGACACCCTGGCCCGGCCTTGAGCCGGACGGCTCGCCCCGTGCCCGGCCGCGCGGCCGACCGTCGCCTCACCGCGGCCCGCGGCCCGGACCTCCGGGCCGTCGTCGTGCACCGCCCGCTTCCGCCGTGCGGTGCGACCGCCGCCGAGGGCGTCCCGGGGCCTTGAGCCGGACGGCTCGCCCCGTGCCCGGCCGCGCGGCCGACCGTCGCCTCACCGCGGCCCGCGGCCCGGACCTCCGGGCCGTCGTCGTGCACCGCCCGCTTCCGCCGTGCGGCGCGACCGCCGCCGAGGGCGTCCCGGGGCCCTGCGCCGGCCGGCCACCCGTGACGGCGGCGCGGCGGCGGGGACGCACCGGACCGGACGCTCAGCCCTCGGCCGGTCTGCGGCGCAGCAGATACGTGTCCATGATCCAGCCCTTGCGTTCCCGGGCCTCCGCGCGGAGCCGCTCGATACGGGGGGCCGCCTCGGCCAGCGGCCCGGAGACGAGGATCTCGTCCGGCGTGCCGATGTAGGCGCCCCAGTAGATGTCGACGTCCTGGTCGGCGTACGCGCGGAAGGCCTGATGGGCGTCGAGCATCACCACCACGTCGTCCACGCCCTCAGGGAACCCCTCGGCGAGCCGCCGCCCCGTGGTGATCTGCACCGGGCGGGCGACCCGGTTGAGCCCGGTCCGGTGCCGGGCGACGAGCGCCGACACGCTGCTGATGCCCGGCACGACGTCGTAGTCGAAGACGACGCGGCCGCGCTCCAGGACCTCCTCCAGGACGCCGATCGTGCTGTCGTACAGCGCCGGATCCCCCCACACCAGGAACGCCCCGGTCCGGTCCTCCCCCAGCTCCTCGGAGATCATCCGCTCGTAGAGGTCCGCGCGGGCACTGCGCCAGTCCCCGACGGCGGGGGAGTAGGCCGAACCTCCGGCCGTCCGGTCCCGCTCCGGGTCACGCGCCTCGACGATGCGGTAGGCGCCCTCCGGTATGTGCGCGTCGAGCATGTCGCGGCGCAGCCGGGTCAGATCCGCCTTCGTCTCGCCCTTGTCCAGGATGAAGAACACGTCCGTGCTCCGCAGTGCCTTGACCGCCTGCAGGGTCAGCTGGTCGGGGTCGCCCGCGCCGATACCGATGACATGAATCTCTCGCACGCCCCCGAGTCTGCCGCACGCCGCTGACAGCGCGTGCACCGCACCCTGCCCCTCCGTCAGGAGGAGGCCCCCCGCAGCCGGGGCGCCCGTGCCCCCGCGTCCACCGGAGCGCCCGCCTCCACCTCGGCGGCCAGCTCCCGGGCCCAGGCGATCACACCGCAGAGGTCGATCCCGTGCGGCCGACGCCCGCCCCCCGCCGCAGCCCACGCCTCCGCCGCGCCGGCCCCGCGTCGCAGCAGCCGCGCCCCGCCGGTGGCGTTCCCGCGCGCGGCGTGGGTGAGCCCCACGGCGAGCTGGGCCAGCCCTCGCCACAGCTCGCGCTCCTCCTGCGGCCCCGACTTCCAGGCGTCCTCGAACACCTCGTGGGCGTGGAACGGCTTCCCCTCGTCCAGCAGCCGCTGCGCCTCCGCGACGCTCTCCTCCGGCCGCCGCACGACCCCCTCGGGCTGTCGGGGCACTCCCGGTGCGCCGTGCGGCAGGGGCCGTCCGAGCCCGTCCCGCGGCCGGGCGTTGCGCGCCCGCCCCTCACCGTCCCGGTCCCGCGCGGCGGCCGTCCGGCCCGAGGATGTGCTCTCCGTGCTGCCCATACACCGATTGTCCCGCGCCCGGTCCGATTCGGGTCGCCCCGAAAACGTGGGGTAAAGTGCTGTCCACGCGATCACGCGGATCCACCCCACGCGATCGCATCGGGACGTGGCGCAGCTTGGTAGCGCACTTGACTGGGGGTCAAGGGGTCGCAGGTTCAAATCCTGTCGTCCCGACTGGAGAAAGTCGCAGGTCAAGGGCCGGTTTCGGAGGCATCCGAAACCGGCCCTTGACCATTCTTGGGGACCAGGCGGGGACTGGCGCCCTTGACCGAGGTCAGCGGGTCACGACGATCGGGCTCGGCAGTGAGCGTGGTGCGTGCAGCACGCTCACGTGTGCGAAGAGCGCCGCCCCGGCGGCCGCGATCCTGTGCACGTCGGGGTGCGGGTGTCGCTGAGCGGTGGTCAGGGAGCCGTGTCCGGTGATCCTGCGGAGGACGTGTACCTGGACTCCGGCATCGGCGAACCAGGTCAGTCCGGTGTGCCGGAGGTCGTGGCGGCGCAGGTGTTCGTAGCCGAGCTTGGTGACCACGTCGTCCCAGTGTGTAGCGTCGCGCAGGACGGCGGTGGAGACGCGTCCGCCGCGCGGGCCGGCGAACAGGCGGGCATCGGGATTCGGGCCGGCGGACAGGACGCGCTGAGCGACGAGGGGGCGGATCTCCTCGACGACGGGAACCTTGCGGGCCCGCTTGCCCGCCCCGCGGACGCCGCCGCCTGCACCGCCCCCACCCGCCCCGCCCTCGCGGCACCCCACGCCGCCCGCGGGCACGAGGACGCCGAAGAGGTCGTCAACAGGGCCTTCGACCTGCTCAACGGCGGCTGACGCGGCCTCGCCTGACGCGCCGGCCGGCCCTTCCCGCGGTTGTCAGGAGGACGGCCAGCCCAGCAGGGCCATGTCGGCCACCCGCTGCAGATCCTCCCGTGGGACGCCGCCGACGGCCTGGACGGCGATGCCGTTCGCCACCGTCATGAGGTACCGGGCGAGGACGTCCGGGTCGGCACCGGCGGGCAGGTCCCCGTCGTCGCGGGCGCGCCGGAGCCGGTCGCGGAGAAGGACGACGCCCTCGTCGCGCCAGACCACGAGGGCGTCCCGGGCGTTGCGCCCCGGTTCGCCGGCGGCGAGGGAGCCCTGGACGCCCAGACATCCGGCGGGGCAGCCGGGGCGTGTGGTGGCCCGCACCGAGCCGTTCAGGAACGCGGTGGCCACCTGCCGGGCGGTCGGCTCGCGCACCGCCCGGGCCGCGTACGAGGCGGGGCCCTGCGTGTAGCGCTCCAGGGCCTTGCGGAACAGGTCCTCCTTGTTGCCGAAGGCCGCGTACATGCTGGTGCGGGTGATGCCCATGGCCCTGGTCAGGTCGGTGAGACTGGCGCCCTCGTAGCCCTGCTCCCAGAAGACCCGCATCGCGCGTTCGAGGGCCTCGTCGGCGTCGAACCCCCTCGGGCGGCCGACCGGTGCCTTCCGTCGCGTCTCCATGCCGTCGATCATACCTCTTCTGTACCGATCGGTCCGGAGGTGCTACGGTCCTCTTCGGTACCGATCGATACTAAAAAATGAGGAGGTCACACCCGTGGGACAGTTCGAGGGCAAGACCGCCGTCGTCACCGGAGGCAGCACCGGCATCGGTCTCGCCGCCGCCGTACGACTGGCGGCCGGGGGCGCGCACGTGTTCATCACCGGGCGGCGCAAGGCCGCGCTGGACGAGGCCGTGGAGGCCGTCGGCGCGGCGAGGGCGACTGCGGTGGTGGGTGACATCTCCGACCTCGCCGACCTGGACCGCCTGTACGACGCGGTCCGAGCCCGGGGCCGCGGCCTGGACGTGCTCTTCGCCAACGCGGGGAGCGCGTCCTTCGCGACCCTGGAGCAGACCACCGAGCAGCACGTCGACCAGATCTTCGGCGTCAACGTGCGGGGCACGCTGTTCACCGTGCAGAAGGCGCTGCCCCTGCTCAACGACGGCGCGTCGGTGATCCTGAACTCCTCGGTCCGCGCCGACGACGGGGTCGCCGCGTTCGGCGCGTACGCCGCCTCCAAGGCGGCCGTCCGGTCCTTCGCCCGGACCTGGGCCAACGAACTCAAGGACCGCGGCATCCGCGTCAACGCGATCTCCCCGGGCTCCATCGACACGCCCGGAGTCGACGCGATCACCAGGGACGCACCGGTCGGCAAGGAGCAGTTCGCCGCCGGCGTGCCGCTCGGCCGGATCGGCCACCCGGAGGAGGTCGCCCATGCGGTGGCCTTCCTGGCGTCCGGGCAGAGCAGCTTCGTCCTCGGGGCCAACCTGTACATCGACGGCGGCGAGAAGCAGATCTGACCCGGCACCCCGCGGTCCCACACCGTCCCCGACCGCCGCGGGGTGCCTGGGCGGTGCGGCGGCCTGGCCGGTACATCACTCATGGGCTTCGCGCTGCGCCCGGGTGCTTGGGGCGTGGGGTACGGCGTGGAGATGGCGCGCGCTCCTCGGCCTCGGGTTCGAGGATCCCGACCTGCACCGGATCCGGAGCGCGCGCCCGCCACTCGACGAGGCGTCGGCCAGGACCACGGCGGCCGCCGGCATGGTCGAGGAGGGCATCCTCCGCGAGCACGTCTTCGAAGCGGGCCGCTGGAGGGGCTCCGTGGTCCACGCGATGCTCGACCGCGAGTGGTCGCCCGGTCCTCGAACCAGCCGGTCAGGCTCTAGCGGCCCACCGCTCACCCACCCGGGAGCCGCAGGGAGTGCAGCCGGGAGCCGCAGGGAGTGCAGCCGGGAGCCGGTCCGCTGCCTCGTCGAACCGTCCGTCCAGGCGCAGCCGGACGGCCCTGGCCGGCTGCCCCGGTCCGGCCCGCCGGGTTCCCGGCACCCGGCCGGCGGCGGACCGTGCGGCACCGTCACGCGACGGCCCGGAGGGCACCAGGGCGTCCAGCCGGTCACTGACGTCGCGTTCGGTCGCCGACCACTCCAGCGGCAGTACACGGAGGTTGCGCAGCCCGCGCGACGCGGCTTCCGTGAGCCACTGGTCCCGCAGGATTCCGGCGAGGTCGTCCGCGAGGCCGGCAGGTCCGGGCGGCGGCTCCGCGCGGCCGCGTGGGAAGTCCGCCACCGGTACGGCGAGTCCGGCCGCTACCAGCAGGGCCCCGAGAAGGCCGGCCACCTTACTTCCCCGGGAAGCTCCCCGGGTCAGGGACAGCGCGACGATGCCGAAGCGGACCAGGGCGAGCAACACGAACAGCCACATGTGCACGCGCCGTCGCCACGACGGTCACTCCTCCGTGCCATGTGGCGGGGAATGGCGGCCGGGCACGGAGGACTTCGGCGAAGCGACCGGATGTCCGTCAGGCGGGTGACACCGGGCGAAGGACGCCGACGCCGGTGGCCTCCCGGCCGGAACCGGTCCGCGGCGACGTGGTCACCGGCCGCGCGGGCAACCGGCGCGGCAGGATCCCGGCGACCCGCCCTCCGGCTTCGGGGGGTGCTGTGGCCATCGCCGCCGGTGCGACCCTGGCCGCACCGGCCTTCCTGCTGCCACGGCTGTCCGCCACCGTCGGCTCGACGTCCGCCGCGAACACGATCTCCGCAGCCACCTCGCCTCACCGCACAGGACCCGGTCCTGAGGGGGCACCTCCTCAACGCAGTGTGATGTGCGCGGTGACCGGCAGGTGGTCGCTGCCGGTGGCGGACAGGGTGCGGATGTGGGCGACGGTCGCCGAGCGGGCCATGACCTGGTCGATCCGGACCAGCGGGAAGGCGGCGGGGAAGCTGAGGGCGAAGCCGCGCCGGGCCACGTCCATCCGCGAGGTGAGCGGGGCCAGCCCGTGGTCCTCGACCGTGCCGTTGAGGTCGCCCAGCAGGATCACCGTTCTCAGCTGCTCGGCGGCGACCGCCTCGCCCAGCAGACCGGCGCTCTCGTCGCGCCGGGAGGACATGAGGCCGCTCGCCCCCACACGGACCGAGGGCAGGTGCGCGACGTACGCCGCGATCTCGCCGTGCGGCGTGTGGACCGCCGTCCGCAGCCCGCGACTCCAGGGCTCCGTGATGCCCCGCGGTGCGATGTCCAGGAGCCGGGCGTCGGTGAGCGGATGCTTCGACCACAGCCCGACGGTGCCCCGGACCGCGTGGTGCGGGTAGTCCGGGGCGAGCGTCTTCTCGTAGACCTGCACTGCGGGGGGCACCAGCTCCTGCAGGGCGATCAGATCCGGCCCGGCGTCGGCCAGCGCGCGGGCCGTGCCCGCCGGGTCGGTGTTCTCGTCGCTGACGTTGTGCTGCACCACGACCAGGTCGTGCGGGCCGGACTCCTCGGCAGGCAGGAGCAGTCCGCCGAAGAGGTGTGTCCAGGCCGCCGTCGGCAGCAGCAGCGCCACCAGTGCGGTGGCCGAACGGCGCAGCAGGGCCAGGCCGAACAGCACGACGATCACCAGGCCCAGCCACGGCAGGAACGTCTCCAGCAGACTGCCCACGCGCCCCACCGAGCCGGCCACCGCCCGGTGGAACACCAGCAGCCCGGCCGTCAGCGCCGCGAGAGCGGCGGGTATGCGCCCCTGCGTCCGCACCCACCGGCGCCGGACACCTCCGGACGTTGTTGCTGCTTCCCTCACCTGGTCTCCCGTCCGCGCGACTCGTCGTCCAGGACGAATCGCGGGGCGGATCGGTTGCAGCCGGCCCGACGGGCCGCGGACAGGCTCCACTCGGAGAGCTCTCCGAGCGGAAGGCTTCCGGTCCGCGCCCCGACGACGGGGATCGAACGGGAGGGGACACTCCTGAAGGGCGCCTGCAGCCGCCCCGAACGCCTGCCCGGCGACTACGACCACCCGGGCGGCCCCGCCGCGCTGCGCGAGGTCGCCCGGGAGACCGGGGCGACGCCGGGCCAGGTCGTGCTCGCCCGGCAGATCGGCCATGAGCCGCCGATCCTCCCGCCGGCCGGGGTCTCGTCACTCGCGCAGTCGGAGGAGAACCTGGCCGCGGTGGACCCGGAACTGTCGCAGGAGCAGCGGGCCCGGCTGGACGCGGCCCGCTGAACGACCCCGCCTCACGGTCTGACCAGCAGCTGGAAGTCGAACGAGTACCGCGACGCACGGTAGACGTGGGTGCCGTACTCCACCGGCCGGCCGGTGCCGTCGTAGGCCGTGCGCTCCATGGTGAGCAGGGCGGCACCCTCCCGCTCGTCCAGCCGGCCGGCCTCCTGAGCGGTGGCCGCGCGGGCGCCGACGGTCTGGCGGGCGCTGCGCAGGGTGATGCCGGCCGAGCGCATCATCCGGTACAGGCCGGTCGACTCCAGGCGGGCGTCGTCGAGGTCGAGCAGGCCCGACGGGAGGTAGTTGCACAGCAGGGCGACCGGCCGGCCGTGGGTGCGGCGCAGGCGTTCCAGCAGGACCACCTCGCCGCCCTCGGCCAGTTGCAGGGCGGCCGCCACGTCCGGGGGCGCGGGGACCGTCTCGTTGCGGACCACCTGGGTGGTCGGTTCCTGCCCGGCCGCCTCCAGGTCGTCGTGGAGACTGCTCAGCTTCAGGGGGCGCCTGACCTTGCTGTGCACCACCTGTGTGCCCACCCCGCGCCGCCGGACCAGGAGTCCCTTGTCGACGAGGGACTGGATGGCCTGGCGGACGGTGGGGCGGGACAGGCCGAGCCGCACGGACAGGTCGACCTCGTTGCCCAGCAGGTCGCCGGGGCGAGGACGCCCTGCTCGGTCGCCGTCTGCAGCTGCTGCGCGAGCTGGTGGTACAGCGGCACCGGACTGCCCCGGTCCAGGGCGAAGTCCAGGGTGCTGAGCGCGGGTACGGTCGCGGTACGTGCGGGGGCACCGGTCTTCGCCATGGACGTGCCTTCCTGCAGCGGCGCGGGCGGGTTCACAGGTGCCGGCGGCGGCCGGCGACCTCGGAGTCGTACCGTGCGCGGGCCCGCACGGCCGCCTCGCGGGCGGACACCTCGGCCACCGGTACGTCCCACCAGGCCTCGGCCGGGGGAGCGGTGGGAGCGGGGTCGGTCTCGACGTACACGCACGCCGGACGGTCACAGGCGCGTGCCTCGGCCAGCGCGCTCCGCAGCTCCCGCACGGTCCTGGCGCGCAGCACCTCCATGCCGAGGCTGGCCGCGTTCGCGGCGAGGTCCACGGGCAGCGGGGGGCCGGTGAAGGCGCCGTCGCCGGCCCGGTGGCGGTAGGCGGTGCCGAAGCGTTCGGCGCCCACCGACTCCGACAGTCCGCCGATGGAGGCGTACCCGTGGTTCTGGACCAGGACCAGCTTGACCGGGAGGTTCTCCTGGACGGCGGTGACGATCTCCGTCGGGTTCATCAGATAGGTGCCGTCGCCGACCAGCGCCCACACCGGGGTGCCGGGCGCGGCCTGCTGCACGCCGAGCGCGGCCGGGATCTCGTAGCCCATGCAGGAGTAGCCGTACTCCAGGTGGTACTGGCGGGGGCTGCGCGAACGCCACAGCTTGTGCAGGTCGCCGGGGAGCGAACCGGCCGCGTTGATCACCACGTCCTCGTCGCCGACGACCGCGTCGAGCGCGCCGAGCACCTGCGTCTGCGTCGGTACGGCCGTGTCGTCGTCCGCGCGGTAGGCGCTCTCGACGACACGCTCCCAGCGCTCCTTCCCGGCCCGGTACTCCGCCTCGTACGACGGCTCCACGCGGTGCCCGGCCAGCGCCCCGGCCAGCTGCTCCAGACCCGTGCGCGCGTCGCAGACCAGGGTGCGCGCCGCCAGCTTGTGGGCGTCGAAGCCGGTGATGTTGACGTTGAGGAAGCGCACGTCCGGGTTCTGGAAGAGGGTGCCGGAGGCGGTGGTGAAGTCGGAGTAGCGGGTGCCGACGCCGATCACCAGGTCGGCGGTGCGGGCGAGTCCGTCGCTCACCGACGTGCCGGTGTGACCGATGCCGCCGAGGTCGGCCGGGTGGTCGTGGCGCAGGGAGCCCTTGCCGGCCTGGGTGGAGGCGACCGGGACGCCGGTGGCGTCCACGAACGCCTTCAGCGCCTCCTCGGCCTCGCTGTGGTGGACGCCACCGCCCGCGACGACCAGTGGCCGCCGCGCCGCCCGTACGGCCGCCACGGCCGCCGCCAGCTCCACCGGGTCCGGGGCGGGACGGCGTACGGACCAGACGCGCTCGGCGAAGAACTCCTCCGGCCAGTCGTACGCCTCCGCCTGCACGTCCTGGGGGAGGGCCAGCGTCACCGCGCCGGTCTCGGCCGGATCGGCGAGGACCCGCATCGCGTTGAGCGCGGAGGGGATCAGGGCCTCGGGGCGGGCGACGCGGTCGAAGTACCGCGACACCGGGCGGAGGGTGTCGTTGACCGACACATCGGCCTCGACCGGGTGCTCCAGCTGCTGGAGCAGCGGGTCGGCGACGTGCGAGGCGAAGTAGTCGCCGGGCAGCAGGAGCACCGGCAGCCGGTTGACGGTGGCGAGGGCGGCACCGGTGACGAGGTTCGTGGCGCCGGGGCCGATGGAGGTCGTCACCGCCTGCGCCGACAGCCGGTTCAGCTGACGGGCGTACCCGACGGCGGCGTGCACCATCGCCTGCTCGTTGCGGCCCTGGTGGTACGGCATGGTCCCGGCGTACTCGACGAGCGCCTGCCCGACGCCGGCCACGTTGCCGTGGCCGAAGATGCCCCAGGTGCCCGCGATCAGCCGGCGGCGCACGCCGTCGCGTTCGGTGTACTGGGCGGACAGGAACCGCACCAGCGCCTGGGCGGTCGTCAGTCGGCGGGTGGCGGCGCTCATACGGACCTCTCCGGTGCGGTGCAGAGGGGGAGCCGGGGGTCGACGGCCTGGTCCGGCCAGGTGTCGCGGACCCAGGCGTGGTCGGGGTGGTCGCAGATCAGCCAGGCGCGCTCGGCCCCGGGGCCGGCCATGACGTTGAGGTAGTACATGTGGTGGCCGGGCACGGCCATGGACGGGCCGTGCCAGCCGTCCGGGACGAGGACGACGTCCCCGTCGCGCACCTCGGCCAGCACGTCCGTGTCGCGGCCCGGACCGGAGGGGGAGACCCGCTGGTAGCCGAGGCCGGGGGTGCCGTCGTGGCCGGCGAACTCGAAGTAGTAGATCTCCTCCAGCACGGACTCCTCGCCGGGCCGGTGCTCGTCGTGCTTGTGCGGCGGGAAGGACGACCAGTTGCCGCCCGGGGTGAGCACCTCGACCGCGATCAGCTTGTCGCACTCGAAGACGCCCGCCGCGCCGAAGTTGTTGACCTGCCGGGAGCAGCTGCCGGTGCCGCGCAGCTCCACGGGCACGTCCGGGGCGGCTCCGTAGCGGGCGGGCAGCCGGCGGGTGCAGCGGGCGCCGGTGAGCGCGAACCGTCCGCCGTCCGCCGAGGCGACGGTCGCGCGGGCGTCGCGCGGGACGTAGGCGAAGTCGGTGACGCCGTCGAACACACTGGTGCGGCCGGCGAGTTCGAAGGTGTCGTGGCCGAAGTCGTCGTCGACGCCGACCGTGCAGCCGCCGCTCAGCGGCAGCACGATCCACTCGCTGTCACCGGTGTCGAAGGTGTGCGAGCCACCGGGCGGCAGCTGAAGGACGCGCAGGCCGGAGTACCCCCAGCCGGCGGTCTGCGGGCTCACGTCGACGGCGTAGGGGCCGGCGAGGGCGCTGCCCGCGGGAAGGTGATGTGTCATGCCGTGCCTCCGTCTTCGAACGGGCTTCTCACAACAGGCCGACGGCCGTGTCGACCGCCGTCTCCACACTGCCCTCGGCCGGGTAGAGCAGCGAGCGGCCGACGACCATCCCCATCACGGTGGGCAGCCGCAGCGCCTTGCCCCACCGCTCGTACGCCGCCTCCTGGTCGCCGACCTCGCCGCCGAGCAGGACGACGGGCAGCGTCGAGGCCTCCAGCACCTCCGGCATGGTGTCGACGTCGTCGGTGACCGGGAGCTTCAGCCAGGTGTAGGCGGAGGTGCCGCCCAGACCGGAGGCGATGGCGATGGAGCGGGTGACCGCCTCGGCGGACAGGTCGTTGCGGATCCGGCCGTCCCCGCCCCGGCGCGAGATGAACGGCTCCACGAACACCGGCAGCCGGCGTTCGGCCATGGCGTCCACGGCGCGGGCGGCGGACTCCAGGGTGGCCAGCGAGCCCGGGTCGTCGTAGTCGATGCGGACCAGCAGCTTGCCCGCGTCGAAGCCCAGCCGGGCGATGTCCTCCGCGCGGTGGCCGGTGAAGCGGTCGTCCATCTCGAAGGAGGCGCCGGCCAGGCCGCCCCGGTTCATCGAGCCCATGACGACCTTGTCCTCCAGCACCCCGAGGAGCAGCAGATCCTCCAGGATGTCGGCGGTGGCCAGCACTCCGTCGACGCCCGGCCGGGACAGCGCGGTGCAGAGACGGTCCAACAGGTCGGCGCGGTTCGCCATGGCCAGCCGGCGGTCACCGATGCCGAGTGCGCCCCGGGCGGGGTGGTCGGCGGCCACGATCATCAGCCGGCCGCTGTCGCCGATCAGCGGGCGCCGTGCCCGGCGGGCGGCGGCCTCGGCGACGGCCTCCGGATTGCGGGCCCGGACCGCGGTGAGGTCGGGGATGGTGAGGTTCAAGGAAGGGCTCCGTTCGGGACTGGCTCGGCAGGCCCGCCGCGTCCGGCGGGACGGCCCGCGCGAGGAGGTCCGCGACCTCCGGCTCGGTCGGTATGGCGGACGAACAGGCGAGGCGGGAGGCGACGACGGCTCCCGCGGCGTCGGCGTGGCGCATGGTCCGCTCCAGATCCCGGTCGGAGAGCGGACCGTGGCAGAGCGACCCGCCGAAGGCGTCGTCGGCGCCGAGGCCGTTGACCACCCCGACCGGCACCGGGGACACCTCGGCCCGGGTGCCGTCGCGGTGCACGGCGAGCACGCCCTCGGGGCCCTGCTCGACCACGGCCGGTTCCGCCCCGGCCGCCGGCCGTGCCTCGGCACAGGACCCGGCTCGCGCACCCCGGTGGCGATCTCGTACCCGTCGAGGTTGCCGACGGCGACCGTGGCGTGCCGCAGCGCCTCGCGGTGGTACGGGAGGGCCCGGTCCGGGTCCCGCCGGAACACCGGGTGCCGGTCCGGGGCGAAGACGGCGGCTCCGCGGCGGGCACGGGCCTTTGGGGCGGCGAGGGTGGCCGAGCGGCTGGCTTCCTCGCTCAGGCCGGCGCCGGTGATCCGGAAGATCCCGGCCGCGCGGACGGCGGCCGGATCCGGTTCTTCGGCACGGATCTCCAGGCCGGAGGCCTTGGGGCGGCGGGAGAAGTACAGCGGGAAGTCGTCCGGCGGGAAGGTCTCGCAGAACGTGAGCGGGGCGGGACGCGCGGGGGCCGGCGTGGCCCGTCGGTCGTCCACGCCGGACTCCTTGAGCGCCTCGTGCGGAAAGGCGCCGAAAGGGTCCTCGCCGGTGCGGGTGACGACCGCTGCGGAACGACCCGTCGGGGCGGCCGCCACCGCGGCATTCGCGGCCGATCCGCCCCGGAATTTCCCGAACGTCTCCTCGCGCGTCAGCGCAACGCCGGTCTCCAGTGGATAAAGATCGACCCCGATGCGACCCATGGTGATCAGGTCGAAATACTGTGGTGGGACGGCCATTGAGCGACGCTCCTCGAACTGCTGGGGTGCGGGTCCCGAGGCGCCCTGTCACGGCGGGGCGTGGATTCCGGGGACCTGCCGCCTCACAGGTGTAGGTCTCGGAAGGCGGCAATGTCAATAGTTTGTACTTACATTCTGACCAGTTAGTGAAATGATGTCTTAACAAAGTATTGACAGTGAGCGGTTCTGGGGATTGGATCGCGTCCCAGTATGACCGCCGTGTTCCATGGCACACCCCCGGACTTCCGAGGCGCCGGGCGCCGGATTCTCGGACTTCCGCCCTTTCCCCGCGCAGCACAGTGAGGTGCAGGACAGATGGACCGCTCTTCGCACACCCGCCCCCGCAGGACCGCGCCGTTCGTCGCGGTCGCGGCGGCAACCGCCCTGACCCTCGCCGGCTGCTCCAGCGGTTCCGGTGGCAAGGAGTCCGAGGAGGGCGGGGCGGACGCTTCCGCGGGCAAGGCGAACACGCCCCGCATGAAGGTGGCCCTGGTCACCCACCAGGCGCCCGGCGACACCTTCTGGGACATCGTGCGCAAGGGCGCCGAGGCCGCCGCGGCCAAGGACAACATCGATCTCGTCTACTCCGCCGACCCGAACGCCGGCAACCAGGCCACCCTGGTGCAGAACGCGATCGACCAGAAGGTCGACGGCATCGCGGTCACCCTCGCCAAGCCGGACGCGCTCAAGGAGGCCGTGGCCAAGGCGAACGCGGCCGGTATCCCCGTCGTCGGCCTCAACTCCGGACTGAGCGACTGGAAGGACCTCGGCCTGCTGGAGTTCTTCGGCCAGGACGAGTCCGTGGCGGGCGAGGCGTTCGGCAAGAAGCTGAACGAGGTCGGCGCGAAGAACGCCGTCTGCGTCGTCCACGAGCAGGGCAACGTCGGCCTGACCCAGCGGTGCGACGGGGTGGAGGAGGTCTTCGAGGGCGAGACCCAGATCCTCAACGTCAACGGCACCGACATGCCGTCGGTGAAGTCGACGATCACCGCGAAGCTGAAGCAGGACCCCTCCATCGACTACGTCGTCACCCTCGGCGCGCCCTTCGCGCCGACCGCGGTGCAGTCGGTGGGCGACGCGGGCAGCGAGGCGAAGGTCGCCACCTTCGACCTCAACAAGGAGCTGACCAAGGCGATCGAGGCCGGCGACATCCAGTTCGCCGTGGACCAGCAGCCCTACCTGCAGGGCTACCTCGCCGTCGACGGCCTGTGGCTCTACAGGAACAACGGCAACTACAGCGGCGGCGGTGAGCAGCCGGTGCTGACCGGCCCGGCGTTCGTCGACGAGTCCAACGTCGACGTGGTCTCCGAGTACGCCGTGAAGGGCACTCGGTGATGAGCATGGCCCGACAGGCTGAGCCGGCGGTGGCCCCACCGCCGGCTCCCGGCCCGGAACAGAGCGACGGCCGCACCGTGCGGCGCCCGCCGGCACTGCGTCTGCTCGCCCGGCCCGAGGTCGGCGTGTTCCTCGGCGCCGTGGCCGTCGTGGTGTTCTTCCTGTTCGCCGCGCCGCCGGTGCGGGACGGCAGTTCCCTGGCGAACATCCTGTACCAGTCGTCGGTCATCGGGATCATGGCGCTGCCCGTGGCCCTGCTGATGATCGGCGGTGAGTTCGACCTCTCGGCCGGTGTCGCCGTCGTGACCTCGGCACTGACCGCGAGCATGCTCAGCTACCAGCTCACCCTGAACGTGTGGATGGGCGTGATCGTCGCCCTGGCGGTCTCTCTGGGGATCGGCGCGCTCAACGGCTGGATGCTGGTCAGGACCGGGCTGCCCAGCTTCCTGGTCACCCTCGGTACCTTCCTGATCCTGCAGGGCGTGAACCTGGCGGTGACCAAGCTGGTCACCGGCAACGTCGCCACCGACAGCATCAGCGACATGGACGGCTTCGACCAGGCCAAGGCGCTCTTCGCCTCCGGCTTCGACGTCGCCGGCGTCCAAGTGAAGATCACCGTGGTGTGGTGGCTCGCCTTCGCCGCCCTCGCCACCTGGGTGCTGCTGCGCACCAGGTACGGCAACTGGATCTTCGCCGTCGGCGGCAACAAGGACAGCGCCCGCGCGGTCGGCGTCCCCGTCACCTTCACCAAGATCTCCCTGTTCATGCTGGTCGGCCTCGGCGCCTGGTTCGTCGGCATGCACAACCTGTTCTCCTTCAACACCGTGCAGTCCGGCGAGGGCGTGGGCCAGGAGCTCATCTACATCGCCGCGGCGGTCATCGGCGGCTGTCTGCTGACCGGCGGGCACGGCTCCGCGATCGGCCCGGTCTTCGGCGCCTTCATGTTCGGCATGGTGCAGCAGGGCATCGTCTACGCCGGCTGGAACCCCGACTGGTTCAAGGCCTTCCTCGGCGTGATGCTCCTCGGCGCCGTCCTCATCAATCTGTGGGTCCAGCGCACGGCGACCCGGAGGTGACCCCGATGACCGACAAGACCACCGGCATCCGCGGCTCCGTCCGCGAGGACACCGAGCCCGGCGGCGACCGCCCCCTGATCGAACTCCGCTCCGCCGGCAAGTCCTACGGCAACATCCGTGCCCTGCACGGCGTCGACCTCGCCGTCCACGCCTCCAAGGTGACCTGCGTCCTCGGCGACAACGGCGCCGGCAAGTCCACCCTGATCAAGATCATCTCCGGGCTGCACCAGCACACCGAGGGCGAGTTCCTCGTCGACGGCGAGCCCGTGCGGTTCTCCACCCCGCGCGAGGCCCTCGACAAGGGCATCGCCACCGTCTACCAGGACCTCGCGGTCGTCCCCCTGATGCCGGTGTGGCGGAACTTCTTCCTCGGCTCCGAGATGACCAAGGGGCCCTGGCCCGTCCGCCACCTCGACATCGACCGGATGAAGCGGACCGCGGACGAGGAACTGCGCAACATGGGCATCGTCCTGGACGACCTGGAACAGCCCATCGGCACGCTCTCCGGCGGCCAGCGCCAGTGCGTCGCCATCGCCCGCGCCGTCTACTTCGGCGCGCGGGTGCTGATCCTGGACGAGCCGACCGCCGCCCTCGGCGTCAAGCAGTCCGGCGTGGTCCTGAAGTACATCGCGACGGCCCGCGACCGCGGCCTCGGCGTCATCTTCATCACCCACAACCCGCACCACGCCTACATGGTCGGCGACCACTTCAGCGTGCTGCGCCTGGGCACCATGGAACTCAGCGCCGGCCGCAGCGAGGTCGGCCTCGAGGAGCTGACCAACCACATGGCCGGCGGCGCCGAACTGGCCGCCCTCAAGCACGAACTGGCGCAGGTCGGCGGCGTCGACACCGAGGAACTCCCCGAGGAGGGCGCCCTCCGGGTCTCCGCAGCCGCAACTCCGGAAGGAAAGTCCTGACATGGCAGTCGCGCTCGACCGTATCCGGGTCGGATCCGCCCCCGACTCCTGGGGCGTCTGGTTCCCCGACGACCCGCAACAGGTGCCCTGGCAGCGCTTCCTCGACGAGGTCGCCGAGGCCGGCTACTCCTGGATCGAACTCGGCCCCTACGGCTACCTCCCCACCGACCCGGCGCGCCTCGGCGACGAGGTGAGGAAGCGTGACCTGAAGGTCTCCGCCGGCACCATCTTCTGCGGACTGCACCGCGGCCCGTCCGAATGGGACGCCACCTGGGAGCAGGTCAGCCGGGTCGCCGCGCTCACCCGGGACATGGGCGCGAAGCACCTCGTCGTCATCCCGTCCTTCTGGCGTGACGACAGGACCGCCGAGATCCTCGAAGCCCCGGAGCTCACCACCGAGCAGTGGGGCCACCTGGCCAAGGGCATGGAACGCCTCGGCCGGGAGGTGCGGGACACCTACGGCCTGGACATCGTCGTCCACCCGCACGCCGACACCCACATCGACACCGAGGAGCACGTCGAGCGCTTCCTCGACTCGACCGACTCAGGCCTGGTCAACCTCTGCCTGGACACCGGTCACTACGCCTACTGCGGCGGCGACAGCGTCAAGCTGATCGAGACCTACGGCGAGCGCATCGGCTACCTCCACCTCAAGCAGGTCGACCCGGAGATCCTCGCCGACGTCGTCAGGAACGAGGTCCCGTTCGGGCCGGCCGTGCAGCGCGGGGTGATGTGCGAACCGCCCGCCGGCGTCCCCGAACTGGGCCCGGTGCTCACGGCCGCGCAGAAGCTGGGCGTGGACCTGTTCGCCATCGTCGAGCAGGACATGTACCCCTGCGAGCCGGACAAGCCGCTGCCGATCGCCGTCCGCACCCGCACGTTCCTCCGCTCCTGCGGCGCCTGACGCCCCGGCGGGGGAGGAGGCAGGACATGAACCGGTCCGGGCCACTGCGCATCGCCGTCATCGGCGCCGGCCGTATGGGCGCCGACCACGTACGCCGTATCGACCGGGTCGTCAGCGGCGCGCGGGTCACCGCCGTCGTGGACATCGACGCCGGACGGGCCCGGACCGTCGCCGCGGGCGTCGACGGCTGCACCGCCCACACCGACCCGGCCGCCGCGATGGCGGCGGCCGACGTCGACGCCGTACTCGTCGCCTCCCCCGGGCCGGCCCACGAGGCCGCCGTGCTCGCCGCGTTCGAGCACGATCTGCCCGTCCTGTGCGAGAAGCCGCTCACCCCCGACGCGGCCTCCGCGCTGCGCGTCATGGAAGCCGAACAGGCCCTCGGCCACCGCAGGGTCCAGGTCGGCTTCATGCGCCGCTACGACGCCGAGTACGTGCAGCTGAAGGCCCTGCTGGGGACCGGCCGGCTGGGCCGCCCGCTGATGCTGCACAACCGCCACCGCAACGTGGCCGGCCCGTCCTTCTTCACCAGCTCCATGCTGATCAGCGACTCCGTCGCCCACGAGGTCGACGCCACCCGCTGGCTCCTCGGCCACGAGATCACCGCCGTGACGGTGCTGCGCCCCACTCCGTCGGAGGGCGCCCCCGTGGGACTGGCCGACCCGCAGTTCGTCGTCCTGGAGACCGACGGCGGCGCGCTCTCCGACGTGGAGATCTTCGTCAACTGCGGCTTCGGCTACCAGGTGCAGGCCGAGGTGGTCTGCGAACGCGGCACCGCCCGCATCGGCGACGGCCACGCCCTGGTCACCAACGTGGCCGGCCACTGGGGCGGCACCATCGCCCAGGACTGGACCGACCGCTTCGCCCAGGCCTACGACGACGAGGTCCGGACCTGGGTCGACACCACCCGCCGCGGTGAGGTCACCGGCCCCGGCGCCTGGGACGGCTACGCCGCGGCGGCCGTCTGCGAGGCGGGGGTGCGGGCGCTGGAGGAGGGCGGCCGGGTGGAGGTCGACCTGGTGGAGAAACCGGCTCTGTACCGGTAGGTGCCGCGGGCAGTCGTTCCGTAGGGCGATGAGGCTCCTCCGCTCGAGCGGAGCCGGGAGCGGGAGGAGGGCGGGCGCAGCCGACAACGCCGGGCACCGCTCGACCGGGGGGGCGGCGGTCCCGCGTGAGCCGGGCAAGCCACTGGGCCGTGCTACGAGGCCGCGGGGCTCGCCCCGCGGCCTCGTAGCACGCGTCGATCAGCCGCGCCGTCGCCACCGCGCCGTCCGCGTCCGGCGGGAGCGCCGTGCCCTCGCGCACCCGGGCGGCGACGCCTCCACGAACACGGTGCCGGACTTCGCCGCCGCCTCCGCCGTGTCGCTCGCCGACGGCCTCTCGCTCAGGACCGTGCTTGCCGGCCGCCGGCGCCGCCGGGTCCCACGGGCCGTGCAGGCCGTTGGCGAGCGGGTTGCAGACGACGTCGACCTCGGGGTCGGCCAGCAGTTCGGCGTACGGGTCGAGGATCCGCTCCACGCCGCGGTCCGGGGCGAACGCCTCGGCGCGGGAGCGGTCGTGGGGGGGCCCCCCCCCGGGGGCCCCCCCCCCCGGCCGGGGGGGGGG
>NZ_JAHWZY010000004.1:0-254777 GCF_041380215.1 Streptomyces pimonensis
CAAGTGCGTAACTGGCTGACGGTGCGTCGTGACGTGGGAAAGGGCGCCTCGACCGGTCCTTCGGGCGTCAGGACTCCGCCTCCTTGACGGTGATGACGATGGCGTTGCCGCACTCGACCGCTCCCCCGCCGGAGCAGGTCTGCGACTGCACGCAGCGAATCGTGTCGCCGTCGTCGACGCACGCGCCGGCACCGTCGTCGGCGACGGCCTGCGCGGCACCGGAACCGAACAGAACGAAACCGCCCAGGAACGCGGCGGCCACTGCCGACGCGATCTTCCTCGAATTGAGCATCTACCCGTTCCTCCTGAGGATCCACCCCCGCACCACCGGACGGCGGAGTCGCCCGGAACGACCGGACCGACCGGACCGACCTGCAACCCGAAAGGCCTCGGGGCCCGAACAACCGGTTCGGGCCCCGAGACCTGCACGGATCACTGAGTCAGTGATCCTCAGCCGAGCGAAACGCTGGAGGGGCAGGTCACGGCCGTGTTGCCCGCGGCCGGGTTGCCGACGGCCAGCAGGAGGTTGGCGGCGACGTTGGTGTCCTGCAGGCCGACCAGCGCCTGCTGGAAGTTGGACTCGCCCGTGCACTCCTGGCTCTGCTCGGTGGCGACCGCGACACCCGGCTTGTCACCGGCGTGGCTGACACCGGCACCGAGGAAACCGGCGCTGCCGAGCATCGCCAGGACAACCGCAGCCTTCTGGTACTTGCGCATTACCTCTCCGTTCTCGAATGGTCACAACCCATAGCGGGTTGATCGCTTGCAGTAGTTAACTTAAGGGACGTTTGTGTTCATAGGTAGTCAAAACGCCCAAATGTGTGCGCTTCCCGTGAAGAGCCGTGTCGGGCTGCCGATCGGGCATGCCGGGCCGCCATGTTCCCGGGTGCGCGAGGACGTTGGCCGTCCGACAATCCCCTGCCTAACGGGTGACCTCGGGGCAAACACCGTGACCGGGGAGAGACCGTCACGTTGAGCGGGGAGTGCGGCCGCTCGTGACGCTGCCGCGTTTACCAGACCAGTAAGGAGAACGTGATGTCTCGCATCGCGAAGGCGGCCACCGTGGCCCTCGGTACGGGTGCCGTGGTGTTCAGCGGCGCCGGAATGGCCTCGGCGCACTCCGGCGCCGAGGGTACGGCGCTCCACTCGCCCGGTGTCGCGTCCGGCAATGTGATCCAGGCCCCCATCCACGTGCCGGTCAATGTGTGCGGCAACACCGTGAACGTCGTCGGCCTCCTCAACCCCGCCGCCGGCAACGTCTGCGTCAACAAGTAGCACCGGCAGGTCTACGGCCACGGACGTCCGTCGTAGCACCCGAGAGCCCCGGCGCCCCGCGCGCCGGGGCTCTCCCACGCCCGCACAGGACTCTCCTCGTCCCCGCGCAGGCTCCCCTCGTCCCCGCGCAGAACTTCCCCCGCCCCCACGCAGTGGTGTTGGCGCGCGTTGGCGGCGGGGAGCGCGGTCGCGTGCAGGACGGGAACACGATGCGGCCCCCGGTGGAAACCGGGGGCCGCAGGGCGCAGGGCGCGGGATCTCAGGCGTGCAGCCCCACGTCGCCGCGGACCGGCTTGACCTCGTTCACCGTGGCCGCCGCTTCCTTCGTCGTGCCGAGCAGCGATGCGTCATTGGTGTCGACGAGCGTCTCCGACTCCTGCGCCGGCATCAGCTCGAAGGGGACCGCGGTGCGCAGGCCGGTGTCGACGCCGGTCCGCGCCAGGTCAAGGGACTCCTGAGCGTACGCGGGCGCGGCGGCACCGGCCGCGATCAGGGTTCCGGCGAGGACAGCGGCAGCCTTCAGGGACTTCATCGTGTTCCTTTCTTCGGCAACGCGGGGAGCGGTCGCCGGAGGGGAATTCTGTCGCCGTGCCTAACGACCCCCGACCGGAGCGGAAACCGCGGAGCCAAAGATTGGCGAGTCCTCATATGAGAGCTTTTCGAGGACGGCGGGGTCTCACGAGGATGCCGGGGGCGGCAGCAGCACCGAGGTGAGCGCGGGGAACGTGACGCCCGGGAGCAACGGCGTCCGCGCCGGATCGGCCGGCGCGGGCAGGGTCGACGCCTGGGGGTCGGTGCCGAGCAGTGCGGCCACGAGGTCGCGCACCCCGGCCAGCAACTCGTCGACCAGCGAGGTCTCCTGAGCGGTGCCCGGTTCCGCGGCGGTGCTCCCGTCCGCCTCGGTGTCCGCGTCCGTGGTGGCGCCGGTGTCTGACCGGAGCAGGTCGAGGAGGTTGTCGAGGGCCTCCCGCAGGGCGGTCAGCTCCTCGTTCGTGAGGTCGCCCCCGGAGACGGTCAGCGCCACGTCGTCCGCCGCCGTGACCGACGGCGACGGCTCGGTCGTGGTGGTGGTCCCGGTGGTGGTGGACTCGGTCATGGCCACCGGGTCCTCGTCGGCCGCCTTCGCCAGGGCGTCCCTCGCCGCCTCACCCAGCTTCCTGGCCTCATCGGAGGGCACGTGGCCCTCGTCCGCCATGAGCAGGGTCTTCAGCAGGCCGACGACCGGGGTGAGTCCGTTCTCGTCCCCGTCGACGGTCCTGACCTGCGCGAGCAACGCCGCGCGGTCGCGCTCGGCGTCGGTGTCGGCCGCCACGGCGGCCGGGCCGGTGAGGCCGGTGAGAAGGGCGGCGCACAGTGCGCCGAGTGCGATGCGCCGGGCAGGCAGAGCGCGCATGGAGGTTCCTTTCGCGGACTTCGGATCTTGGAACCCACCGTGGGAGCGCCGGGGGACCCCCGCAACCGGACGTGCGCCATTCGGTTCCCGGCCCTCCCCCGCCGTGCGGTCAGCCCGACGGATCCCCGAACGGGGCAGTACGTCGGACCGCCCCCCTCGCGGAGCATTTCGGGGTTTCAACACACTCGCCACTCTTCATCGAATTTCGGCTACTTTGCCCGTTTGGTGACTAGAGTTGCGAACCTCCGAAGCACCCTTCACGGGCGGTCGCATCGCACTCGTCCCCGCTGCCTGCCACCGCCGCCTGTTCCGAAAGGCTCCGACGGTCATGCGTCAATCCCTGGGTCAGATGCTTCGCCATGCGGCAGTGGGCGTCTTCTCCCTCGCAGTAATGTGGGCATCCTGCGGCTCCGCGGCCGCCGCGCCGGTCGCGCCCTCCCCGGAGGCCGACGGCCTCGCCTTCTCCCAGCGGTACCGCGCGGTCCAGCACGGCGGCATCGTGCGGGCCGCCAACGTCTCCGCCACCTGCCGCGCCCAGGCGTCCTCGTGCCGGAACGTGCAGGCCGGCGCGCAGGGGGTGAACGGCGACTTCGACATGTTCTACGTCGACGTCGACAGCGACCCGAAGACGTACAACTCCTCCCGCGCGGAGATCCGGCTGCCCGCCGGCTCCCGGGTGACGTACGCCCGCCTGTACTGGGGCGGCAATCTGCTCGCCGGCGAGCAGAAGCCGTGGCAGGACAACGGGCGGGTGCTGATCGCCGAGCCCGGCGGAAAGTACAAGGAGCTGCTCGCCGACACGGTGGTGGGACACCGGGTGGCGGACGGCGCGGACGCCTTCCAGGCCTCGGCGGACGTGACGGAACTGGTACGGGACAGCGCGCCGGGCCTGTACACGGTGGCGCAGGTCAACGTGGCCATGGGCAGATCGGCGGCCGGGACCTGGGGCGGCTGGACTCTGGTGGTGGCGTACGAGAACCCGGCGGAACCGCTGCGGCACCTCGCGCTCTGGGACGGCTTCGCCCCGTTGGGCGGCCGCTCGGGGGCTGAGATGCCGCTGCGCGACCTGCCGTTCCCGGCGGGTGCCGGGGGCCGGGCGGGACTGGTGGCGTACAACGGCGACCGCCGCACCACCGGCGACTCGCTCGTCCTCACCTCCGGCCCCGCCCCCACCGCGTTCACCGACCGGGCCAACCCCTTCGACGACGTCCTGAACTCCACCATCGCCGACCCCGGCGGCGCGTCCCCCGCACGGGTACCGGCGTACGCCAACACCCTCGGCTACGACTCCGACGTGTTCGACCTCGAGGGGGGACTGCCGCGCGCCGGTGACCGGGCGGCCTTCCGGCTCACGTCCCAGCGGGACGCGGCATGGGCGGGCGTGCTCTTCGCCGCCGTCGACGCCCGGCGGTGAACGCGTCCGCGCCGAACTCTTTCAGGAACGAGGAGACCGTGCCCGCGGGCCCGGCGGCCGGCGGCCGCCGGCCGCGGGTCCTGCACCTCACCCAGCCGGTGGACGGCGGGGTGGCGCGTGTCGTGACGGACCTGGTCCGGGCCCAGCTCGCGGACGGCCTGGACGTCACTGCGGTCTGCCCCGACAGCGCGCTCACCGGCCGGCTCCGGTCGCTCGGCGCGCACGTACGGCACTGGAGGGCGACGCGTTCGCCGGGCGCCTCGCTGGCGCGGGAGGTGCGGCAGCTGGCCCGGCTGATCGATGAGGTGCGCCCCGATCTGGTGCACGCGCACAGCGCGAAGGCCGGGCTCGCCGGGCGGCTCGCGGTGCGCGGGCGCATTCCCACGGTGTTCCAGCCCCACGCCTGGTCGTTCGAGGCGGTGGGCGGGGGCACGGCGGCCCTCGCGCTGCGCTGGGAGCGGTGGGCGGCGCGCTGGGCCGCCCGGGTGGTGTGCGTGAGCGAGGCGGAACGCGCCACCGGCGTGCACGCCGGGATCACCGGTCGCTGGACCGTCGTGCCCAACGGCATCGACCCCGACCGTTTCCGTCCGGCGCCCGCCGGTCCCGTACGGGCCGGGCTCGCGCCGCTGGCAGGGCTGCACGAGGGGGTGCCGCTCGTCGTGTGCGTGGGCCGGCTGTGCCGGCAGAAGGGGCAGGACGTCCTGCTGCGGGCCTGGGACGCCGTACTGCGCCGGGTGCCCGACGCCCGTCTGGTCCTGGTCGGCGACGGGCCGGACCGTGACCGGCTGCGCGCGGCCGCCCCCGGCTCCGTGCTGTTCGCGGGGGACGTCGCGGACGCCTCCCCCTGGTACCAGGCCGCCGACCTCGTCGTCCTGCCGTCCCGCTGGGAGGGCATGGCACTCGCCCCGCTGGAGGCGATGGCCTGCGGGCGACCCGTGGTCGTCACGGACGTCGACGGCGCCCGCGAGAGCCTGCCGCCCTCCTTCGCCGCCGCGTGCATGGTGCCGCCGGAGGACCCCCGGGCCCTGGCGGGGGCGGTCGGCGAACTGCTGCTCGACCCGGTGCTGCGCGCGTCCCTCGGCGACCGGGGGCGCCGGCACGTGCTGTCCCTCCACGACGTGCGGCACACCGCGCGGGCGGTCACCGACGTCTACCACGACCTGCTCGGCACCCGGCCCGCCACGACGAGGACAGGCCCCGGTCGGGCGGCCGGGGGCGCCGAGGCCGACCGGACGACACCGCGCGTCGAGCACTCTGAGCACAGGGAGTCCATCCACTCGTGACCGTCGAACACACCATGGCCTCCCCCGGCGTACCGCCACGGGACCATGGATTCTTCTCTCCCCTCCCCGTCCCCGTCATGCCGTCGCGCGGCGCCGGCACCGGCCTCCGGCTGCCCGTCGCACCGCCCCGGACGGCCTCGCCGCTGCCGCTGCTCCTCTCGGACGGGGCCGCCGTCCTGCCGGCCGTGCTGGTGCTGCCCGGGGCCCAGCGCCATCCGCTGCTCGCCGCCCTGCTGATCGCGGTGACGCTGCTGCTGCGCCCGCGCGACACCCGGGCGCCGGTGCCGGGGCTGCTGGCGGAACTGCCCGCCGTGTGCGGCCGTGTCGCGGTGGCGTGGCCGGTCGGCGCGGCGCTGTGGGCCGCGTACCGGCCGGAGCAGTCGCTGTCCGCCGGCGCCGTGCTGACCGGGCCGGCCGTGCAGGCGGCGGCGGCCTGTGCGCTGCGCGCGGTCGTGCACGGGCGGCGGCGGACAGCGCTGCTGCGCCGCCCGCACGCCGCGCTCGTGGTCGGGCCGGCCGCGACCGCGCAGCGTGTGGCCGCCGCCGTGCTGCGCGATCCGCGGTGCGGGGTGCGGCCGGTGGGGATCGTCGCCGGGCAGCCGGACGGCGCCGAGGGCGTGCCGGTGCTGCGCACGGACGAGGAGGTCGAGCGGGCGGTCATCCAGAACGGGGTGCGGGCGGTGCTCACCGTCCATCCCTCGGTACGGGCCGAACAGGGCTCGCTGCTGCGTTCGCTGGCCGCGTCGGGCTGCGTGGTCTGGGAGGTGGACGCCGCTCCCGCGCCGTGCCCGGCGCGGGAGCGGCTGGCCGGGTTCCCCTGCCGGCGGCTGGACCTCGCCCCGGCGCGCGGCGGCGGCCTCGGCAAGCGGATGCTCGACGTCCTGGTCTCGGGGACGCTGTTGCTGCTGGTCAGTCCGCTGTTGCTGGTGTGCGCGGTGACGCTGCGGCTGGCCGACGGGCCGGGTGTGGTGTTCCGCCAGGAGCGCATCGGCCGGAACGGGGAGCCGTTCACGCTGCTGAAGTTCCGCACCCACCGCCCGGTCGACGAGCGCGAGTCGGCGACCCGGTGGAGCGTGGCCAACGAGCACGAGATGCGCTGGTTCTGCCGCATGCTGCGGCGTACCTCGCTGGATGAGCTGCTCCAGCTGTGGAACGTGCTGCGCGGCGACATGAGCCTGGTCGGTCCCCGGCCCGAACGGCCTTACTTCGTGGCGCAGTTCAGCCGGATGTACCCCGGATACGCGGCCCGGCACCGGATGCGCGCCGGCATCACCGGTCTGGCGCAGGTCCACGGGCTGCGCGGCGACACCTCGATCGAGGACCGCTGCCGGTTCGACAACGCCTACATCGACGACTGGTCGCTGTGGCGGGACGTCTGCATCCTGCTGCGCACCGCGACCACGCTGATCCGCCCGACGGGGAGCTGACGCCACGTGAGCCACGCCCTCGTCCCGCCGGGCCGGGCCGTCGCCGTCCTGATGCCGGTCCTGCCGCTGGTGGCGGTGGTCGCCCTGGCGGGCCTGCCGCCGACGGGGGACGGCGCGGGACCCGCCGACGTGGTGTCCGCGCTGGCGGTCGGGTACTGCGTGATCCGGCTGCTGCGGGAGCGGCGGCGTCCGCTGTCGCCCCGCGCGGCCGTGGTGCTGGGGCTGCCGGTCGTGGGGCTGGCGCTCGCCGCCATGGGGGCGGCCTCGCCCCAGGCGGCCTTCGGCGGCCTGGGGCGCTATCTGCAGATCTTCGTGCTCGTCCCGGCCACCGTCCTGGTGCTGCTCCGCGGCCGGTCCTGCTTCCGGGCGCTGGCCTGGTCGTTCGTGGGGCTCGCCCTGTGGCAGGGGTCCGTCGGGGTGTACCAGTACGTCACCGGGACCGGCGCCTCGTACCAGGGCGAGACCGTCCGGGCGGTCGGCACCTTCGGGGCCACGGACGTGATGGGCATGGCGACGGCGGTGTCGCTGGGCGTGGTGTGCGCGACGGGGATCGCGCTGGGGCGGGGTCCGGTGCGGCAGCGGACGGCCGCCGCCGGGTGCGTCCTGGTCCTGGTGCTGCCGCTGGCGCTGTCCTTCAGCCGGGGCGCCTGGATCGCGACCGCGCTGGCGTGCGCGGTGCAGCTGGCGCTGACGGGGCTGCGGCGCGCGTTGAAGGTGGCGGCGGCCGTGGTCGCTGCGGGCGCCGTCCTGGTGGGCGGGTTCGGGGTCGGCACGGCGATGCTGCAGGAGCGGTTCGACAGCATCGCGGAGGTCGCCGACACGCCCGACCAGTCCGTCGTCGACCGGTACACCCTGTGGGCTGCGGCGGCCGGCATGTGGCGCGAACACCCGCTGACCGGTGTGGGCCTGAAGGGCTTCCCCGAGTACCGCGACGGGCACGCCACCCTGGC
Organism: Streptomyces pimonensis; assembly: GCF_041380215.1. Taxonomy (NCBI): domain Bacteria; kingdom Bacillati; phylum Actinomycetota; class Actinomycetes; order Kitasatosporales; family Streptomycetaceae; genus Streptomyces; species Streptomyces pimonensis. Next base: position 7,743 of record NZ_JAHWZY010000004.1, read on the forward strand.
GCTGTCCTCGGGCAGTGACGTCGGGGGCGCGGGCGAGGAGTACCACAAGCAGGCGCTGCTGTCGCCGCACAGCATGTACCTGCTGGTGCTGAGCGAGCAGGGCCTGATCGGGCTGACGACGCTCGCCGGGGGCTGGCTGGCGCTGCTGGTGTGCGCGCTGCGGCGCCTGCCGCGGGCCCGCCGCCGCGGCCCCGGTCTCGACTGCGCGCTCGTCGCCGTCGGTCTCCTGCTCTGGCTGCTCACCGACTTCTTCTACGGCGACATCGGCGGTCCCTCGACCGTCCTGACCGGCGTGGCCCTGGGCCTGACGGCGTGGTGGGCCCTGTCCCGCGGCGACCGGGCGGACGCCGCCCCGCGGGGCGGAGCGCCCACACGCCTCGAGGGGGCCGCGGCCCGATGACGGTGCTGCCTTCGCAGACTCCCGGTTCCGGCACCGGCGGGCCCGGACCCGCCGGGCTCAGGACCGGCGGCCCGCGGGTGGGCGGATCCCGGACCGACGGTCCCGCCCCCGACCGGCCCGCGCCGGGTGTCCCTGTGACGGGCGGGCCCCGGCCCGCGGGACCTCCGACCGGCACACGCACGACGACCGGCGCCCCCGGGACCGGGGGATCCGGGACCGGGGGATCCGGGACCGGGGGATCCGGGACCGGTGACGGTGCGGGCGTGCCGCCCGCGGCGCGGGCCGGCGGGACAGGCGGTGACGGCGGCGAGTCGGGCACGGCGTCCCGGAGGTTCCTCGCCCGGGCCGCGCTGGGGACGGCGCTGCTGTCCATCGCCGGGTCGCTGCTCGGGCTGGTACGGGACCAGTCGCTGGCGCGGCTGTTCGGGGCCGGGAGCGACACGGACGCCTTCCTGGTGGCGTGGACCGTGCCGGAGATCGCCGCGACGCTGCTGATCGAGGACGGGCTGGCGATCGCGCTGATCCCGGCGTTCAGCATGGCGCTGGCGCGACGGGCCCGGGGCGTGCCCGGCGACCCGGTGCGCGATCTGGTCAGGGCCACCCTGCCCCGGCTGTGCCTGGCCTTCGCCGCGGTGGCGGCGCTGGTCGCCGCCGGGGCCCCGTACCTGGTCCGCGTGCTGGCGCCCGGTCTGCCCGACCCCCGCCTCGCCGTCGACTGCACCCGGCTCACCGCGCTCAGCCTGCTGGCCTTCGGGCTCGCCGGGTACTGCAGCGCCGCGCTGCGGGCGCACTGCCGTTTCTTCGCGCCGGCGGCGATCTACGTCGCGTACAACGCCGGCATCGTGGCGACGATGTTCCTGCTCGGCGGGGAGTGGGGGGTCCGCTCGGCGGCCGTCGGGGTCGCGGTGGGCGGCTGTCTGATGGTGGCGGTGCAACTGCCGTCCCTGTGGCGGCGGCTCGCGTCGCCCGCGCCCGCGCCCGTCGCGACCGGGCCGGCGGACGGGGAGCGGCCGGTGCGCCTCGCCCTGATCACCGCCGTGCTGCTGTTCGCGCTGTGCCGCCAGTCGCAGGTCCTCGTCGAACGGTTCCTGGCGTCCTCCCTGCCCGCCGGGTCCATCTCGCACCTCAACTACGCGCAGAAGGTCGCCCAGATCCCGATGACGCTGTCGCTGATGGTGTGCACCGTCACCTTCCCCGTGGTGGCGCGGGCGCTCGCCGACGGCGACACCCGCCGGGCCCGCGCCCGGGTGGAGCGGGACCTGGTGCTGGCGTCCTGTGCGGTGCTGGCCGGCATGTGCGCGGTGATCGCCTGCGCCCCGCAGATGATCGAGCTGCTTTTCCAGCGGGGCGCGTTCACCGCGTCCGACACCGCCTCGACGGCGAACGTCATGCGCGTGTACGCCCTCGGTCTGCTCGGCCAGACCCTCGTGGGCGCCCTCGTCCGCTGCTACTTCTCGGCGGGCCGCCCCAGCTGGTACCCCCTCGGCGTGATGGCGGCCGGCGTGGTCGCCACGTCCCTGATCGGCGTAGCGACCGTGGGCCGCTGGGGGGTGGCGGGGATCGCCGCCGCCAACGCCTTCGGCATCACCGTCACGGCCGTGCTGCTGCTGACCGGCCTGCGCACGGCCCGCCCCGGCGAGACGGCCGGCGTCACGGTCGGCGTCCGCGGGGTCCTGGGCCGGCTGGGCCGGCCCGTGCTCGCCTCGGTCCTCGCCGTCGCCGCCGGGATGTTCGCCGCGAGCCTCTTCGATTCCCCGGTGGCCGCTCTCGCAGCCGGCTGTCCGGTCGTGGCCGCCGTCTTCGCGCCGCTCGCCCCGTCCGTCCTGGGCGCCCGGCGCTCCGCATCCGCACTGCGCTCCGTACGCACCGTCACACGAAGGCTCGCACATGGCCGCTCCCGCTGATTCCGTCGCCGTCGGCAGACCCTCCGCGCCCCGTCCGGGCCCCGTTCCCTGGGTGGCGATGTACCACTCGGTGGGCGACCGCTCGGACGATCCGTACCGCATCACCGTCACCCCCGAGCGGCTGGAGCGGCAGCTGGCCTGGCTGCGCCGGCGCGGGCTGCGCGGCGTGTCCGTCGCCGAACTCCTCGCCGCGCGCGCCCGCGGCGGGGGCCGGGACCTGGTCGGCCTCACCTTCGACGACGGCTACACCGACTTCCTCAGCGGTGCCCTGCCGCTGCTGCAGCGCTTCCACTGCGGTGCCACCCTCTTCGTCCTGCCCGGACGGCTCGGCGGCGACAACGCCTGGGACCCGCTCGGCCCGCGCAAGCCGCTGCTGACCGCGGACGGCATCCGGCGCGCCGCCGACGGGGGCGTGGAGATCGGCTCGCACGGCCTCACCCACATCGACCTGACCCGCGCGGACGACGTCACGCTCACCGCCGAGGTCGCCGAGAGCCGCGCCCGTGTCGAGGAGTTGGCCGGCGTCCCGGTCGCCGGGTTCTGCTACCCGTACGGCACGGTCGACGCGCGCGCCGTCGAGGCCGTGCGGAAGGCGGGCTACACCTACGCCTGCGCCATCGCCCCCGGCCCGCTGACCGGCCCGCACGCCCTGCCGCGCGCACACGTCGGGCAGAACGACACGGCGTGGCGCCTGCACCTCAAGCTCCGGCTGCACCGGCTGCGCCGGCGCCCGATGGAGGGGTTGTGATGCGGGCGCTGCACATCATCACCGGGCTCGGGGTCGGCGGCGCCGAGCAGCAGTTGCGGCTGCTGCTGCGTCACCTGCCGGTCGACTGCGACGTGGTGACGCTCACCAACCCCGGCGCGGTCGCCGACGGGCTCGGCGCCGACGGCGTGCGGGTCGTGCACCTGGGCATGGGCGGCAACCGCGACCTGGCCGCGCTGCCCCGTCTGGTCCGGGTGATCCGGGCCGGCGGCTACGACCTCGTGCACACGCACCTGTACCGGGCCTGCGTCTACGGCCGGCTCGCCGCCCGGGTCGCCGGGGTCCGCGCGGTCGTGGCGACCGAGCACTCCCTGGGCGACACCCAGATGGAGGGCCGCAGGCTGACGGCCGGCGTGCGCACGCTGTACCTGGCGAGCGAGCGGCTCGGGTCGGCGACGGTCGCCGTCTCCCCGACGGTGGCCGACCGGCTGAAGCGCTGGGGCGTACCCGCCCCCCGCATCGAGGTCGTCCCCAACGGCATCGACCTGGACCGCTTCCGCTTCGCCCCGGAGCGGCGGGAGCACACCCGTCGGCGCCTCGGTCTGCCGGAGGGGGCGTTCGTCGTCGGCGGCGTCGGCCGGCTCGCCCGGGGCAAGCGGTTCGACGTCCTCGTCCGCGCGCTCGCCCTGCTGCCGGAGGACCACTGGCTGCTGCTGGTGGGCGGCGGCCCCGAGGAGCACGTGCTGCGCCGCACCGCCCGCGAGGCCGGGGTGGCGGGGCGGGTGCTGTTCACCGGCGAGCGTCCCGTCGCCCCCGACGGCACCCCCGGCCCCGACCTGCCCTCGCTGGCCTCGGCGATGGACCTGTTCGCCTCCCCGTCCGCGGAGGAGGCCTTCGGCCTGGCGGCCGTGGAGGCGCTGGCGTCCGGCCTGCCCGTGCTCTACGCCTCCTGCCCGGCGATCGAGGACCTGCCGCCCGAGACCCGCGCCGGCGCCCGGCGGGTGCGCGGCGGCCCCGCCGCGTACGCCCGCGCGATCACCGAGGTCCGCAGGGCGGGCCCCGGACCGCGCACGGCCGGCCGGGCCGCACACCACTACAGCATCACCCGCAGCACAGCCCGTCTGATGGACGTGTACACGGCGGCCGTCGCCGGCTCATCGCCGTCCGCCGCACCGTGAGCCGTCCGCCGCACCTTCGAGGGAGCAAGCCCGTCATGACCGACACCCCGACCCGTCGGCGCCGTCCGTCCCTGGACCGTGTCAGAAAGCCGCCGGCCTGGTCCGCGCTGGTGGCAGGCACGTTCCTCGGCGGTCTGCTGGGCGGCGCGTACGGCCTGTTCACGCCCCCGGTGTACACGGCCACCAGTTACGTCGTCGCCGTGCCCACCGACGAGGCGACCCCGGACGCGGCCCGCGGTTTCGCGCAGGCGTACGGCCGGGTCGCCACCCAGCTCGCGGTACTCGGTGACGCGCAGGTGTGGGCCGGGGTGCCGGTGCGGACGCTGCGGGACAGCGTCCGCACGGCGACCTCGCCGGACGCGCCGATGGTCGCCGTCACGGCCACCTCCGCACGGCCCGGAGTGGCCGTCGACATGGCCAACGCGGTCTCGCGCGCGCTGACCCGGCACGCCGAGGACACCAAGGGCAGCACGCGGGTCCGGCTCGTGCAGTTCTCGCGCGCGGTGCAGCCGGGCAGGCCGTCGTCCGCGTCATCAAAGGTGACCGCGCTGGTGGGGGCGAGCGCGGGCGGCCTGCTGGGCGGCCTGGTGCTGCTCGTCCGGCCGAGGCGGACCGGCCGGGGCACCGACCCGGCCCCCGCCGCCTCGGTGCCCGGCCCGGCCGCCGCCGCCGATGCGCAGCGGTGACGCGGCCGGGCCGGCCCCGGGGCCTGTGGGGGAAGTCCCGTCCGCCGGGCGACACCCTGCACGCTCCCCCGGTCCCGGCCCCGCTCGAGCGGGAGGTGCCCCCGACGCCGCACCGGGCACCGGGCCTCGTACCGGACGTACTCGGCCCGGTGCCCGGCACGCCGGGAGCACGCACCTGACGCCGCCCGGCCCGCCCTTCGGGCGGGCGACGGGGCTGCCGCCACAGGCCCTAGCGGGTGCGCGACCACCAGTCGAAGCGGAAGCAGAGTTTCCCGCCGAGCCAGTACTCCACCCACCCGCCCAGGTCCAGCGGCGAGCAGTTCCCCGGCGGCAGCGGCACGTCGGGCACGGTCGGTACGGGAGTGGGCGCCGGGGTCTGCGGCGTGGTGCCCGGTTCCTCCTCGTGGGTGCGTCCGTGCAGCACGGACTTGTAGACGCGGGACGATTCCGGGTTGTCGTCGCACTGCCACACGCCGTGCGGGCAGTAGTCGGTCAGCGTGTTGTAGAGCGGCTTGTGCCGGTCGATCCACGCGAGCATGCGGTGCATGTACTCGGGATTGTCGCCGTTGCGGAACAGCCCCCATTCGGGATAGGAGATCGGTTTTCCGTGGGCCTTCGCGAAATCGACGTGGTCCTGGAGCCCGTACGGCTCCTCCACCTGTTCTCCGAAGGACTGCCCGGCCGGCTGGTCGTAGGAATCCATGCCGACGATGTCGACCGTGTCGTCGCCGGGGTAGCACTGCGTCCAGGGGACGGCGTCCCGGCCACGGCTCGGTGCGAAGTCGAAGCGGAATTCCTGGCCCGGCACCGCGCGCATGGTTCGCACGATCCGGTTCCAGTACTTCTTCCAGGATTCCGGATCGGGACCGCAGCGGTGGGTGTAGGTGACGCCGTTCATCTCCCAGCCGAGCACCAGGACCGTGTCCGGCACCTTCAGCTCGACCAGCCGCTCGGCGAGGGCACGGAAGTGGTGGTCGAACTCCCCGGCCGCGCCCCGCCGCAGCAGCTGCCGGACCTCGTGATCGGGGACGCCCTCCTCGTTGCGTTCCTGCAGGGGGACGTTGAGGACGAGCATCCGGTCGTCCTCGGCGTTGCGCCAGCGTGCCCACGCCTCGAGGAAGCCGATGTCCCCCTCGATGTCGCTCCAGTGGTTGCCGGGCAGGTAGGTGTGGCCTACGCGCAGTTCGGCGCCGCCCAGCCAGCGGCCGAACTGCTCCATGCGCGCCACGCCGCGGTCGTCGGAGGCGAGGAAGGCGCCGAAGGCCGGGACGTCACGGCGCGGCGCCGGCAGCACCGGCGCAGGGACCGACGGGATGTCGACGGCCGGGGCGGCGGGGGCCTCCGGGACCGCGGGGACGGTCACGGGCTCGTCCGGAGCCGGCGCCGCCGGACGGAAGTCGTCGGCCGGCGCCGGTTCCGTCATGGGTCCGGCCGCCAGGGCGGCGGCCACGACGACCGCCGCCGCGCCCACGGCCATCGTGCGGGCCCGGACCCGCCTGTGCTGTGGGGCCATCGACTGCTCCTCTTCTCACTCGCGTCCGCCTTCTTCCTGAATCATCCGCTTTTGACGGACAGTCATATGAATTCAGGCACAGGAGATACGGCGGTGCCAATGTCACTGCGGCTTTCGAGTGCCGAGCTCGCCCGTGCGGGTGAGCCTGCACCAGAGGAAAGTGAGTATGCGTGTCACTGCTCGACACCCGTGTCCCCGCCGTCCTGCTGCGGACCGACCGGAATCCCTTTCACCACGGAACGCTGGGGGCCGTGCGGACGCTCGGCAGGGCGGGAGTGGAGGTGCATGTCGTCGCCGATGCCACGGGAAGTCCCGTTCGGTGCTCGCGTTATGTCCACAGCGTGCATTCCCCGCCGCCACCGGGGGCATCCGCGCAGCAGATCCTCGCCGTGCTGCTCCGGGTGGCCGGCCGGGTGGGGCGCCCGGCCGTGCTGATCCCGCTGGACGACGCGACCGCGATCGCCTCTGGCCGGCTGCGAGGCGACCTCGTGCCCTCCTACCTGCTGCCCGAGATGCCGGCCGCACTGTCCGAACGCGTCGCCGACAAGGCGGAACTGGCCGCCGTGTGCGCCGCCTCGGACATCCCGCACCCGCGCACGCTCCTCCCGGACGGCCCCGGGCGGGCCGCCGCCGACGCCCACCGGCTCGGGCTGCCGCTGGTCGCGAAGTGGAGCCGGCCCTGGCTGCTGCCGGCCGGCGGCGGACTGCGCAGCACCCAGCTGGTGCGCTCCGCGCGGCAGGCCCGGGAGCTGTACGCGCGCACCGCGGAGGCGGGCAGCCCGCTGCTGCTCCAGGAGTATCTGCCGCCGGGCGAGGACCGGGACTGGTTCTTCCACGGCTACGCCGACCGCGCGGGCACCGTGCGCGCCGGCGGTCCGGGCCGCAAGCAGTTGTCCTGGCCGCGCGGCGCGGGGCTGACCGCGGTGGGCCGCTGGACGCCCAACCCCGAGGTCCGGGCGCTCGCCGAACGGCTCACCGGCGAACTCGGCTACCGCGGCGTCTTCGACCTGGACTTCCGCCGCTGCGGCACGACCGGCCGCTACCACCTCCTCGACTTCAACCCGCGCCCCGGCGCCCAGTTCCGGCTCTTCGCGGACAGCGCGGGAGTGGACGTCGTACGCGCCCTGCACCTGGATCTGACCGGCCGTCCGCTGCCGGACGGGGACCCGGTGGCCGGACGGTCGTTCGTGGTGGAGAACTACGCGCCGTTCGCCGCGCTGCGCACGGCGTCCGGCGGGCGCGAACTGGCCTGGTACGCCCGGGACGACCGCGCCCCCGGATGGGCGATGTGGGCCCTGTGGGCCCGCCACGTGTCCGGCCGGCTGCGGCGGCTGGGCGCGGCGGCCGCCGTGCCCGCGCCCCGCCCGGTGCCCCGGGCGGCCGCGCCCTCCCCGACCTCCCCGACCCTTCCGACCGACGACGAGAAAGTGAGCAGCTGATGACGTACGACCTCCTGGTGGTGGGCGCCGGTCCGTACGGCCTGTCGATCGCGTCCCACGCCGCGGCCGCCGGACTGAACCTGCGCGTGTTCGGCAGGCCCATGGCGTCCTGGCGGGACCACATGCCCGGTGGCATGTTCCTGAAGTCGGAACCGTGGGCGTCCAACCTGTCCGATCCCGGTGGGCGCTGGCGGCTGGACGCGTACTGCGCCGAGCAGGGCCTGACGGTGCGTCACGCACACCCGGTCCCGGTGGAGGCGTTCGCCTCGTACGGCCTGTGGTTCGCCCGCAACGCCGTGCCGGAGGTGGACGAGCGCACGGTCGCCCGGGTGTCGTCCGGTCCCGACGGCTTCACGGCGGTCACCGAGGACGGGCAGGCGCTGCACGCACGGACGGTGGCGCTGGCCGTCGGGGTGATGCCGTTCGTCGAGGTCCCGGCGACGCTGCGCGGACTGCACCCCACGCTGGTGACGCACAGCAGCCACCACAGCGACCTGGGCCACTTCCAGGGCAAGGACGTCACGGTGATCGGCGGCGGCCAGGCGGCCCTGGAGACGGCGGCGCTCCTCTCCGAACAGGGCACGCGGGTACGGGTGCTGGCGCGGGCGGAGCGGCTGCGGTGGAACGACGTGCCGCCGCCCTGGGAGCGTCCGTGGTGGCAGTCGGTCCGCTCGCCGCACAGCGGCCTCGGGCCCGGCTGGCGGAACTGGTTCTACGCCGAACGGCCCGGCCTGTTCCGGAGGCTGCCGCAGGCGTCCCGGGCGCGGATCGCGGCCACGGCGCTGGGTCCCGCGGGCGCGTGGTGGGTGCGGGACCGGGTGGAGCGGGCGGTGGACCTGCTGCCGGGCCAGGAGGTCACCGCGGCCGCCGCGGTGCCGGGCGGGCTGCGCCTGGACCTGACCGGCCGGGACGGCTCCCGGCGCTCCCTGGAGACCGAGCACGTCATCGCCGCCACGGGGTTCAAGGCACACCGAGACCGGCTCGGCCTGCTCTCCGCCGAGCTGCGCGGGACGCTGGCGGTGCTGCCGGACGGTTCCCCGGTCCTCGGCCGCAGCTTCGAGTCGTCGTACCCGGGGCTGTTCCTGGCGGGCCTGGTGACCGCGTCCGGCTTCGGTCCGGCGATGCGTTTCGTGCACGGCGCGACGTTCACGGCGTCGACCCTGGTCCAGGGAGTGCGCCGGCGGCTGAGGTCGGCGCCGGTGCGCGGGTCGGTCCCCGTCCCGGGCGGCGGCAGCCGCAGCGGGGCGCCGTCACCGGTGGGCGGCTGACCGGCGGGGACGACGACGCGTCCCCCGGACCGGGCCGGTCCGGGGGACGCGTCGTCCTACGGGTACGGCTGCCGGGCGGGGCGGGTCCGGCAGCCGACGGATCAGCGGCGGGAGGCGAGGCGGCTGCGGCGGTAGAGCATCGCGCCGCCGGTGATCAGGACGGCACCCGCCGCCGAGGCGGCGAACATGCCGTCGCTGCCGGTCTCGGCCAGGTGCGGCGGGTTGCCGGGCACCTCCGCCTCCTCGGCCGGGGGCTTCTCGACCTCGTGGGTGGGAGGCGTCTTGACCTCGGTGGGCGGAGGCGGCGTCTCCTTCTCGGGCTCCTCCTCCTTGCCGTCACCGTAGCCGCCGTCGTTGACGCAGGTGTTGCCGTGGACGCCGTTGAGCAACGAGATGACGCCGACGTTGTTGCCGCACGCGTTCACCGGCAGGTGGACCGGCACCTGCACGTTGTTCCCGGACAGCACACCGGGCGAGCCCTCGGCGGTGCCCGTCGCGTGCGCGCCGCCGGAGTCCCCGTGGGAGGAGCCGCCGTGCGAGGTCTCCCCGTGCGAGCCGTCCGCGGACTTCTCCGCGCGGTCGTGGGAGCCGTTGACGCACGTGTTGTCGGCCGTCTCGTTGAACGCCCCGACCACGTGGACGCCGTTGCCGCACGCGTTCACCGGTGCGTGGACCGGTGCCTGCACGTTGTTCCCGGACAGCACGCCGGGCGAGCCCTCGGCGGTGCCCGTCGCGTGCGCGCCGCCGGAGTCGCGCGAGCCGTGGTCGGACGTGTGGGAGCCGTTGACGCACGTGTTGTCGGCCGTCTCGTTGAACGCCCCGACCACGTGGACGCCGTTGCCGCACGCGTTCACCGGCACGTGGACCGGCACCTGCACGTTGTTCCCGGACAGCACGCCGGGAGAATCCTCGGCACCGCCCACCGCGTACGAGTCGGCGAGGGCGGGGGTTCCGTACAGGGACAGAATGCCGGTGGCGGCGGCGGCCGCCACGAACACTCCCCTGCTCAGGGTCTGTCGCAATGTGGTTGTCTTCCTGCTTGAAGAATGGGAGCGGCCACGCGTTCTGGCCCTCCGCTGCCGCATGGCCTACTTCTTCATCAACACGACTCGACGGGATCGGTTGCGCAGGTTCACCCGGTTGGCCCGCTCCGCACCCGGAAGGGGCCACCGGTCACGACACCACGTCCTTGCGGACGAACCCCCGGAACGCCAGCGCGAACAGCACCAGCGCGTACGTCACGGACACCGACGCGCCCTGGATCATGCCGGACCACTCCGGGGTCGGCTGGACGGCGTCCGCCCAGGCGAACTGCCAGTGCGCGGGCAGGAAGTGACGCCAGTCGCCGAGGGCGGTGACGGCGTCCAGGACGTTGCCGACGATGGTCAGGCCGACCGCGCCGCCGACCGCGCCCAGCGGGGCGTCGGTGCGGGTGGACAGCCAGAACGCGAGCCCGGCGGTGACCAGCTGCGACACGAACAGGTACGCCACGACCACCACGAGCCGCTGCGCCGCCGTGCCGGGACCGAGCGTGCCGCCGGTGGGGACGTGCAGCGGACCCCAGCCGTAGGCGGCCGTGCCGACGGCGAGCGCCACCACCGGCAGCAGCACCATCGCGGCCAGGCTCAGCCCCAGTCCGACGACCAGCTTGGACCACAGCAGCCGCATCCGGGGCACCGGCGCGGCGAGCAGGTAGCGCAGGGAGGACCAGCCGGCCTCCGAGGCGACCGTGTCCCCGCAGAACAGGGCGACGGGGATGACCAGCAGGAAGCCGGCGGACACGAACAGGTTCACGGCGGCGAAGTTGGCGCCGGACGCGGTGGCCGTGTCCATCAGGTTCACCCGGCCGCCCGGACGGTCCGGCTCACCGCCGATCGCGAAGGCGACCACCAGCACGAACGGCAGGACGGCGAGGATCGCGCCCATCACGAGGGTGCGGCGGCGCTTGAGCTGGCGGACCAGCTCCACCCGCAGGGGCAGGGTGCGGCCCGCGCGGTAGCCGGCGGCGACCTCCACGGGCTCGGCGCCCCCGGTGGGCTCGGCTCGCTCGGTGAGCGTGCTCATGCGGAACCTCCGATCAGGGTGAGGAAGGCGTCCTCGAGGCGTCGGTGCGGGCCCACCGACACCACGGGCACCTCCAGCCGGACCAGTTCGGCGACCAGGCGCGGGGCGGTGCCGTCGGCGTCGAGCCGGACCAGCAGCCCCTCGTCGGTGCGGACCGCGGAGGCGACGCCCGGCAGCGCGGCGATCTTCTCGGCGACCGGCTCGTCCACGGGCTCCCGCACCCCGACCAGCAGGGTGTCGCCGGAGCCGACGATCTCGTGCACCGGGCCCGCCTGGACCAGCTGCCCGCGGTCCATGACGACGAGGTGGGTGCAGGACTGCTCGACCTCCGACAGCAGATGGCTGGAGACGATCACCGTGCGCCCGGCGGCCGCGTACCGGATCATCACCTCGCGCATCTCGCGGATCTGCGGCGGGTCGAGTCCGTTGGTCGGCTCGTCCAGGATGAGCAGGTCCGGAAGGCCGAGCATGGCCTGGGCGATGGCGAGGCGCTGGCGCATGCCCTGGGAGTAGGTGCGCACCGCGCGGGCGAGCGCGTCACCGAGCCCGGCGATCTCCAGGGCCTCCTCCAGGCGGGCGTCCTCGGCCGGGCGCCCCGTGGCCCGCCAGTACAGCTCCAGGTTCTCCCGCCCGGACAGATGCGGCAGGAAGCCCGCGCCCTCCACGAAGGCGCCGACCCGGGAGAGCACGGGGGCGCCGGGGCGGACGGCGTGGCCGAAGACGCGGATCTCGCCGCCGTCGGGCCTGATGAGCCCCATCAGCATGCGCAGGGTGGTCGTCTTGCCCGCGCCGTTCGGCCCGAGCAGACCGAGCACCTGCCCCTTCTCCACCCGGAAGGACAGGTCCCGCACGGCGTACCGGTCCGAGGAGCGGGCGTACCGCTTGCTCAGGCCGGTGATCCGGAGCGGCACGTCGGCCAGTTCCGGGTCGGGCGCCGGGGCGGTGGTGCGGCGGCGGCCGGTGAGCAGCAGGGCGAGGGCGATCAGGGCGCCGACCGCCGGCAGCCACACCACCCAGGCCGGCAGCGGGGCCGCGGTGGTGGTCACGCCGGGGGCCGTGGGCACCGTGAGGTCGCTCCTCAGGGAGACGGTGTACGTCGCCGGGGCGGCCGGGGAGGCGTAGCCGAGGTCGGTGGAGGCGAGGACGAGGCGCAGGCGGTGGCCCTTTCGGACCTCGTGGTCGACGGCCGGGAGGGTGAGCGTCACGTCCTTGCCGGACCCGGCGTCCTCGACACGGACCGGGGCGACGAGCTGCGCGGGGAGCACCTGCTGCCGTCCGTCCGGGCCGACGTCGTACACCTTGCCGAAGAGGACGGCGTCGTCGCCGGTCGACTCGACGTGGACGGTGACGGTCGGCGATCCGGTGATCCGCAGGTCGTCGGCGACCGGGGCGGACTCGAAGCGGGCGTACTGGCCCGGGAAGTCCAGGGAGACGCCGACGCCGAGCGAGGAGAGCTGGGCGAGTCCGCCGGAGCCGCCGAGGCCGGGCAGGGAGGAGATGGCGGGCGGGTTGGCGCCGGCCGGGTTGGCGAAGCTCTGTTCGCGTCCGGTGAGAGGGAAGGACCGGCCGCCGTTCGTCAGTCCCGGGTAGGTGTCGGCGCTCGCGCCGTTGAGCACGGCCTGTCCGTCGGTGGAGTCGACGCCTCCGGTACGGGTGACGCGGAAGCCGGGGCCGGTGTCGGCGCTCCTGTCGTCCTTGAGGTACCGGTCGAACCAGGCCCGTACGCGCTGCTGTACGCGGTCCGTCTCCGGATCGCCGCCGTCGTGGCCGCCCGCGATCCAGTCGACCTGGACCGGGGCGCCGTTGGCGCGGATCGCCTGGGCGGCGGCGTCGGCCTGGCCGAGCGGGAAGAGGGAGTCGGTCTGGCCCTGCACCAGCAGCGTGGGCACGTCGATGCGGTCGGCGACGGCGGACGGCGAGCGCGCCTCGAGCAGCTCGCGCGCCTCGGCGTCCGGGACGCCGGACTCGGCGACCCGCTGGTACATCTCGCACAGGACGGGCTCGAACTTCTCGCAGCCGCCGCCGGAGTTGACGAAGACGCCCGCCCACAGCCTCTTGAAGACGCCGTTCGGGAAGAGCGCGTCGGCGAGGTCGAAGTAGGTGATCGCCGGGGCGATGGCGTCGACCCGGTCGTCGTGCCCGGCGCCGAGCAGGGCGATGGCGCCGCCGTACGAGCCGCCCGCCATGCCGACCCGCGGATCACCGTCCCCGTCGAGCTCGACCTCGGGCCGGTCCGCCAGCCAGTCGATCAGCCGGGAGACGTCGGCGACCTCGCCCTGAGGGTCGTTCAGCCCGATCCTCCCGGTGGACTCGCCGAAGCCGCGCGCGGACCAGGTGAGGACCGCGTACCCGTCGCGCGCGAGGTCCTCGGCCTGCTCCCGCACGTCGTCCTTGCTGCCGCCGAAGCCGTGCCCGAGCAGGACGGCGGGGCGGCGGCCGTCGGGCCCGGCGGTGAAGAACGAGGTGTCGATGCGCACCCCGTCGCCCGTGCTCACGGCCCGGTCGGCGCGGCGGACCGCGGGCGCGTCGTCGGAGGCGACGGCACTCCACGTACCGGCGCCGGCGGCCGCGACGACGGCGGCCGCGGCGGCGGCGACGGTCCGTCGTGGCCGCAGTGACCGCAGCCACCGCGATCCGGGCAGTCGAAGATCCATGTGTCAACGGTACGGGGCGAACCTGTCGGACAGATGTCGGCCGGGGACCGAACCCGGGGACCTCCCGCAGGTGTACGGGCCCGCCGCCGCGTACCGCGTCCGTGGTACGCGGCGGCGGTCGTCGTCAGGCGAGCGCTCCGGCCAGCAGCGCGGCGGTCTCGGCGATCAGCGGGTTGTCGGGCGCGGCGTCGGGCTCGCGCTTCGTCGTGAGGACCGCCATGACGAGGGGCGCGCGCCCCGGGGGCCAGACGACGCCCACATCGTGGTTGGTCCCGTACTTCCCGCCGGCGGTCTTCTCCGCGACGGTCCAGCCGGAGGGCAGACCGGCCCGGAGTTTCGCGTCGCCCGTGGTGCTGGCCAGCAGCCAGCCGGTGAGCCGTTCGCGGTCCTCGGGGGCGAGCGCGGCGCCGAGCGTCAGGCGCGCGTAGGTCCGTCCGACGGCGTCCGGCGTGGTGGTGTCCGTCACCCGCCACGGTTCGGCGGAGTTCAGCTCGGGCTCCCACCGGTCGAGCCGGGTCGTCCGGTCCCCTGCCGACCGGCAGAACCGGGTGACCGCGGTCGGCCCTCCCAGCTCCCGGAGCAGGAGGTTCCCGGCGGCGTTGTCGCTGTAGGACACCGCGGCGGCGCACAGCTCCGCGACGGTCATGCCCGAGGCCAGGTTCCCGGGCGTGCCGGTGACCGGCGCGTACCCCGAGTCCGTGACCTCCTTCTCGGTGTACCGGATGCGCCTGGCCAGGAACTCCCCGTCACGGTCGAGGTCGCGCAGCACGGCGGCGACGGCCGGCGTCTTGAAGAGCGAGCACATGGGGAAACGCTCGTCCGCGCGGTACCGCACGATCCTGCCGGTGGCGGTGTCGCGGGCGTGGACTCCCAGCCGGGCGGAGTGCCGCCGTTCGAGCTCCCTCAGCCGGCGCACGATCCCGCCGTCCGGCGCCGAGGCGTGGGCGCTCCCGCTCCCGGTCAGGGCGGCGGTCAGTGCCGCGCCGGTTCCCCATGCGAGCACGGTGCGCCGGGACGCGGGCCGCCGTGCGCTGTCCAAGGTCATCCTCTTCTCCGATCACGATCTCGAACAACAGGACCACCCGTCCGGATCATTCGGTTCCAGAGGACCCGGATCGTCCGTACCGGTCGTCCGGTCCGTGCTCTTCCACCCTCGGGGGTGTGGGGGCGGACCGTCCGGGCGGTGGCGGGGAAGCGGAGGCCGGGACCGTGGGCGGAGCACGGTCCCGGCCTGCCGGGGTGAGGCCCGCGCGGTCAGTGGTTGCGCGGGAAGCCCAGGTCGACGCCGGTGGGGGCGTCCGCCGGGTCGGGCCAGCGGGTGGTGACGACCTTGCCACGGGTGTAGAAGTGCGTGCCGTCGTTGCCGTAGACGTGGTGGTCGCCGAAGAGGGAGTCCTTCCAGCCGCCGAAGGAGTGGTAGCCGACGGGGACCGGGATCGGGACGTTCACGCCGACCATGCCGGCCTCGACCTCCAGCTGGAAGCGGCGGGCGGCGCCGCCGTCCCGGGTGAAGATCGCGGTGCCGTTGCCGAAGGGGGAGGAGTTGACGAGGTCCAGGGCCTCCTCGTAGGTGTCCGTGCGCAGGACGCACAGGACTGGGCCGAAGATCTCGTCCTGGTAGGCCTTCGCCGTGGTCGGCACCCTGTCGAGGAGGGAGACGCCGATCCAGTGGCCGTTCTCGTGGCCGTCGACGGTGTGGCCGGTGCCGTCCAGGACGACCTCGGCGCCCTCGTCCGCCGCGCCGGCCACGTAGGAGGCCACCTTGTCGCGGTGGGCCCTGGTGATCAGCGGGCCCATCTCGGAGGCGGGGTCGTCGCCGGGGCCGATCCTGATCTTCTCGGCGCGCTCGCGGATCTTCTCCACCAGGGTGTCGCCGATCGCGCCCACGGCGACGACCGCGGAGATCGCCATGCAGCGCTCGCCCGCCGAGCCGTAGGCCGCGGAGACGGCCGCGTCGGCCGCCGCGTCGAGGTCGGCGTCGGGGAGGACCAGCATGTGGTTCTTGGCGCCGCCGAGGGCCTGGACGCGCTTGCCGTTCGCGGAGGCGGTGGTGTGGACGTAGCGGGCGATCGGGGTGGAGCCGACGAAGGAGACCGCCTTGACGTCGGGGTGGGCCAGGAGGCGGTCGACGGCCACCTTGTCGCCGTGGACGACGTTGAACACGCCGTCGGGGAGACCGGCCTCCGACAGGAGTTCGGCGAGGCGGACCGAGGCGGACGGGTCCTTCTCGCTCGGCTTCAGCACGAACGTGTTGCCGCAGGCGATGGCGATGGGGAACATCCACATCGGCACCATCGCCGGGAAGTTGAACGGCGTGATGCCGGCGACCACACCCAGCGGCCGGCGGATGGACGACACGTCGACGCGGCCGGCGACCTGCGTGGACAGCTCTCCCTTGAGCTGCACGCTGATCCCGCAGGCCAGGTCGACGATCTCCAGGCCGCGCGCCACCTCGCCGAGCGCGTCGGAGTGCACCTTGCCGTGCTCTGCGGTGATCAGTCCGGCGATCTCGTCGCGGTGGGCGTCGAGCAGCGCGCGGAACCTGAAGAGGACGGTGGTGCGGGCGGCCAGGGAGGACTGGCCCCAGCTCAGGTACGCCTCCTTGGCGGCGGCGACCGCGGCGTCGACCTCCTCGACGGACGCGAACGCGACCTCCGTGGTGACCTCGCCGGTCGCCGGGTCCGTCACCGGACCGTAGGTACCCGAGGCGCCTTCGGCGGTCCTGCCGCCGATCCAGTGGTTGACGATCTTCGTCATGACCGAGAACTCCTTCACAGATGGCGGCGACGGGTGGTGACGTGCCGTTCGTGCAGCTCGCGCGCCCAGGCTGCGGGCGGACGCGCCGCGGCCTCGGCCACGGATCCATCCCACCAGGGCCGGGCAGGCGGACGGGCCCGACACAGTGTCGGCCGTTCGGGTCTCCGAGTGGACACATGGGACTCCGGCGGAACCTCCGGCGCGGGGCCGCGGCGGGCGGGGAGTCGTCGCCCGCACTTCGCTCCTGCCAAAGCGAAGCGGCCTCCCGCGCCGGAGGCGATCGGTGGGGTGGTGCCCGTGGCGTCCGTGGTGGCGCACCGGGGGACGTACGGGACGGTCATGTGACGGCTCCCGCGGCGAGCGCCGCGTCGATCTCGTCGGGGGTGGGCATCGCGGAGGAGCACTCCAGACGGGAGGCGACGATGGCCCCGGCGGCGTTGGCGTGCCGCATGGTCTTCTCCAGGTCCCAGCCGGCCAGCAGGCCGTGGCAGAGCGAGCCGCCGAAGGCGTCGCCGGCGCCCAGGCCGTTGAGGACGGTCACCGGGAGCGGCGGGACCTCGGCCGACCGGCCGTCGCGGTCCATGGCCAGGACGCCCTTCGGGCCCTGCTTGACCACCGCGACCTCGACCCCGGCGGCGAGCAGGGCGCGGGCGGCGGCGTGCGGTTCGCGCTCCCCGGTGGCGACCTCCACCTCGTCCAGGTTGCCGACGGCGACCGTGGTGTGGCGCAGTGCCTCGCGGTAGAAGGGGCGGGCGGCGTCGGGGTCGGTCCAGAACACGGGGCGCCAGTCGAGGTCGAACACGGTGGCGTGGGACCTGGCGCGGTGGGCGAGGGCGGCGAGGGTGGCGGTGCGGCTGGGTTCCTCGCTCAGCCCGGTGCCGGTGACCCAGAAGACGCGCGTGTCGCGGATCGTGTCCAGGTCGAGTTCACGGGCGTCGATCTCCAGGTCGGGGGCCTTGGGCCGGCGGTAGAAGTACAGCGGGAAGTCGTCCGGCGGGAAGACCTCGCAGAAGGTGACCGGGGTGGGCAGGCCGGGGACGGGGGTGACCCAGCGGTCGTCGACGCCGAAGTCGCGCAGCGCCTCGTGGAGATAGGTGCCGAAGGGGTCGTCGCCGGTGCGGGTGATCACGGCGGTACGGCGGCCGAGGCGGGCGGCGGCGACCGCGACGTTGGCCGCCGAGCCGCCGAGGAACTTGCCGAAGGACGTGACCTGCGGCAGTGGTACGCCCGTCTGGAGCGGGTAGAGGTCCACCCCGATCCGTCCCATGGTGATCACGTCGTACGGCATCGCGTCCCCTTCGTACGGCTGGAAGGCATCTACGGCTTCACGGCTCTCCCTGGTTCTAGCCCCGGCACGAAGCCCTGTCAACGTTTTGTCCGGACATTCGGACGAAACTTTTCCGGTGTCCTGTCCGGACCCGCTGCCGCGGGGGAAGTCAACGCGCCCCGCCGACGGACCGGCGTCCGCCTGTGTGGCGTTCCTGTCACAAACACTCCCGTGCCGTCACGGGCGTCACACGTGCGCGGGCCTTCCGTCAC
Source organism: Streptomyces pimonensis (assembly GCF_041380215.1). Taxonomy (NCBI): domain Bacteria; kingdom Bacillati; phylum Actinomycetota; class Actinomycetes; order Kitasatosporales; family Streptomycetaceae; genus Streptomyces; species Streptomyces pimonensis. Next base: position 25,851 of record NZ_JAHWZY010000004.1, read on the forward strand.
ACCCGGCACACAACCCCTGTCCTGCCCCCGGTGGGCCTCGTTCACCGGGCACAACGCATGCCCGATCACCAGCGCGCGCCCGGCTCCCCCTGACGGCCGCCCCGGCCGTCGCCGCGGTGCGCGCGGGGAGGTGCCACCATGACCGACCGATCGCTGTGGTCCTACAAGGACATCGCGGCCCACATCAAGGTGCAGCCGGACACTGTCCGCTCCTACCGCAAGCACGGCCTGCTGCCCCCGCCCGACCACGTGGAGGCGGGCAAGCCCTACTGGTACGCCGACACCGTCCGGGCGTGGGTCGCCTCCCGCCCGGGCAACCGGGGCCGCAAGGGCGGCTGACCCTCGTCACCCCTCCGGGCGGGGCCCCGGTCAGCCCCACGGCTCGATGCCGGTCACGCCCGCCCCCGCCGCCACCGCCCCTCCCACGGCCGCGAGGGCGGGCGGGGCGGAGTCCGGGGCGACGGCGGAGGTCACCAGCAGATCCGGGCGGAGCACGTCGGCGCGGACCGGCTCCAGCACCGGGGACAGGGGCGCGCGGCCATGCCGTGGCCGCCGGGGAGTTCGAGTCCGGGGGCGACGGCGCGGGCCGTGGGGACGGGTGTGGTGCCCGTCGACCAGGGCAGCAGCCCGGCCCGGACGTGACGGCCCCGGCGGTGCGGGTAGCGGGTGCGCCGAGGGCGTCCAGGGAGAAGCGGGCGCCGCCGGTGAGGTCGCGGACCGCCTCGGCCGCCGTCCGTCGCGGCCGCCGCGGCCACGCACCGCACGGCGCCGAACTTCCGCGCCGGGCCGAGGGCCCCGGCGGCACGTCGGCGGCGACGACACGCGCACCGGCCGCCGCCGCGGTCACCACCGCCGACAGCCCCGCCCCGCCACAGCCGTGCACGGAGCCTCCGCCACCCTGGAAATCGCCGGCCGGCAGGGCTGGTGTGACGGTGCTCCGGGGTGCTCGTGCTGGTCGTGGGCGGGAGTCCACGGAGAGGATCGTCCGTCAGCGGTCGACTTCGAGGTTCGTCAGGACGAGCAGGGCGCGCAGGAGCCGGGCGGCGCGGGTGGGGTCGGTGCGGAGTTCCGCGAGGACCCGTCGGTTCTTGCGGCCATGTCGGCCAGGCGCCGGCCGTGGCGCAGTACGGCCGGGACGATCACCGCGATCCTCCGGGCGGCAGGGTCCGTCACCGGGGCCGGACGGCCTTCGGACGGCGCCGCAGCAGAGGAGCCCGATGGCGTGGTAGTGGCGGATGGCGCGGGGTGTGGTCCCGGCGAACGCGGCGGCATCGCCGATCCTGACCCGGCGGGGAATCGAAGGAAGGGGCATGCGCGGGAACCTCTCCATGTCGTGCTTGCCGCCTACTGGACCACATGCCGCTACGGCACATGCGAACCCCGCCGGTTCCGCACGCCGCGCGGTGATCCGCTCCAGCGGCCCGGGATCCATGCACCGGATCGCAGAAGGCCGTCCGCCCACCGCGAGCAGGAACCGGCAGGCCGCCCGCTGCCGGACGATCTGCAGCGCGGACTCCGGCCCCCGGCCCCCCGCACCTCGGCCGGCTCGCCGTACCGCTCGAACACCACCGGCCGCAGGTCCGGCCTCGCCCCGCGGTGACCGTCGCTCCCGGCGGAACGTCGCCCCCGGGTCCCGCCTTGTCGCGGGCGTTCCCGGCCCGCCTCGCTCCGTCCCGGCCGCCACACTTGGATTCATACCCCCTAGGGGTATAACCTGGAGTCGTGGCCCCGGCCGCACCGACCCCCTACGCCTCGACGAGGAGCAACGACATGACCTCCCGGACCGACACCCAGGGTTCCGTCACCACCGTCTACCAGGTGAGCGGGATGAGCTGCGGGCACTGCGAGGGCGCCGTCTCCGGCGAGATCTCCCGGCTCCCCGGCGTCAGCTCCGTGCGGGCGGTCGCCTCCTCCGGCGAGGTGACCGTCGTCTCCGCCGCCCCGCTCGACGAGGAGGCCGTCCGCACCGCCGTCGACGAGGCCGGCTTCGAACTGGCCGGCCGGGCCTGAACCGGCAGCACCCCGCTTCCGTACGGCGTGAACCGGGCCGCGACGGCCACCCGTCCCCCGCGGCCCGCCACCACCGCGGCCCGGCACGCCACCACCCCCGGAGCCCCTGACTCCCCCGGAGCCCCGGACGTCCCTGGAGCACGGACATGACCAGCACCACCGCCCCCGAGGCGCCGGCCGCCGGGCAGCCGGCCCTGTCGGAGGTCGAACTGCTCATCGGCGGGATGACCTGCGCCTCCTGCGCGGCCCGCGTCGAGAAGAAGCTCAACCGCATGGACGGCGTCACCGCCACGGTGAACTACGCGACGGAGAAGGCCCGGATCACCTACCCGCCGGGCACCGAGGTCGCCGACCTGATCAGCACGGTGGTGCGGACCGGCTACACCGCCGAGGAACCCGCACCCCCGCAGGACGAGAGCGACGGGACGCCCGCCGCGCAGGCCGGCCCCGAGTCGGCCGCCCTGCGCCGGCGCCTCACCGTCTCCGCGCTCCTCGCCCTCCCCGTCGTCCTCCTGGCGATGGTCCCGCCCCTGCAGTTCGACAACTGGCAGTGGCTCTCGCTCACCCTCGCCGCGCCCGTCGTGGTCTGGGGCGCCGCCCCCTTCCACCGGGCCGCCTGGACCAACCTCCGGCACGGCGCGGCCACCATGGACACGCTGGTCTCGGTCGGCACGCTCGCCGCGTTCGGCTGGTCCCTGTGGGCGCTGTTCCTCGGCCACGCGGGCATGCCCGGCATGCGGCACCCCTTCGAACTCACCGTCGCCCGCACCGACGGCGCCTCCGCGATCTACCTGGAGGTGGCCGCCGGCGTCACCGTGTTCATCCTGCTCGGCCGCTATCTGGAGACCCGCTCCAAGCGCCGCGCGGGAGCGGCCCTGCGGGCGCTGATGGAGCTGGGCGCCAAGGACGTGGCCGTGCTCCGTGACGGGCGCGAGGTGCGGGTCCCGGCGGAGCGGCTGGTGGTGGGCGACCGGTTCGTCGTACGGCCCGGGGAGAAGATCGCCACCGACGGCACGGTGGTCGAGGGCTCCTCCGCCGTGGACGCGTCCATGCTGACCGGCGAGTCCGTCCCGGTGGACGTCACCGTCGGCGACGCCGTCACCGGCGCCACGGTCAACGCGGGCGGTCGGCTCGTCGTCGAGGCCACCCGGATCGGCGCCGACACGCAGCTCGCGCGGATGGCGAAGCTGGTGGAGGAGGCGCAGAACGGCAAGGCGCAGGTGCAGCGCCTCGCCGACCGGATCTCCGGGGTCTTCGTGCCCGTGGTGCTGCTGATCGCGGTCGGCACCTTCGGGCTGTGGCTCGGCTCCACCGGTGACACGGTCGCCGCGTTCACCGCCGCCGTCGCCGTGCTGATCATCGCCTGCCCGTGCGCCCTCGGGCTCGCCACGCCGACCGCCCTGATGGTCGGCACCGGGCGCGGCGCCCAGCTCGGCATCCTCATCAAGGGCCCCGAGGTCCTGGAGTCCACCCGCCGCGTCGACACCGTCGTCCTGGACAAGACCGGCACCGTCACCACCGGACGGATGACCCTCCAGGAGGTGTACGTCGCCGAGGGCGCGGACGAGCGGCTGCTGCTACGGCTCGCGGGCGCCCTGGAGCACGCCTCCGAGCACCCCGTCGCGCGGGCGATCGCCGCGGGCGCCGAGGAGCGCGCCGGCGCGCTGCCCGGGGCCGAGCGCTTCGAGAACGTGCCCGGCCGGGGCGTACGCGGGCGCGTGGAGGGCCACGAGGTCGCCGTGGGGCGGCTCTCCGAGCTCTTCGGGGAACTGCCGCCGGAGCTGGCGCGGGCGAAGGACGAGGCCGAGCGGGACGGGCGCACGGCCGTCGTGGTCGGCTGGGACGGGGCGGCACGCGGTGTCCTGACGGTCGCCGACGCCGTGAAGGAGACCAGCGCCGAGGCGGTGCGCGAACTGCGGGCCCTGGGGCTCACGCCGGTGCTGCTGACCGGTGACAACCGCACCGTCGCCGAGGCGGTGGCGCGGAGCGTGGGCATCGACCGGGTGATCGCCGAGGTGCTGCCCGAGGACAAGGCCGACGTCGTACGACGGCTGCAGGAGGAGGGACGCAGCGTCGCCATGGTCGGCGACGGCGTCAACGACGCGGCCGCGCTGGCCGTCGCCGATCTGGGTCTCGCCCTGGGCACCGGCACGGACGCGGCGATCGAGGCGGGCGACCTGACCCTGGTCCGCGGCGACCTGCGGGTGGCCGCGGACGCGATACGGCTGTCCCGCAGGACACTCGGCACGATCAAGGGCAATCTGGTGTGGGCCTTCGGCTACAACGTGGCCGCGCTGCCGCTGGCCGCCGCCGGCCTGCTGAACCCGATGATCGCCGGTGCGGCGATGGCGTTCTCCTCTGTCTTCGTGGTGACGAACAGCCTGCGCCTGCGGGCGTTTCGCTGAGGTCTCGAGTTGGGGTGCACCCCTGTCGCCCGGTACGTCCCTCACATAAGCTCTTCACACGGCTAGCGCATCGTCCTTACGCTTGGGTCCCGTGAGCGGTCTGCGGACTCCTGCGCACCTTCGAGGGATGCGCGAGAGACGCATATCACAGTGATCCGAACGTAACCATCGAAGGGGTTCGAAGGTCTAAGTTGGCGATGTCAGGCAGCGTCTTGGGGGGCGTTTCCTGGCATCTGGGGATGTCTTGGGGGACTTTCCCAGAGATTGCGTTGCCGGGGCACGTACCCAGCGGGGAGCTTTGAGCGGCCCTCCCGCATGTGCGCTGTCCCGGCAGACCGCACCGACGAGTGCGGCGGATTCAGGTCCGCCCGTGCTCACACAGCGATTCAGGCGCTGTCCTCACAGACGCCCGGCCGGATCCCGTGGGGGGAATCCGCACCGGGACATGGGAAGGCGCCCTGGCTCGTCGGCCCGTGGGGGGACCGGCGGCCGGGGCGCCTTTTCCCTGTTCGTCCCCCTGTCCGCGTCCTGCGAGCCCGTACGGGCCGGGCCCCGCACACGACCGGCGTGTACGGGGCCCGGCGCGATCGCGGCCGGAAGCGGCGGTCAGCGCTCCTCGACCGGGACGAAGTCCCGCTCGACGACACCCGTGTAGATCTGGCGCGGGCGGCCGATGCGGGAGCCCGGCTCCTTGATCATCTCGTGCCACTGGGCGATCCAGCCCGGAAGGCGGCCGAGGGCGAACAGGACCGTGAACATCTCGGTCGGGAAGCCCATGGCCCGGTAGATCAGACCGGTGTAGAAGTCGACGTTCGGGTAGAGGCTGCGCGAGACGAAGTAGTCGTCGGAGAGCGCGTGCTCCTCCAGCTTCAGCGCGATGTCCAGCAGCTCGTCGGACTTGCCGAGGGCGGACAGCACATCGTGCGCGGCGGCCTTGATGATCTTGGCGCGCGGGTCGAAGTTCTTGTAGACCCGGTGGCCGAAGCCCATCAGGCGGACGCCGTCCTCCTTGTTCTTCACCTTGCGGATGAAGGAGTCGACGTCGCCGCCGGCGTCGCGGATGCCCTCCAGCATCTCCAGCACCGACTGATTGGCGCCGCCGTGCAGCGGGCCCCACAGCGCGTTGATGCCGGCGGAGACCGAGGCGAACATGTTCGCCTGCGAGGAACCGACCAGGCGGACCGTGGAGGTCGAGCAGTTCTGCTCGTGGTCCGCGTGCAGGATCAGCAGCTTGTCCAGGGCCGCGACGACCGTCGGGTCGAGCTCGTACTCCTGGGCCGGGACCGAGAACGTCATGCGCAGGAAGTTCTCGACGTAGCCGAGGTCGTTGCGCGGGTAGACGAACGGGTGGCCGACCGACTTCTTGTACGCGTACGCCGCGATCGTCGGGAGCTTGGCGAGCAGGCGGATGGTGGAGAGGTTGCGCTGCTGCTCGTCGAACGGGTTGTGGCTGTCCTGGTAGAACGTCGACAGCGCGGAGACCACCGAGGACAGCATGGCCATCGGGTGGGCGTCGCGCGGGAAGCCCTTGTAGAAGTTCTTGACGTCCTCGTGCAGCAGGGTGTGCTGCGTGATCTCGCCCTTGAACGCGGAGAGCTCGTCGACGGTCGGCAGCTCGCCGTTGATCAGCAGGTAGGCGACCTCCAGGAAGGTGGAACGCTCGGCCAGCTGCTCGATCGGGTAGCCGCGGTACCGGAGGATGCCGGCCTCGCCGTCCAGGTAGGTGATCCCGGATTTGTAGGCGGCGGTGTTGCCGTAGCCGCTGTCCAGCGTCACCAGACCGGTCTGGGCGCGGAGCTTTCCGATGTCGAAGCCCTTGTCGCCGACGGTGCTGTCGATCACCGGGTAGGTGTACTCGCTGCCGTCGTACCGCAGTACTACAGAGTTGTCGCTCACGTCTTCCCTCACCGACGTTGTGCCTCATCTTCGAGGTGCCCTGACTGTCTCTACCATCCCCCACTCGGCTCAGGAGAGTGCACTCGGGGTCGACCATCGGGCCTATCGGCGGCACTCAGTGCCGTCAACTTGCCCATCCTGCCCCTTGCGTTCACGATCCGGAAGCCCTCTGTGACCTTTGTGACTCATTTGATCGATCATTTTTTGGTGACGGGCCGCTCACAGCGGCGCATCACGCTCCTGAGAGGCGGGAGCCGGCGAGGCGGAAGTCCAGCGCCGTGCACCGACGGCCCGCCGAGACCGTGCGCACCGCCTGCCCGATCGCCTTGCGGGAACCGACGAGGACCACCAGCCGCTTGGCCCGGGTGACCGCCGTGTACAGCAGGTTGCGCTGGAGCATCATCCAGGCTCCCGTGGTCACCGGGATGACGACCGCCGGGTACTCGCTGCCCTGGGAACGGTGGATGGTCACGGCGTAGGCGTGCGCCAGCTCGTCCAGCTCGTCGAAGTCGTACGGCACCTCCTCGTCCTCGTCGGTCAGCACCGTCAGGCGCTGGTCGACGGTGTCGAGGGCGGTGACCACGCCCACGGTGCCGTTGAAGACCCCGTTCTCCCCCTTCTCGTAGTTGTTGCGGATCTGGGTGACCTTGTCGCCGACGCGGAAGACCCGGCCGCCGAACCGCTTCTCGGCGAGATCGGGGCGGCCGGGGGTGATGGCCTGCTGGAGCAGCCCGTTGAGCGTGCCCGCGCCGGCCGGCCCCCGGTGCATGGGCGCGAGGACCTGTACGTCACGACGGGGGTCGAGGCCGAACTTCGCCGGGATGCGCCGGGCCGCGACGTCGACGGTGAGCCGGCCGGCCTCCTCGGTGTCGTCCTCGACGAAGAGGAAGAAGTCCTTCATGCCGTCGGTGACCGGGTGCTGCCCCGCGTTGATCCGGTGCGCGTTGGTCACCACGCCCGACTGCTGGGCCTGGCGGAAGACACGGGTGAGCCGGACGGCGGGGACGGGACCGTCGGCGGCGAGGAGGTCCCGGAGCACCTCGCCGGCGCCGACGCTGGGGAGCTGGTCGACGTCGCCCACGAAGAGCAGGTGGGCGCCCGGGGGCACCGCCTTGACCAGCTTGTTCGCAAGGAGGAGGTCCAGCATGGACGCCTCGTCGACCACCACCAGATCGGCGTCGAGCGGGCGGTCCCGGTCGTAGGCCGCGTCACCGCCGGGCTTGAGCTCCAGCAGGCGGTGGACGGTGGAGGCCTCGGCGCCGGTCAGCTCGGCGAGCCGCTTGGCGGCGCGGCCGGTCGGGGCGGCGAGGACGACCTTGGCCTTCTTGGCGCGGGCCAGCTCCACGATGGACCGGACCGTGAAGGACTTGCCGCAGCCGGGCCCGCCGGTGAGGACGGCGACCTTCTCGCTCAGCGCCAGCTTGACGGCGGCCTCCTGCTCGGGGGCGAGGTCGGTGCCGGTACGGTCCTTCAGCCAGCCGAGCGCCTTGTCCCAGGCCACGTCCCGGAAGGCCGGCATCCGGTCCTCGTCGGTGCGCAGCAGGCGCTGCACCTGGGCGGAGAGGGCCAGCTCGGCACGGTGGAAGGGGACGAGGTAGACGGCGGTGACGGGGTCGCCGCCGTCGGGGGCGGGCACCTTCTCGCGTACGACACCGGGGTCCTCCCCCTCTTCGGGCTCGGCGGCGAGCTCGGCCAGGCACTCGATGACGAGGCCGGTGTCCACCTGGAGCAGCTTCACCGCGTCGGCGATCAGCCTCTCCTCGGGGAGGTAGCAGTGGCCCTGGTCGGTGGCCTGGGAGAGGGCGTACTGCAGGCCGGCCTTCACCCGCTCCGGGCTGTCGTGCGGGATGCCGACGGACTGGGCGATCCTGTCGGCGGTGAGGAAGCCGATGCCCCAGACGTCGGCGGCGAGGCGGTAGGGCTGGTTCTTCACGACGGAGATGGAGGCGTCGCCGTACTTCTTGTAGATGCGCACGGCGATGGAGGTGGAGACCTCGACGGTCTGGAGGAAGAGCATGACCTCCTTGATCGCCTTCTGCTCCTCCCAGGCGTCGGCGATCTTCTTGGTCCGCTTGGGCCCGAGCCCGGGGACCTCGATGAGGCGTTTCGGCTCCTCCTCGATGATCGTGAGGGTGTCGACGCCGAAGTGCTGCGTGATGCGGTCGGCGAAGACCGGGCCGATGCCCTTGACCAGACCGGAGCCGAGGTAGCGGCGGATGCCCTGGACGGTGGCGGGGAGGACGGTCGTGTAGTTCTCGACGTGGAACTGCTTCCCGTACTGCGGGTGCGACCCCCAACGGCCCTCCATCCGCAGGGACTCCCCCACCTGGGCGCCGAGCAGCGCGCCGACGACGGTGAGCAGATCACCGGCGCCTCTGCCGGTGTCGACCCGGGCGACCGTGTAACCGTTCTCCTCGTTGGCGTACGTGATCCGCTCCAGGACGCCTTCGAGGACGGCGAGCCGGCGTTCACCGGGGGCGGCGGCTGCGGACTGGGTGGTCTGGTGGGGCATGATCCGACGGTACCCGTGGGGTGTGACAGGGAGTATCCCGCCCGGGCGGCCCGGCTCCGACGACCGTGACGGTCACGGTCGCCCCTGCCGCATCGTGCCGCCCGGGCGCGGACGTCGATCCGTGGTGCGCGCGGGCCGCCGCCGGCGGGGCGCCGAGGGCGCCCCGGGACGGACCGGCCACCTCTAGCAGCCCGCCTCGGCGCCACTGCCCACGAACGAGTCGGCGTGGACCGAGTAGCCGGCCCCGGTGGTGAGGTCGGGGCGGCTTCCGTGGCCGTCCTCCGCGAGGCTCTCGGCGGTGAGGAAGACGATCCGCAGCGCCATGTCCTCCTTGACGAAGCACAGGTCACCGGAGGGGACTTCGGAGCCCGGATCCCATCCGCCCCGTGCCGCTGCCGTCCGGTAGTGTGCGGCGACCTCGGCCTTCGTGCCGGGGAAGGCGTAGGTCCGGCCGGCGTACACCGAGACGTCGCCGCTGTCCGCCCAGCAGCCGGCGTCGACCTCCTCGAAGCCCCGGGCGACGGTGGCCCCGGCGGGCCGGGAGCCGAGGATGCCGAGCGCGGCCATCTCCTTGACCCTGCCGTCGGTCCCGCCGCAGTCCCTGGTGAGCTCCCGCAGCGCGCAGCCGGTGAGCGCTCCGGCCGCGAGCACGGTCGACAGGAGCAGGAGTACGGGGCGGACGGTGCCTGTGCGCAAGGACAAAGCGGGCTCCGGGATGCGGGCGGGGCGGGAAGGACCCGCCGGGCAGGACGACTGTCCGTACGACTCCGGAACGGTGCGGCCCGGTTCCACGGGATCGCGCCGAGCAGCGGTGTCAGCCGGGTGACGTCATGCCGGTTCCCGCCGGCCCGGCCTCCTCCGGCACCTCGGGAAAGTGCGTGAAGGCGGCGGCCGGGAAGGCGAGGGGCTCGAGCGGGGGCCTTGGAGCCGCGTGTGGCCACGAGGGTGCGGGTGGACGCGGTCCCAGGGCACGAGGTGCCGTCACCGGGGCCCGGGCAGGAGGACTTCCGCCGGATGCGCGGGGTTCCCGCGGGATGCCTCACGACTCCTCCGCCGACCTGTGGACGAAGTCACGTGACCGCACCGGGCCGAGCGACACGGTCCCCACTTCACGGAAGGGAGTTCAAAACGAACCGAGTCGGGCCTCCGCGTCGACGAACGCGGTACCGGCAGGTGCGTCATGCACCACGGTGTCGAGTTTCGGCACCATGCCTCCGGCGTGCACCATGCCTCAGGCGTGCACCATGGCGCTTGCAGCACCCGCGGACCCTTCGAGGTCGAAGGGGATCACGCGCACGGTGATGCGGTCCTCCCCCGGCATCTCAGGAGGGCGAGAGAGCTGCGCTCGTGAGGCAGTGCGGTCTCCGACCGTGATCCGAAGCGCTGACTCATGAATGACCGCCTCGCACGGAGCGGGCTCGGGACCCTCATCCCCGCTCTCCCCGGTCACGATTCGATTTCGGCCACCCCGCACCCCCTTGCCAGTCGTTCGTGGAATCGATTCCAATCCTCCGTGTAATCGATTCCACGAGGAGGTGGAACGGCGATGGCGAGCATCAAGGACGTCGCCGCGCGGGCCGGGGTGTCCGTCGCCACGGTGTCGCGCGTCCTGAACGACCACCCGTCGGTCAGCGCGGACGCCCGCACCCGCGTGCTGGCCGCCGTCGGGGCGCTGGGCTACCGCCCGAACGCCGTCGCACGCTCCCTGCGCACCGACCAGACCCGCACTCTCGGGCTGGTCATCAGCGACGTGATGAACCCGTACTTCACCGAGCTGGCCCGCTCCGTCGAGGAGGAGGCCCGCGCGCTCGGGTACAGCGTGATCATCGGCAACGCCGACGAGCGGCCCGATCTCCAGGACCACCACGTCACCACCCTGCTGGACCGCCGCATCGACGGCCTGCTCGTCTCCCCCACCGACGGCGGCTCCCCGCGCATGCTGGACGCCGCCCGCACGGGCACGCCCATGGTCTTCGTCGACCGGTGGATCCCCGGTGTGGACGTGCCCGTCGTCAGGTCCGACGGACGCGGAGCCGTACGGGACCTGGTCGCGCACCTGCACGCCCTCGGGCACCGGCGGCTGGCGATCATCGCCGGACCGGCCGCCACCACCACCGGCCGCGAGCGCGTGGACGCCTTCCGTGAGGCGCTCGGTGCGTACGGTCTCGCCCTCCCCGACGCCTACATCGGCCAGGGCGACTTCCAGGCCGACAGCGGGCGCCGGGTCACCGAGGGCTTCCTCGACCTGACCGAGCCGCCCGAGGTCGTGTTCGCCGCCGACAACCTGATGGCGCTCGGCGCGCTGGACGCCGTACGCGCGCGCGGGCTGCGGGTGCCCGACGACATCGCACTGGCCGCGTTCGACGACATCCCGTGGTTCGTGCACACCGATCCGCCGGTCACCGCCATCGCCCAGCCCACCCGTGAACTGGGCCGGGCCGCCGTGCGCGCGCTGGTCGACCGCGTCGAGGGCGGCCCCGGCGAGTCCGTCTCCCTGCCCGCCCGGCTCGTCGTACGCCGCTCGTGCGGTGAGCCGGCACCTCCACAGTCCCCCTCCCCCGTACGAAGGAGTACGTCGTGAGCAACCCGGACGAGTTGCTGCGCATCGAGGGCATCCGCAAGACCTTCCCCGGTGTGGTCGCGCTCGACAGCGTCGACTTCGACCTGCGCCGGGGCGAGGTGCACGTGCTCCTCGGCGAGAACGGCGCCGGCAAGAGCACGCTGATCAAGATGCTCTCCGGCGCCTACACGCCCGACGCCGGCCGGATCACGGTCGGCGGCCAGGAGGTGCGCATCCACGGTGCGCAGGACTCCGAGCGGCTCGGGATCGCCACCATCTACCAGGAGTTCAACCTCGTTCCCGACCTGACGGTCGCCGAGAACATCTTCCTCGGGCGTCAGCCGCGCCGTCTCGGGATGATCGACCGGAAGACGATGGACGCGGACGCCGAGGTGCTGCTGAAGCGGGCCGGGGTGGACGTCTCCCCCCGTGCGCGGGTGCGCGAACTCGGCATCGCCCGGCTGCAGATGGTCGAGATCGCCAAGGCGCTCAGCCTGGACGCGCGCGTGCTCGTCATGGACGAGCCGACCGCCGTGCTGACCTCCGGGGAGGTCGAGAAGCTGTTCGCCATCGTGCGGCGGCTGCGCGAGGACGGCGTCGGGATCGTGTTCATCACGCACCACCTGGAGGAGATCGCCGCCCTCGGCGACCGGGTCACCGTCATCCGGGACGGCCGCAGCGTCGGTCAGGTGCCCGCCTCCACCCCCGAGGACGAGCTGGTACGGCTCATGGTCGGGCGGTCGATCGATCAGCAGTACCCGCGCGAGCGCGCCGGGGCCGGTGACGCGCTGCTCACGGTGGAGGGGCTCACCCGGGACGGCGTCTTCCACGACGTGAGCTTCGAGGTGCGGGCCGGTGAGGTCGTCGGCATCGCGGGGCTCGTCGGGGCCGGGCGGACCGAGGTGGTCCGGGCGGTGTTCGGGGCCGACCCGTACGACGCCGGGACCGTGCACGTCGCGGGGGCGCCGCTGCGCCGGCACGACGTGAACGCCGCCATGGCGGCCGGCATCGGGCTCGTGCCCGAGGACCGCAAGGGACAGGGGCTGGTGCTCGACGCCTCCGTCGAGGAGAACCTCGGCCTGGTCACCCTGCGGTCCTCCTCCCGCGCGGGGCTCGTCGACCTCAGGGGACAGCACGAGGCCGCCGAGCGGATCGCCGGGCAGCTCGGCGTGCGGATGGCCGGGCTCGGGCAGCACGTGCGCACGCTCTCCGGCGGCAACCAGCAGAAGGTCGTCATCGGCAAGTGGCTGCTGGCGAACACCAAGGTGCTGATCCTCGACGAGCCGACGCGCGGCATCGACGTCGGCGCCAAGGTCGAGATCTACCAGCTCATCAACGAACTGACGGCCGCCGGCGCCGCCGTGCTCATGATCTCCAGCGACCTGCCCGAGGTGCTCGGCATGAGCGACCGGGTGGTCGTCATGGCGCAGGGGCGCGTCGCCGGCGAGCTCACCGCCGAACAGGCCACCCAGGACGCCGTGATGGCCCTCGCCGTCAGCACCACCCCCCTCAGCAACGGAACGGAGGCCTCCCGTGGCCACTGACACGCTCAAGGGCGAGCCGGGCGCGCAGGGCGGCGCCACGGCCGGCCTGCGCCGCCTGCTCCTCGACAACGGCGCGCTGACCGCGCTGATCGTCCTCGTGATCGCCATGTCGGCGCTGTCCGGGGACTTCCTGACCGCCGACAACCTGCTCAACGTCGGTGTCCAGGCCGCCGTGACCGCGATCCTCGCCTTCGGCGTCACCTTCGTGATCGTCTCGGCGGGCATCGACCTGTCGGTCGGCTCGGTCGCCGCGCTGTCCGCCACCGTGCTGGCGTGGAGCGCGACCGAGGCCGGGGTCCCGGTCGCCCTCGCGGTGCTGCTGGCCGTCGCGACGGGCATCGCCTGCGGTCTGGTGAACGGTTTCCTCATCTCGTACGGGAAGCTGCCGCCGTTCATCGCGACGCTGGCCATGCTGTCGGTGGGGCGCGGTCTGTCGCTCGTCATCTCGCAGGGCTCGCCGATCGCCTTCCCGGACTCCGTCTCCCACCTGGGCGACACGCTGGGCGGCTGGCTGCCGGTGCCGGTGCTCGTGATGGTCGTCATGGGGCTGCTCACCGCCTTCGTGCTCGGACGGACGTACATCGGCCGTTCCATGTACGCCATCGGCGGCAACGAGGAGGCCGCGCGGCTGTCGGGCCTGCGGGTGAGGCGGCAGAAGCTCGCCATCTACGCGTTCTCCGGCCTGTTCGCCGCCGCCGCGGGCATCGTGCTCGCCTCCCGGCTGTCGTCCGCGCAGCCGCAGGCCGCGCAGGGCTACGAGCTGGACGCCATCGCCGCCGTCGTCATCGGCGGCGCCTCGCTGGCGGGCGGCACCGGCAAGGCGTCGGGCACGCTGATCGGCGCGCTGATCCTGGCGGTGCTGCGCAACGGGCTCAACCTGCTGTCCGTGTCCGCGTTCTGGCAGCAGGTCGTCATCGGTGTCGTGATCGCGCTGGCGGTGCTGTTCGACACGCTGCGCCGCAGGGCGGGCGCGACCGCCCCGGCGGCCGGGGCGTCCGGGGGCGGGAACCGGGGCAGGCAGGCGCTCACGTACGTGATCGCCGCCGTCGTCGCCGTCGCGGTGGTCGGCGCGACCTCGCTGCTGCACAACGGGGCGTCGGGCGCCGGGAAGCAGCGGATCGGCCTGTCGCTGTCGACGCTCAACAACCCGTTCTTCGTGCAGATCCGGGCCGGCGCCGAGGAGGAGGCGAAGAGGCTGGGCGTGGACCTGACGGTCACGGACGCGCAGAACGACGCCTCCCAGCAGGCCAACCAGCTGCAGAACTTCACCAGCGGCTCGCTCTCCGCGGTCGTCGTCAACCCGGTGGACTCCGACGCGGCCGGTCCCGCGGTGCGCGGCGCCAACAAGGCCGGCATCCCGGTCGTCGCCGTGGACCGCGGGGTCAACGAGGCGGACACGGCCGCGCTGGTCGCCTCCGACAACGTCGAGGGCGGCGCGCTGGGCGCCGAGGCGCTCGCCGAGAAGCTCGGCGGCAAGGGCACCATCGTCGTCCTGCAGGGCCAGGCCGGCACCTCCGCCAGCCGCGAGCGCGGCGCGGGCTTCGCCGAGGGGCTGAAGGACCACCCGGGCATCAAGGTCGTCGCCAAGCAGCCCGCGGACTTCGACCGCACCAAGGGCCTGGACGTGATGACGAACCTGCTCCAGGCGCACCCGGACATCGACGGCGTCTTCGCGGAGAACGACGAGATGGCGCTCGGCGCGATCAAGGCGCTCGGTTCGAGGGCCGGGAAGTCGGTCCAGGTCGTCGGCTTCGACGGCACGCCGGACGGGCTGAAGGCGGTCGAGGCCGGCACCTTGTACGCGTCCGTCGCGCAGCAGCCGTCGGAACTCGGCAGGATCGCGGTACGGAACGCGCTGCGGGCCGCCGGGGACGAGAAGGTCGAGAGCATGGTGAAGGTGCCGGTGAAGGTGGTCACCAAGGAGAACGTGGCCGGCTTCGAGGGCTGACACCGGACGCGGAGACACACGGGCGGGCGGTCACGACGACCGCCCGCCCATCGGATTCACTCGGATCGGGGAGCGACACATGTACGACTACGACCTCCTGGTCGTCGGATCGGCCAACGCCGACCTGGTGATCGGGGTCGAGCGCCGGCCGGGCGCCGGGGAGACGGTCCTCGGCTCCGACCTGGCCGTCCACCCGGGCGGCAAGGGCGCGAACCAGGCGGCCGCGGCCGCCCGGCTCGGCGCCCGTACGGCCCTGCTGGCGCGGGTCGGCGACGACGGGCACGGGCGGCTGCTGCTGGACTCGCAGCGGGCGGCCGGGGTGGACACGGTGGGCGCGCTGGTGGGCGGGGCGCCCACCGGGGTGGCGCTGATCACGGTGGACCCGTCGGGGGACAACAGCATCGTCGTCTCGCCCGGCGCCAACGGCCGGCTGACGCCGGCGGACGTACGGGCCGCCGGGAGTCTGTTCCACGCCTCCCGGGTGGTCTCCGCGCAGTTGGAGATCCCGCTGGAGACGGTGGTGGAGGTGGTGCGGAGCCTGGTGCCGGGCAGCCGGTTCGTGCTGAACCCGTCCCCGCCGCGCCCGCTTCCGGCGGAGGTGCTGGCGGCCTGCGACCCGCTGATCGTCAACGAGCACGAGGCGAAGGTGATCCTGGGGGACGCCGCCGGGGTGAGCGACGAGCCCGAGGACTGGGCGCGGCTGCTGCTGGCGAAGGGCCCGCGGTCGGTGGTGGTGACGCTGGGCGCCGAGGGCGCGCTGGCGGCCTCCGCCGACGGTGTCACCCGCGTCCCGTCCGTGAAGGTGCGCGCCGTGGACACCACCGGGGCGGGTGACGCGTTCACCGCCGCGCTGGCCTGGCGGCTGGGCGTGGGCGAACCGCTCGCCGGGGCGGCGGCGTACGCGGCCCGCGTGGGGGCTGCGACGGTCACCAAGGAGGGCGCGCAGGCGTCCTTCCCGACGGCGGAGGAGGTCGCGTCGCTGTGCTCCACCGTCCCGGGAAACGACCCGCGGATCCCCGGCCGGGGGTCGGACAGCGTGGCCGGGACGGACGCGGAAGGCGGGGTCCGGTGAAGAGGCACGGAATCCTGAACCGGCACCTCGCCGGCGCCCTGGCCGAACTCGGGCACCGGGACGGGGTGCTGGTGTGCGACGTGGGGATGCCGGTCCCCGACGGGCCGCGCGTGGTGGACCTGGCGTTCCGCGCGGGGGTGCCGTCGTTCGCGGAGGTGCTGGAGGGGCTGCTGGAGGAGCTGGTCGTCGAGGGCGCCACGGCCGCGTCCGAGGTGCGGGAGGCCAATCCGGCGGCGGCCGGGCTGCTGGCGGACCGCTTCCCCGGCCTCGGCCTGGTCCCGCACGAGCGGCTCAAGGAGCTGAGCGCCGGCGCGCGGCTCGTCGTCCGCACCGGCGAGGCACGGCCGTACGCCAACGTGCTGCTGCGCTGCGGGGTGTTCTTCTGAGACCGCCCGTACGGACTTCGAGGGGGCCCGGTCCGTCGACCGGGCCCCCTCGGCCCTCCCCCGTCAGAACCCCTCGAAGCCCCCCGGTCCCCTCCCAGAAGTCCTGACGCCGAGTACGACCCACGAGGTGCGGGGAGGGTTGCACGGTCTCCCCGGAATTCTTCCGGCCCCGGTTCCTTACGATGTCCGCCTGGACGGGATGCGGTAGCTGTTCGCGGCGGAGGGCGAGGCCCCGGCGGCCTGGACCGCCACCGCCGGCTGGAGCGGGGCCGCCGCGGTCCGGCCGGCCCCCGGCCGCGGGACCGCTCCCTCCACACGATCGCCGCGCGGTGGGGCTCCACCCACGCGGCCGACTTCAGCCGCGTCTCCCGCCGCGCGTACGGCATGACGCCGACGGGCCACCGCCGCACGAGCCAGTAGGGGCGGGTGTTCCGTCCTGCCGGAATCGACAAGCCCCCTGCACGGACGGTCAAGGATCCGGGCGTTCGGCGGACGCATGCCGGCGCCCGTGCGCAGTGGGGGCCGTGCACTGCGCGGGGGAACGGGGGAAGCAGCGTGCGGTGCCGGCGAACGTCGGCGTCCGGTCCGGCACCGCACGGCTTGCGCCCCGCGCGGGACGGCGGGGCACGGGACGACCTCTCCCCGGAGTTTCTCCCGTGCCCCGCGCCTCGGCAGGGCGTCCCGGGCCGTGTACGGGGCCCGGGACGCCACACGGGCAGAGCCCGGGCCCCGCACAGGACCCGGGACGCCGCGTGCGGCTCCTAACCCGCGTGCTCCACGAACCGTGCCGCCGTCTCGGCGAGCACCTCGCGGCCGTCGCGGGCCCAGAGGGCGTCGTTGAACAGTTCGACCTCGATGGGGCCGGTGTAGCCGGCCGCCTCCACGTAGCCCTTCCACTCCCGCATGTCGATCGCGCCGTCGCCGATCTGGCCGCGGCCGTTGAGGACGCCCTCGGGCAGCGGGGTGGTCCAGTCGGCGAGCTGGAAGGTGTGGATACGGCCCTGGGCGCCCGCGCGGGCGATCTGGACGGGTGCCTGGTCGTCCCACCAGATGTGGTAGGTGTCGACCGTGACGCCCACCTGGTGGGCGGGGAAGCGTTCCGCGAGGTCCAGGGCCTGGGTGAGCGTCGAGACCACGCACCGGTCGGAGGCGAACATGGGGTGCAGCGGCTCGATGGCCAGTCTCACCCCGTGCTCCTCGGCGTAGGGGCCGAGTTCGGCGAGCGCGTCCGCGATGCGTTCCCGGGCGCCGCGCAGGTCCCTGGAGCCGGCCGGCAGCCCGCCCGAGACCAGGACCAGGGTGTCGGTGCCGAGCGTGGCCGCCTCGTCGACCGCCCGCCGGTTGTCGGCCAGGGCCGCCGCCCGTTCGTCGGGGTCGATCGCGGTGAGGAAGCCGCCGCGGCACAGCGTCGTCACCGCCAGGCCCGCGTCGCGGACCAGTTTCGCGGCCGCCTCGACGCCGTACGCCTGGACGGGCTCGCGCCACAGGCCCACACCCGGTACGCCCAGCTCGCGGCAGGCGTCGACGAGGTCCGGCAGCGACAGTTGCTTGACCGTCATCTGGTTGATGCTGAAGCGCGCGAGGTCGGTCACGGGGTGACTCCGTACAGGTTCAGCAGGGTCCTCATGCGTTCCTCGGCGAGCCCCGGGTCGGGGAACAGGCCGAGGCCGTCGGCGAGTTCGTAGGCGCGGACGAAGTGCGGCAGGGAGCGCGCCGACTGCAGTCCGCCGACCATCGTGAAGTGGCTCTGGTGGCCCGCCAGCCAGGCCAGGAAGACCACGCCCGTCTTGTAGAAGCGGGTGGGCGCCTGGAAGAGGTGGCGGGAGAGTTCCACGGTCGGGTCGAGGAGGGCGCGGAAGCCCTGCGTGTTCCCCGTGTCGAGGACGCGGACCGCTTCCGCCGCCAGCGGGCCGAGCGGGTCGAAGATGCCGAGCAGGGCGTGGCTGAAGCCCTGCTCGTCGCCGGCGATCAGCTCGGGGTAGTTGAAGTCGTCGCCGGTGTAGCAGCGCACGCCCTGCGGCAGCCGGCGGCGCAGGTCGATCTCGCGCTGGGCGTCCAGGAGCGAGACCTTGATGCCGTCGACCTTGTCGGGGTGGGCGGCGATGACCTCCAGGAAGGTGCCGGTGGCCGCGTCGAGGTCGGACGAGCCCCAGTAGCCCTCCAGGGCCGGGTCGAACATGGGGCCCAGCCAGTGCAGGACCACCGGCTCGGCGGCCTGGCGGAGCAGGTGGCCGTAGACCTCCAGGTAGTCGTCCGGACTCTTCGCCGTCGCGGCCAGCGCGCGGGACGCCATCAGGATGGCCTGCGCGCCGGACTCCTCGACGACCGCGAGCTGTTCCTCGTAGGCCGCCCGGACCTCGGCGAGGGTGCCACCGGTGATCTGGTCGGTGCCGACGCCGCAGGCGATGCGGCCGCCGGCGGCCTTGGCCTCGGCGGCGGAGCGGCGGATAAGTTCCGCCGCTCCGGCCCAGTCCAGGCCCATGCCGCGCTGGGCGGTGTCCATGGCCTCTGCGACGCCCAGGCCGTGCGACCACAGGTGGCGGCGGAAGGCGAGGGTGGCGTCCCAGTCGACGGCCGCCGGGGAGTCGGGGGTGGTGTCGGCGTACGGGTCGGCGACGACGTGCGCGGCCGAGAAGACCGTACGGGAGGTGAGGGGGGCTCCGGTCGTCAGGGCGAGGGGCTCGGTGCGGGGCTCGTAGGCCCGCAGGGCGCCGTTCGCGTCGGGGAGGTGGAGGGTCACAGCGCGACCTCCGGCACGTCGAGGCGGCGGCCCTCGGCCGAGGACTTCAGGCCCAGCTCGGCGAGCTGGACGCCGCGGGCGCCGGCCAGCAGGTCCCAGTGGTAGGGGGCTCCGGCGTAGACGTGCTTGAGGAAGAGTTCCCACTGGGCCTTGAAGCCGTTGTCGAACTCGCCGTTGTCCGGGACCTCCTGCCACTGGTCGCGGAAGACCTCGGTGGCGGGGATGTCCGGGTTCCAGACCGGCTTGGGGGTGGCGGAGCGGTGCTGGACGCGGCAGTTGCGCAGTCCGGCGACGGCCGAGCCCTCGGTGCCGTCGACCTGGAACTCGACCAGTTCGTCGCGGTTGACGCGGACCGCCCAGGAGGAGTTGATCTGGGCGATGGCGCCGCCCTCGAGCTCGAAGACGCCGTAGGCGGCGTCGTCGGCGGTGGCGTCGTAGGGCTTGCCGTTCTCGTCCCAGCGCTGCGGGATGTGGGTGGCGGTGAGGGCCTGGACGGACTTCACGCGGCCGAACAGCTCGTGCAGCACGTACTCCCAGTGCGGGAACATGTCGACGACGATGCCGCCGCCGTCCTCGGAGCGGTAGTTCCAGGACGGGCGCTGGGCCTCCTGCCAGTCGCCCTCGAACACCCAGTAGCCGAACTCGCCGCGCACGGAGAGGATGCGGCCGAAGAAGCCTCCGTCGATGAGGCGCTTCAGCTTGAGCAGGCCGGGGAGGAACAGCTTGTCCTGGACGACGCCGTGCTTGACGCCGGCCGCGTTCGCCAGGCGGGCGAGTTCCAGGGCGCCGTCGAGGCCGGTGGCGGTCGGCTTCTCGGTGTAGACGTGCTTGCCCGCGGCGATCGCCTTCTTGATCGCCTCCTCGCGGGCCGAGGTCACCTGGGCGTCGAAGTAGATGTCGACGCTCCCGTCGGCGAGGACCGCGTCCACGTCCGTCGCGATGTGCTCCAGCCCGTGCCGTTCGGCCAGCGCCTTCAGCGCGTGCTCCCGCCGGCCGACCAGGATCGGCTCCGGCCACAGCACGGTGCCGTCGCCGAGGTCGAGGCCGCCCTGCTCGCGCAGGGCCAGGATGGAGCGGACGAGGTGCTGGCGGTAGCCCATGCGTCCGGTCACACCGTTCATGGCGATACGCACCGTCTTGCGTGTCACGTCATTCCCTTCGTACGCGGTTCGCGCGCCGCGTACGCCCCACTGACGAGCGTGACAGCAAGCGCTTTCTATGTACGTAGAAGCTAACCTCTGGACGGCAGTGCGGACAAGACCACGGCGGGTCCGAGTTGTTCGAGGAGGCGAACAGCCGCGCGGATGGCCGTAGGGTCTGCTCGGAACCACGGGTGTGGGCGTGGGTGTGTACGACGGCGTACGGCGAACGCGCGAGGCGGAGGACGAGACATGACGGTGACCCTGGCGGACGTGGCGGCTCGCGCCCAGGTCTCCCCCGCGACGGTGTCGCGCGTGCTCAACGGGAACTACCCCGTGGCCGCCACCACCCGTGAACGGGTGCTGAAGGCCGTCGACGAGCTGGACTACGTCCTCAACGGACCCGCCAGCGCCCTGGCCGCCGCCACCTCCGACCTGGTGGGCATCCTGGTGAACGACATCGCCGACCCGTTCTTCGGCATCATGGCGAGCGCGATCCAGGCGGAGATCGGGGGTCCGGGCGGGCGCGCGGGCGGGGAGAGACTCGCGGTCGTGTGCAACACGGGCGGCTCGCCCGAGCGCGAACTGACCTACCTCACGCTGCTCCAGCGGCAGCGGGCGGCGGCGGTGGTGCTGACCGGGGGCGCGATCGAGGACGCGCCGCACAAGGCGGCCATGAACGCGAAGCTGCGGAGACTGGCGGACGCCGGGACCCGGGTGGTGCTGTGCGGCCGGCCACAGGCGCCGGAGACCGGGGCGATCGCGCTGACCTTCGACAACCGGGGCGGCGGCCGGGAACTCACCGAGCACCTCATCCGGTCGGGGCACCGGCGGCTGGGCTACATCGCGGGCCCCCGGGAACGCACCACCACCCGCCACCGGCTCGAGGGCCACCGGGACGCGCTGGCCGCGCACGGCATCGAGGAGGATCCCCGGTGGACCGTGCACGGCCGGTACGACCGGCGGTCGGGGTACGAGGCGACGCTCGAACTCCTGCGGCGCGACCCGTCGCTGACGGCCGTCGTCGCGGCGAACGACTCCGTCGCGCTGGGGGCGTGCGCGGCGCTGCGGGACTCGGGGATGCGGATCCCGGACGAGGTGTCGGTGGCCGGGTTCGACGATCTCCCGTTCAGCATCGACGCGGTGCCGGCGCTGACGACGGTGCGGTTGCCGCTGGCGGAGGCGGGGGCCCGGGCGGGGCGGATCGCGATGGGGCGGGAGGAGGAGCCGCCCGGCGGGATCACCTCGGTGCGCGGGGAGTTGGTGGTGCGGGGGTCCACCGCGGGGCCGCGCGGCTGATCGGCCCTCGAGGTCCGGTGCCCGTACCGCGCCCGCGCGGCGGAGCCGCGCGACGAGACGGCCACACGCCCTTGAACGGCGCGTCGCCAGGTGCGGGCCGCTCGCGCCCCGGGCCGTGCGGACCGGTCACGCCCGCGCGGCGGAGCCGCACCTCGACGCGGGCCCGCGCCCCCGGGTGGCAGCGCCGAGGTTCACGGGGTGCCGATGAGTCCCGGTGATGCGGGAAGGCCGGCACGCACACGGGAGCCGCGACACCGAAGTGACGAGGGGGAGTGACACCGCAGGTCGCGGGTAGGGTCCGTTGACATGAAGCTGGCGTTCTCCACCCTCGGCGTCCCCGGGCTGCCGCTCACCGACGTGCTGGCCCTCGCGACCGCGCACGGCTACCACGGCGTCGAACTGCGCGCCCACCCCGAAGAGCCCGTCCACCCGGGCCTCGATCCCGCACGGCGCGCCGAGGTGGCCGCCGAGTTCGAGGCGGCCGGCATCGAGGTCCTGGGTCTCGCCGGGTACGCCCGCGCCGCCGCGCCCGGCGCGGACGAACCCGTCATCGACGAGATCCGCGCCCTCCTCGACCTCGCCCGGGACCTCGGCGCCCCCTTCGTCCGGGTCTTCCCCGGCGGCGGCACCGAACAGAGCCCCGAGGAGGCGGACGCGACGGCCGCCCGCCGGCTGGGCACGGCCGCCGAGTACGCCGCCGACCTGGGCGTGCGCATCCTGCTGGAGACCCACGACTCGCACCGCACCGGCGCCGACGCGATGCGGGTCCTCGGCCTGGTCGGCCACCGGCAGGTGGGCGCGCTGTGGGACGTGATGCACACCTGGCTCGGCGGTGAGCAGCCCGTGGAGAGCCATGCGGCCCTCTCCCCGCACCTGGGGTACGTGCAGGTCAAGGACGTCGCCTCCGCCGACGACACGACCCCGCTCCCGCTCGGCACCGGCGTCCTCCCGCTGGCCGACGTCGTGGAGGTCCTCTCCCGGCACGGCTGGGACGGCTGGCTCTGCTGGGAGTACGAGAAGCGCTGGTACGCCGGGGCCGCCCCGCTGCCCGGCCTCCTCGCCCCCGGCCGGGAACACCTGACCCGGCTGCTGAACGAGTCGGCCTGACCGGACGCGGAAATTCGCTTACGCCGGGGCCGCCCCGCTGCCCGGCCTCCTCGCCCCCGGCCGGAAACACCTGACCCGGCTGCTGAACGAGTCGGCCTGACCGGACGCGGAAATTCGCTGGCCGGGACACGGGGCGGCCGGATAGCGTCTCGCGCCGTGCCTCAGTACGTCCGCCGCTCCCCCGCCGCGTCCGCATGAGCCTGTCCCGCACCCTGATCGACGTGCGTCCCCTGCGTGCCTCGCCGGTCTTCCGCCGGCTGCTGATCGGGCGGACGGTGTCCGTGCTCGGCGGCTTCATGACCATGGTCACCGTCATGTACCAGGTCTGGGAGATGACGCACAGCGCGGCCTGGAGCGGCGCGGTGGGTCTCGCGCAGGCGCTGCCGCTGGTGTGCTTCGGCCTGTTCGCCGGGGCCTGGGTCGACCGGGGCGACCGGCGCCGGATCTTCCTGGCCGCGACGGTGGGCCAGGCGCTGTGCTCGCTGCTGCTGGCGGTCCAGGGGTTCACCGGGAACGTACCGGTGACCGGTGTGCTCGCCCTGGTCGCCGCCCAGTCCGCCTGCGCGGCGGTCGGCGGTCCGGCGGCCGGCGTGTTCGTCCCCCGGCTGCTGCCCAAGGAGCAGGTCGCCTCCGGTCTGGCGCTGTACCAGGTCACCGCCCAGTCGATGATGCTGGTCGGCCCGGCTCTCGGCGGGCTGGTGCTCGGCTGGTTCGGCATCGGCGTCTGCTACCTGCTGGACTCGCTGAGCTTCCTCCTCGCCTTCTACGGCGCGTTCGGACTGCCCGCGCTGCCGCCCGAGGGCGAGCCGTCCCGCGCGGGGCTGCACGGGGTGCTGGACGGGCTGCGCTTCCTGGCCGGCCACCGGGTGGTGCGCGGCGCGCTCGTCACCGACCTCGCCGCCACCGTCCTGTCGATGCCGGTCAGCCTGTTCCCGCTGATCAACGACGAACGGTTCGGCGGTGACCCGCGCACGCTGGGCCTGTTCCTGTCGGCGATCGCGATCGGCGGCGTGCTGGCGTCCGCGCTGTCCGGGGCGGTGACCCATCTGGGCCGTCCCGGCCTCGTGATGCTGTGCGGCGCCGGCGTGTGGGGGGCGGCGCTGACCGCGTTCGGTCTCATGAGCAGCCCCTGGATCGGTCTGGGGCTGCTGGTGGTGGCCGGCGGGGCCGACGCCCTGTCGGTGCTCTCCCGCACCACGATCGTGCAGACCCGTACGCCCGACGCCCTGCTGGGCCGGGTCACGGCCGCCGAGCAGATCGTCGGGCAGGCCGGACCGCACCTCGGCAACATGCGCGCGGGGCTGGTGGCCGGCGCGACCTCCGGGGCTGCGGCCCTGGTGACGGGTGGACTGCTGTGCCTGGTCGCGGTGGTGTACGTCGGCGCGAGTACGCCGGAACTGCGCGAGGGGTCCTCTCCGGCAAAAGCGCCCTGACCCTGCGGGGCCGGGCCGGAGGGCTCGGGGCGGTGGCGTCGCGGGGCGGGTGCGGGTGGATCGTGGTCGCTCGCGCCCACGCGGCGGAGCCGCACATGTCACGGCCCCCCGCCCTTGGGGTGCTTCACCCCTCGGTGTCCCGGCCCTCCGCCGCCGGGGCCGGCTCGGCGGCGTGCCGGCGGTTCCAGCCGCACCGGCGCGCCCTCGAGCACCGGTCCTTCCGGCGACGGGACCCCTGCGCGACCCCCTTCATCCGCCGGCCGGGGAGCCCTCCGTAGGCGCCTTCGCCCGTCGAGCGGGTTCCACGGCCGGTGCCGCCGCCGGCCGCCGTAGCGTCACCGAGGCCATCGCCACCCCGCCCACCAGCAGCGCCGCCGCGCACCACCGCAGCGGGGTGACCGACTCGCCCAGGAACAGCGCGGCCGACGACATCCCGAAGACCGGGACGAGCAGGGAGAACGGCGCGACCGTGGAGGCGGGGTGGCGGCGCAGCAGCCACCCCCAGACGCCGAAGCCGAACACCGTGGCGGCCCAGGCGACGAAGAGCACCGTGCCCGCGCCCTGCCGGTCCAGGCCGCGCAGCGCGTCCAGGTCCCGCGACGGGCCCTCCAGCAGCAGCGACAGGCCCAGCAGCGGCAGCACCGGCACCGTGCTCACCCAGATCATGAAGTTCAGGGCGTCCGGGGGCGCCGCCTTGCGGGTGAGGATGTTGGAGACGCCCCAGCAGGCCGCCGCCGCGACGACCAGGGCGAAACCGGACAGCGGACCCGAGGCGCCCTCGTCGACCGCGGCCACGCCGATGCCGGCCAGCGCCACCGCCATGCCCACCAGCCGTACCCGGGAAGGGCGTTCGCCGAGGAGCGCGAAGGCGAACAGGGCCGTGAACACCGCCTGGACCTGGAGGACCAGCGAGGACAGTCCGCCCGGCATCCCGGCGTCCATGCCGACGAACAGCAGCCCGAACTTGGCCACCCCCAGCGCGAGACCCACCCCCACGATCCACTTCCACGCCACCTTGGGCCGCCCCACGAGGAACACCGCGGGCAGCGCCGCGACCAGGAAGCGCAGGGCGGAGAAGAGCAGCGGCGGGAAGTGGCCGAGCCCGACCTCGATGACGGTGAAGTTCACCCCCCACACGGCGGTGACGAGGACGGCGAGGAAGAGGTGGGAAGGGCGCATACGTCGAGGATCACCGCCCACCACCCTTCAGCACCAGCGATGATTCCTGCATGGTTGGATGAAGCACCGCTAACCGATCGGGGAACCGCCATGCTCGACCTCCAGCGGCTGCGCGCCCTGCACGCCGTCTCCGTCCACGGCACCGTCGGCGCCGCCGCCGCGGCGCTCGGATACACCTCGTCCGCCGTCTCCCAGCAGATCGCCAAACTGGAGCGGGAGACGCGGACGGTGCTGCTGGAGCGGGAGGGCCGGGGCGTGCGGCTGACCGACGAGGCACATCAACTGGTGCGGGCGGCCCGGGAGCTGATCGCCATCGTGGAGCGGGCGGAGACGGAGCTGGAGGAGCGGCGCGGGGTGCCGGCCGGTCGGCTGACCATCGCCGCGTTCGCGTCGGCGGCCCGCGGGCTGATGCCGCCCGTGCTGGCCGACCTGGCACGCCGGCACCCCGCGCTCGACACCCGGCTCACCGAGATCGACCCGCATCTCTCCGTGGACCTGGTGGCCAAGGGCGCGGTCGATCTGGTCGTCGCGCACGACTGGGACGTCGCGCCGCTGCCGGCCCCCGCGGGCGTGGAGCAGTCGGTCATCGGTGACGACCTGTGCGACCTGCTGGTGCCGCGGGACCACCCCTTCGCGGGACGTACGGCGGTGCGGCGGGAGGAGCTGGGCGGCGAGCGCTGGATCTGCCAGCCGCCGGGGCGGGTCTGCCACGAGTGGCTGGTGCGCACCCTGCGCGCGGCCGGGCACGAGCCGGAGATCGTCCACCAGGCGGACGAGAACCCGACCCTGGTCGCCCTGGTCGCGGCCGGGCTCGGCATCGCGCTGATCCCCCGGCTGGGGCGCGGACCGCTGCCCGCCGCAGTGGTGGAGGTGCCGCTCGACCCCGTGCCCGTACGGCGGCTGTACGCGCTGTGGCGCACCGGGGCGGCCCGTCGCCCGGCGATCGCGGAGACCGTCCGCACGCTGTGCGGGCACTGGCCCGAGGTGTCGGCGCGCTCGCCCCGCTGAACCCGTCCGCATCACCGGCCCCGGCTCCGGTCCGGGCGGGTACCCGTCCCCGCCTCCGCCCGTCCCGGGGGCAGGCTTCCGCAGGAGTCCCCGTGGTGCGGTGCGGCCCTCTCCGCCGTGCCGCGGCCGGCAGCACGCCGTCGTCGGCGCGCACCCTCCTGCCGCGCCGGTGACGGCCCCTCCCCGGTTGCCGCGCACCCCCTTGACTGGCAGAAACTTCCCGGATATTGGTGACCTCCCGGCAGTTTCCTTCAGCGGATCCCCGGTCCCCGCGGATCACCTTCCAAAGGAGCGCACGTGCCCGACAGCAGCACCGGAAGCACGGGAAGCACCGCACGTCCGTCCAGACGCTCCGTCCTCACCGCGACGGCGGGCGTCACCACCGCCCTCGCGGCCGGCGGCGCCGTTCACGCGGCCACCGGCCCGTCCGCGCACGACGACAGGAGGCTGCGCGCCCTCGTCTCCCGCATGACGCTGGAGGAGAAGGTCGGCCAGCTGTTCGTGATGCGGGTCCACGGCCACTCCGCCACCGACCCCGACCGGGCCGACATCGACGCCAACCTCGAGGAGATCGGGGTGCGCACGGCCGCCGAACTGCTCGCCCGGTACCGGGTCGGCGGCATCATCTACTTCTCCTGGGCGCACAACACCCGCGACCCGCACCAGATCGCGGACCTGTCCAACGGCATCCAGAAGGCGTCCCTCGGGCTGGAGCGCGGGCTGCCCGTGCTCATCTCCACCGACCAGGAGCACGGCGTCGTGGCCCGCGTGGGCGCGCCCGCCACCCTCTTCCCCGGCGCGATGGCCGTCGGCGCGGGCCGCTCCCGCTCCGACGCCCGCGCCCTCGGCCGGATCGCGGGCCGTGAGCTGCGCGCGCTGGGCATCCGCCAGAACTACTCCCCGGTGGCCGACGTCAACGTCGACCCGGCCAACCCGGTCATCGGCGTCCGCTCCTTCGGTTCCGACCCGGAGGCGGTCGCGGGTCTCGTCGCGGCGGAGGTCAGGGGCTACGAGTCGTCCGGCGTCGCCTCGACGGCCAAGCACTTCCCGGGACACGGCGACACGATCACCGACAGCCACGCCGAGCTGCCGTACATCCACCACACCCGCGAGCAGTGGGGGGAGCTGGACGCGCCGCCGTTCCGGGCCGCGATCGACGCGGGTGTCGACTCCCTCATGACCGCGCACATCGTCGTCCCGGCCCTCGACGCCTCCGAGGACCCGGCCACCCTCTCGCGCCCCATCCTCACCGGCATCCTGCGCGAGGAGCTGGGCTACGACGGGGTCGTGGTGACCGACTCCCTCGGCATGGAGGGCGTCCGTACGAAGTACGGCGACGACCGGGTTCCGGTGCTGGCCCTCCGGGCGGGCGTCGACCAGTTGCTCAACCCGCCCTCCCTGGACGTCGCCTGGAACGCGGTCCTGAACGCCGTGCGCGACGGCGAGCTGACCGAGTCCCGGCTCGACGAGTCGATCCTGCGGGTGCTGCGGCTCAAAGCGCGACTGGGCCTGTTCGAGGACCCGTACGTCTCGCACGCCGGGGTCGACCGAGCCGTCGGCGCCCGCGCGCACCTGGCCGCCGCCGACCGGATCGCCGAGCGCACCACCACCCTGCTGGTCAACGAGGGCGGCCTGCTGCCGCTGTCCCGGCGCAGACACCCCGGGCTGCTGGTGGTCGGCGCGGACCCGGCCTCCCCGTCCGGTACGACGGGGCCGCCGACCGGGGTGCTCGCGGACACCCTGACCGAGCTGGGCTTCACCGCCACCGCCCTGTCCACCGGCACGGCGCCGTCCGCCGCCACCGTCGCCGAGGCGGTCGCGGCGGCCCGGGACGCGGACGCGGTGGTCGTCGGGACGTACAACGTCAGTGCGACCAGCAGTCAGAAGACGCTGGTCGAGCAGTTGCTGGCGACCGGGAAGCCGGTGGTCGCGGTGGCGATCCGCAACCCCTACGACGTCGCCCACCTGCCCGGCGTGGCGGCGTACGTGGCGACGTACTCCTGGACCGACGTCGAACTGCGTGCGGCGGCACGGGTGATCGCGGGCAGGGTGCACCCGCGCGGCACGCTCCCGGTGCCGGTGCAGCGGGCGGACGGCCCGGCGGCGGTGCTGTACCCCGTCGGACACGGGCTGAGGTACTAGACGCACACGGGCGCGTCCCCTGCCGGACGTAGCGCGCGTACGTCGCCCATCCGACGCGTTCTCCCCGATGTGGGTGAAAGCTCACCGGATGTCCGGCGTGCCCCGACGGATCGGGTCACGCTGGAAGGGAGTGTCCGGGGGATGACGATGCACGTGGGAAGCGGGTGGGGGACACGCGCCGCGTTCGTGGCCGCGGTCGCGGTCGCGGTGCTGCTCGCCGGCTGCCGGGGCGCGCCGGGCGGCGGCGCCGAGGAGGACGGCCGGCCGGGCGATCGGCGCGCAGGGGCGGCGTCGCCGGCTGCGGCCCCGCCGTCCGGACACGGGGCGGTGTTCCTCGCGGTCGACGAGTGCAGCTCCTTCGGCCGGACCGACTTCACCGAGGTGTCCTGCCGGAGCGAGCGGGCGGCGGCCCGGGTCGTCGCCCGCCACGACGGGACCGCGCGCGACGGGCCGCGCTGCCCGGCCACCACCGACTTCGTGCTGCACATCAGTGAGCAGCGCCCCTCCTTGGACGAGGACGGCGACGGCGCGGTGCCGCGCGGCTACGCCTGTATGCGCCACCTCCAGCCGCCGCACCCCGGCGACCCGGGCGGCGGGGGCGGGCCGCGCACCATCGTCGGCGACTGCGTCCACGACCTGGGCGACGGCAGGGTGCGCGAGACGGCGTGCGACGGCAGCGGCGAGCGGGAACCGGAGTTCGAGGTGGTGAAGGCCGTGGACGACCGGTCCGAGTGCCCGGCGTCCACGGCCCTCTACGTCCGGCTCGGCGGTTCGTCACCGGTGGGCTGCGCCCGCCCGGTGTAGCCCCCGCGCGGGCCTCACGGGCGCAGCGTGCGCTCCTGCCCGACGTCCCGCTTGTCCAGTCCGGCGTCGAACTTCGCCAGCGGCTTCGCCGTCGCCGGGTTCTCCCGGACCGTGCTCGGCGCGACGTCCGCCCAGTCGAGGATGCGGGCCGTGGCCAACGCCTTCTCCTCCGCGACCAGACCGGCCACGTTCGCGCCGTGGTTCATGCCGGGCGCGGTGAACACGTACGCGTCACGCGCGCCCTTGCCGACGCGGAACGGCTCGGCGCCCCACGGGTCGTTCTCGCCGTACACGAACAGCATGTGCCGCGCGTTGTGGCGGACCCAGGAGTCGACGTCCCGCATGACGTGGGGCTGGAACTCCATGTCGATCGAGCGGGGCACGAAGTTGCGCGGCGGCTGGTAGCCGTAGCGGATGTACTTCTTCTCGATGTGCGGGAAGCGGACGGTCGGCGCGCCCAGCTGCGTGCCGGCCTGGTAGTAGTACGGCGTGTACGGGCTCAGGCCCTGGTCCGTGTAGAACGAGAATCCGGAGATCGTGTCGATCGAGGTCCAGATCTCGTCGTCGGTGGCGTTCCTCGCGTCCGCCGGGATGTCCGCGCAGTCGGCGAGGGTGCTGTACTGCCAGAAGCCCCACACGTAGTCCAGGACGACGGCCTCGTACGCCCGGTCCAGGCTGCCGATGGTGTCGAAGGTGTAGCCGTTCTCACTGGCGTACGCCTCGTACTTCTCCTCCAGCGGCGCCCGGCGCACCAGCGCCTCGCGCTGCACCGCGTTCAGCCGGTCGCGGCACTCCCCGGTGCCGACGGTGCGGAAGAAGCGGTCGTAGGCCGAGTCCTCCCTGTTCACCACGTCGTTGGGGGCGACGTAGGCGACCACGCCGTCCATGTCGCGCGGGTAGAAGCGCTCGTAGTAGGTGGCGGTCATGCCGCCCTTGGAACCGCCGGTGGAGATCCAGTTCTCGGAGTAGATCTTCCTCAGCGCGGTGAAGATGCGGTGCTGGTCGCTGGCGGCCTGCCAGATGTCCAGCTTCGACCAGTCGGCCGGCTCGGGCCGGGACGGGGTGAAGAAGCGGTACTCCATGGAGACCTGGTTGCCGTCCACGATCTGGGTCGGCTCGGCGCGGCGGGGCGTCGTGGAGACGCCGTAACCGCTGGTGTAGAAGACGGTCGGCCGCGCGGTGTCCTTGTGCAGCACGGTGATCCGCTGCTGGAACGTGCCCCTGGAGGGCCTGCGGTGGTCGACCGGCTGGGTGTAGCCGAGGACGAAGAAGCGGTACCCGGTGTACGGCTTCTCCTCGATCAGGCTCATGCCCGGAACGGAGAGCAGTCTCTCCTTGATGTCAGTGGTGCCGGTGGCCTCCGGCTCGGCGGCGGTGGCCGCCCCGGCCGTACTCAGTGTGCCTATGAGCACCGTGAGCGCCAGCAGCCATCTGAGCGCCTTGCGCATGCGCACTCCCCTGTGAGACAGATGTGCGCCGGAAGCTACTGGACCAACTCCCCCCGGCACCAGGGGGCATAGGGACATCCCTCGGTCGGCCGCCGGTCAGCACAGGGTCCACCCCGAGCTGACGGACCCGCCGCCGACCCTGCCCTTCACCCATACGCAGCGGCGGCCGGCGTGCACGGTCACCGGTCCGGCGTGGTGCTTGTAGTCGCTCTCGTCGACGACCGGGCGGCCCCCGCGCGCCCGTACGCTCACCGACATCTTCCGTCGGGTGCCGGGGTTCTCGGCGAGGGTGACGGCACAGACGTAGCCGCCCCGCTTGTAGACGACCACCGAGCCGGTGGAGAACGGCAGCGTGCGCACCTTGCGCCCGGCGCAGTACGCGGCGGCGTGCGCGTCACCCGGCGCGGCGACGGCGAGCAGTCCCGAGGTGGTCAGCACCGCCAGGCCGAGCGCGAGTCGCCGGCGTATCGCTCCACTGCCCACAGTCGTCCTCCCGTACCGCGTCTGCCGCGCCAGGCGGCGTACGCGTGTACGGACGCATGACGTACCTCGGATGGTTGCGCGGCCCCGCCCCACGGGAGCACGCCCGCCCCGCGAGAGCACGCTCGCCCCACGGGAGCGGGGCCGCCCCACAAGAGCACGCCCGCCCCGCAGGAGCGGGGCCGCCCCTCACGCCGGCGCCGGCACGTCCTCCCCGAC
This sequence comes from Streptomyces pimonensis, assembly GCF_041380215.1. Classification (NCBI taxonomy): domain Bacteria; kingdom Bacillati; phylum Actinomycetota; class Actinomycetes; order Kitasatosporales; family Streptomycetaceae; genus Streptomyces; species Streptomyces pimonensis. Next base: position 57,182 of record NZ_JAHWZY010000004.1, read on the forward strand.
GAACGTCCGCCACAGCCGGGCGTACGTGCCGCCGAGCCGGAGCAGTTCCTCGTGCGTGCCGTCCTCCGCGACCCGGCCGTGGTCCATCACGATCACCCGGTCGGCGCGGGCGGCGGTGGTCAGGCGGTGGGCGACGACCAGGGTGGTACGGCGCCCCGCGAGCCGGTCCGTCGCCTGGTTGACCTGCGCCTCGGTCGCCAGGTCGAGCGCGGCCGTGGCCTCGTCGAGCAACAGCACGTCCGGGGCGACCAGTTCGGCGCGCGCCAGCGCGATCAGCTGGCGCTGCCCGGCGGACAGGTTGCGGCCGCGTTCGGCGACCTCGTGGAGGTAACCGCCGTCCAGCGTGGCGATCATCTCGTGCGCCCCGACCGCGCGGGCCGCCGCCTCCACCTCGGCGTCGGTGGCGTCCGGACGGCCGTAGGCGATGGCGTCGCGGACGGTGCCCGGGAAGAGGTACGCCTCCTGCGGTACGACCCCGAGCCGGTGCCGGTACGCGGTGATGTCCAGGTCCCTCAGGTCCGTGCCGTCGACCGTGACCCGTCCGCCCGTCGGGTCGTAGAACCGGGCGACCAGCTTGACCAGTGTGGACTTCCCGGCGCCGGTCTCGCCGACGAAGGCGACGGTCTGCCCGGCCGGGATGGTGAGGTCGATGCCGTCGAGAGCCTCCTCGTCGTCGCCGTACGCGAAGCGCACGTCCTCGAAGGCGATCTCCCCGCGCAGGGACGGCACGTCGAGCGGCTCGGCGGCGGCCTTCGTGGAGGCCGGCTCCCGCAGCAGCTCCTGGATCCGGCCCAGCGAGACGGACGCCTGCTGGTAGCCGTCGAAGACCTGGGAGAGCTGCTGCACCGGCGCGAAGAACAGGTCGATGTAGAGCAGGTACGCCACCAGCGAGCCGATCGCCAGCGTCCCGTCGTCGACCCTGCCCCCGCCCACGACCAGCACGGCCACGGCCGCGACCGAGGACAGCAGCTGCACGAACGGGAAGTACACCGAGATCAGCCACTGGCCCCGTATGCGGGCGCTGCGGTAGTCGGCGCTGTGCTCGGCGAACCGGCGTCCGCCGTCCCGCTCGCGGCGGAACGCCTGCACGATCCGCAGCCCCGCCACCGACTCCTGCAGATCGGCGTTGACCACCGACACCCGTTCCCGCGCCAGCTCGTACGCCTTCACGCTGGCCCGGCGGAAGAAGTAGGTGGCGACGATCAGCGGGGGCAGGGTGGCGAAGACGACCAGGGCGAGTCCGACGTCGAGGGCCAGCAGGGCGACCATGATGCCGAAGAAGGTGACCACCGAGACGAACGCCGTGACCAGGCCCGTCTGCAGGAACGTGGACAGCGCGTCGACGTCCGTCGTCATCCGGGTCATGATCCGGCCGGTCAGCTCGCGCTCGTAGTAGTCGAGGCCGAGCCGCTGGAGCTGGGCGAAGATCTTCAGCCGCAGCGCGTACAGGACGCGTTCGCCGGTGCGTCCGGTCATCCGGATCTCGCCGATCTGCGCCGCCCACTGCGCGAGCACGGTGAGCAGGCCCAGCAGGGCGGCCGCCCAGACCGCGCCGAGGGCTGCCTGCGTCACGCCCTGGTCGATGCCGTGCCGGATCAGCACCGGCAGCAGCAGGCCCATCCCGGCGTCCACGGCCACCAGGCCGAGGCTGATGAGGAGGGGGGCGCGGAAGCCGCGCAGGAGACGGCGCAGACCGTAGGAGTCCTCCGGCCGGACGGCCTGGGCCTCGTCGACGTCGGGAACGTCGTCCGCCGGGGGCAGCGCCTCGACCTGGGCGAGGAGTTCCGGGGTGGCCGGGGTGCCGGCCAGCGCGTCGTCCTTGGGTTCGCGGTCGCCGGTCCACAGCCGGGGGGTGACCCCGCGCTCGGCGTCGAACTCGGCGTCCAGCTCCGCGCGGACCGAGGTGTCCTCCTCCCGCGGCCCGGCGGGCGGGATGTGGCCCGGGGAGACGGCGCCGAGCTCGTCGGGGTCGGTGAGCAGTCTGCGGTAGAGGGCGGAGCGCCGCTGGAGCTCGTCGTGGGTGCCGATGTCGGCGAGCCGGCCGCCGTCGAGGACGGCGATGCGGTCGGCGAGGTTGAGGGTGGAGCGGCGGTGGGCGATCAGCAGCGTCGTACGGCCCCGCATGACGCCCTTCAGCGCCTCGTGGATCTCGTGTTCGACGCGGGCGTCCACGGCTGAGGTCGCGTCGTCCAGGACCAGCAGGCGCGGGTCGGTGAGGATCGCGCGGGCCAGGGCGACGCGCTGGCGCTGGCCGCCTGAGAGGGTCAGGCCGTGCTCGCCGACCGTGGTGTCGTAACCGTCGGGCAGCTCGCTGATGAACCGGTCGGCCTGGGCCGCGCGGGCGGCGGCGACGATCTGCTCCTCGGTGGCGTCCGGGCGGCCGTACGCGATGTTGTCGCGCACGGTGGTGGAGAAGAGGAAGGAGTCCTCGGGGACCAGTCCGATCGCGGCCCGCAGGGACTCGGTGGTCAGCTCGCGCACGTCGTGGCCGCCGACGAGGACGGCGCCGTGAGTGACGTCGTAGAAGCGCGGCAGGAGCAGGGAGACGGTGGACTTGCCGGAGCCGGAGGAGCCCACGACGGCGAGGGTCTCCCCGGGGCGGATCTCGAAGGAGAGGCCGTCCAGGACCGGCCGGCCGGGTTCGTAGCCGAAGGAGACGTCGTCGAACTCGACGGTCGCCGGGGCGTCGGCGGGCAGTTCCCTGGTGCCGTCGGTCAGGGACGGCTCGGTGTCGATCAGCTCCAGGACGCGTTCGGTGCCGGCGCGGGCCTGCTGGCCGACGGTGAGGACCATCGCGAGCATCCGGACCGGCCCGACGAGCTGGGCCAGGTAGGTGGAAAAGGCCACGAACGTGCCCAGCGTGATGTTTCCGCGCACCGCGAGCCAGCCGCCGAGCGCCAGCATCGCCACCTGGCCGAGGGCGGGGACGGCCTGGAGGGCCGGGGTGTACCGGGAGTTCAGCTTGACGGTGCGCAGCCGCCCGGCGTACAGCCGCCGTCCGACCTCGCGCAGCTTGCCGGTCTCCTGCTCCTCCTGTCCGAAGCCCTTCACCACGCGGACGCCGCTGACCGCGCCGTCGACCACTCCGGCGACGGCTCCCGCCTGTGCCTGCGCGTACCAGGTGGAGGGGTGCAGCCGGGTGCGGCTGTGCTTGGCGATCCACCACAGGGCGGGGGCGACGGCGAGGGCGACGGCGGTGAGCGGCAGCGACAGCCACGCCATGATCACGAGGGAGATCAGGAACAGCAGGAGGTTGCCGATGGTCATCGGCAGCATGAAGAGCAGGCTCTGGATCAGCTGGAGGTCGCTGGTGGCGCGTCCCACGACCTGCCCGGTGGACAGCTCGTCCTGGCGTCTGCCGTCGAGCCGGGTGATCGTCCCGTACATCTCGGTGCGCAGGTCGTGCTGGACGTCGAGGGCGAGCCGGCCGCCGTAGTAGCGGCGGACGTAGGTGAGGACGTAGACGGCGAGCGCGGCGCCGACGAGCAGACCGGCCCAGGTGGCCATGGACCTGGTCCCGTCGCCGATGACGTCGTCGATGATCACTTTGGTGATCAGCGGGACCAGGGCCATGACGGCCATGCCGCCGAGGGAGGAGCCCAGCGCGAGGACCACGTCCCTGGGATGCCGCCACGCATATGCGGCCAGTCGCCGTGCCCATCCCCGTTGCGGTGTCACGCGGGTGCCCTCCGATCGTCCTGATCTACCGGAAGGCACCAACGCGGCCGGCGGTGGATTTCATCCCTCCGCCGTGTTCAGAGGCGTACGCGCAGAGCGTAGAAGCGGGTGGTCTGGCTCTCGTTCTGGTTGTCGTCGCTGACCAGGAGCACCTTCAGCCGGCCGTGGCCGCGGCCCGTGACCACCATGCCCTCGATGTTGTCGAGGAGGGGGTTGGGCTGGGGCTGCTTGGCGGTGGCGCCGAGGGAGGGGCAGTCGGCGAGGTCGGCGAGCAGGGTCTTGTCGTACGCGGTGCCGTGCCGGCCGGCCAGGTAGAGCCGGACGGTGTTGCCGACGCCGGAGGTGAAACCGCGCTCCAGGACGAGCAGGCGGCCGTCGGGGGTGGCGGTGACCTCGGTGACGCCGAGGCCCCGGTCGACGCGGTAGGTGTACTGGGCGCCGGGCCGGAAGCCGCCGTGGGCGGTGCGTTGCCAGGTCTGGAGACGGACCTGGTCGGCGGGGTCGCCGGTGAGGGGGTACTCCATCGACGCGACCAGCGTGCGGCCGCCGGGGAGGAGGGTCAGCCCCTCGAAGCTGCCGTTGGCACGGGCGCGGGTGCCGAGCTCCTCGGGCACGGGGAGCCGGTCGAGGATCTTCCCGTCACGGGAGTAGCGGCGCACGGTGGGCTCGGTCTCGGAGGAGACCAGATACGTTCCGTCCCGGTCGACGACCAGTCCTTCGGAGTCGAGCGCGGCCCCCTTCTCGTCGGCGAGCGGGACCACGCCCTCGGGCCGCAGGGTCCGCGCGTCCAGCCGGAACAGGGCGGACCGGTCCGAGAGGGCGGCGATCGTGCGGTGGCGGTCCGGGGCGAGGGCGGAGAGGTTGCCGACGTAGGTGCCGTCGTACGTCGTCTTGTCGAGCGCGTCGGAGAAGCGGTCGACGGAGACGGACGAGGAGCAGGCGTGGCGCGTCCCGTCCTGCTGGGCGTGGGCCGGCCCTGCGGCGGTCAGGCAGGTCGCGGCGGTGAGGGCGGCGGCGGTGGCGAGAAGGGTTCTCAGGCGCATGCCGTCACCGTAGGACGGCCGGGTGACGGCCGGTCACCGCCCACCGACACATGACCGACACCTCCTCTTCACCCCTACGCATACATGTCCATGTCACTCTTCCGTCCGGCCGCTCAATCAACTCGCGTAGATCGGACGTCCCCATGCCCGTGGCACACATACGCCGTCGCTGGAAGAGCCTCGCCCTGGCCACCTCGGCCGTCCTGGTCGGCCTCGCCGTCCCCGCGCTGAACGCCCCCTCCGCCGGCGCCGCGACCACCGCCTACGACGACACGTACTACGCCGCCGCGATCGGCAAGTCCGGCGCGGCGCTGAAGGACTCCCTGCACACGATCATCAGCGACCAGACGAAGATCTCGTACTCGGCCGTCTGGAACGCCCTGAAGGTCACCGACCAGGACCCGCACAACAGCAACAACGTGATCCTGCTGTACTCGGGCATCTCCCGCAGCAAGTCCCTCAACGGCGGGGACATGGGCGACTGGAACCGCGAGCACGTGTGGGCCAAGTCCCACGGCGACTTCGGCACCTCCACCGGTCCCGGCACCGACCTGCACCACCTGCGCCCCGAGGACGTCCGGGTCAACTCCATCCGCGGGAACAAGGACTTCGACAACGGCGGCGGCTCGTTCACCGACGGCGGCGGCAGCCTGACCGACTCCGACTCCTTCGAACCGCGCGACGCGGTCAAGGGCGACGTGGCCCGCATGATCCTCTACATGGCCGTCCGCTACGAGGGCACCGACGGCTGGCCCGACCTGGAGCCCAACGACACCGTCACCAACGGCAGCAACCCGTACCACGGCCGCCTCTCGGTCCTGAAGCAGTGGCACCGACAGGACCCGCCGAGCGCGTTCGAGAAGCGCCGCAACGACGTCATCCACGACTCGTACCAGCACAACCGCAACCCGTTCATCGACCACCCGGAGTGGGTCGAGGCGATCTGGTAGACCGGACACCCCTTCCGGCACCGGTGCCGGCACCGGCACCGGCACCGGCCGGCAGGGTGGCCGGTGCCGGAACCGGGGCAGACTTCCTCATGGCCGACGCGACACCGACCGCCCACACCCTTTCGGGACGACTCCTCGCCGCGCTCTGGACGCTACGGCTCCTGGCCACGTCGGAGGGATCGCCTCCCGGCCCGGGGAGTTCCTCTCCAAGAGGGTCCCGGAGCGACTGCTGGACGAGGAGCTGTCCCACCTGGCGGCCCATCTCCTCCGGGCGAGAAGCCGGGGAGGCGAACACTGGAAGGCCGCGGTGACCGTCTACCGCGAACTCCCGGACCTCCTGCCGCCGTCCCGCCCGCCCCACGCCACCATGGGGCCCGGCGAGCAGGCGGCCTTCTCGACGGGCTACGCCGAGCGCCTCGCCCACGACAGGAAGGAGTTCGGCGAGTTGCTGGGGTGAGGCCATCAGGATTCCCCCGGGCGGACGCAGGCCCGCCCGGGGACGTCGAGCGTGTCGTTCCTGTCCCCCGCACACGCTTCCGGCATCGCGACGGGCTGCTCGACGAACGGCCGCTCCACCTCGTCCCGCTCGACTCGCACCGCCGTGTGCCGCGTCTTCCGACGCATCGACGGCGTCGGCCCGGACGACTGCTGACCGGCGGACCCGGTCCGGGGGCGTGCGGACTCCCGGGCCCCGAACGACCCCGTGCCGGTGTTCGCTCCCCGGCCCCGGTCCGGTGCCAGCGGTCCGGCGGCTGCACGCCGGGCGCCGTGCGCCTCCACCGGTCGGTCCCGCCGACGACGACCGCGGCCCCGTCGCCGGCCCGGGGGTGACGGTGGCGACGAGGTGCCGCGGACACCCGGGCGTCACCGTGCGGCGCGCCGGTGACGCACGAACGGCGAAATTCTTAATGATCAGTGGTTCGTGATCCTTCCCCGTGGCGGCGCTGTTGTCATGGCCACCAGAGGGTTTCCCTCGTCATCGGACACGTCGAAGGGGTAGGACCATGAGGAAACCGCGCGCCACCCGCACTGCACTCGTAGGGGCCGTGGCTCTCGCGGCAGTCGCGCTTCCGCTGGCCGGCTCGGCCACCGCCGAGACGAGGCTGCTCCCGCACTACACCGACTCCTTCCTGGAGTGCCAGACGCTCGGGAACCAGCTGGCGCAGAAGGGGTGGCTGACGGGCTTCAACTGCGTGCAGGAGGGCAACCACGTGATCATGTACCCCTGGTAGACCCTGGGGTTCGAGGCCCGCCCGGACCCCGGGCGGGCCTCGACGATCACTTCCTGTGGGTCGGGGCGAACATCCGCAGCACGGCGGGGAGGACGACCACCGACGGACCCGGGGTCGCCAGGGCGTTCGCGAGGTCCCGTTCCAGGGTTTCGGGGCCGGTCCGCAGCCCCGGCACGCCGAAGGACTCCGCCAAGGCCACGTAGTCGGGGCGGATCAGTTCCGTCGCCGTGGGTTCCCCGAAGGCGTCGGTCATGTACTCGCGCAGGATGCCGTAGCCGCCGTCGTCGACGATCAGCCAGGTGACGTCCAGGTCGTGCTGGCGGGCGGTGGCCAGTTCGGCGACGGAGTACAGGGCTCCGCCGTCGCCGGAGACCGCGAGCACCGGGCGGGTCGGATCGGCGACGGCCGCGCCGAGGGCGGCCGGGAAGCCGTAGCCGAGGCCGCCGGCGCCCTGCGCGGAGTGCAGGTGGTTGGGGCCCATGGCGTCGAAGGCGGACCAGGCCCAGTACGTCAGGATCGTCATGTCCCAGAAGGACGGCGAGCCGGTGGGCAGGGCGCGGCGGACCGCCGTCAGCACCTGCTGCTCCAGGGTGAGTTCCTGGGCGGCGATGCGCTCACGGACCCGGTCCAGGACCCCCCGTACCCGCTCGGGGGCCGTCGTGTCCTCGCGCGGCTCCACCGTCTCGAGGAGTGCCTGGAGCGCGAGGCGGGCGTCGGCGTGGATGCCGAGGCCCGGATGGTTGGACTCCAGTTTGCCGAGGTCGGCCTCGATCTGGATCACCCGGCCGCGGGGCCTGAAGGTGTGGTAATTGGAGGAGAGCTCGCCGAGGCCGGAGCCGACGACCAGCAGGACGTCCGCGTCCTGAAGGAAGTCGGTGGTGTGGCGGTCCTCCAGCCAGGACTGCAGCGACAGCGGGTGCGTCCAGGGGAAGGCGCCCTTGCCGCCGGGGGTGGTGACGACCGGGGCCTGGATGCGCTCGGCGAGCTGCCGCAGCTTGCCGGAGGCGTCCGAGCGGACCACTCCCCCGCCGGCGATGATCGCGGGACGGGCGGCGTTCGCCAGCAGGTGGGCGGCGAGCGCGGTGAGTTCGGGGCGTGGGGGCAGTTCGTCCGGAGTGGCGTCCATCGCCGTCACCACGGGCAGGACCGTCTGGGCGAGCAGGACGTCCTGCGGGATCTCCACCCACACGGGGCCGTGCGGGACGGTCAGCGCCGACTTCCACGCCTCCGCGATCGCGGACGGGATCTGGGACTGCGTACGGACCGTGTGCACGGACTTGACCACGCCCCGGAACGAGGCCGACTGGTCGGGGAGTTCGTGCAGGTAGCCGTGGCGCCCGCCGCCGAGCCCGGCCGTCGGGACCTGGCTGCCGATCGCCAGCACGGGGGCGGAGGCCGCCGCCGCCTCCTGGAGCGCGGCCAGGGAGGTGAGGGCTCCCGGACCGGTCGACAGCAGCAGCGGGGCGGCCTCGCCGGTGATCCGGCCGTAGGCGTCCGCCGCGAAACCGGCGTTGTTCTCCACGCGCAGACCGATGTAACGCAGGTCGGAGCGGCGCAGGGCGTCGAACACGCCGAGGGCGTGCTGGCCGGGCAGGCCGAAGACGGTGGTCGCGCCGAGCCCGGCCAGGGTCTCCACGACCAGGTCCCCGCCGTTGCGGCCGGAGGGGGGGTTCAGCGCGGCCTCCGTCTGCGCGGCGGTCGGGCGGAGCACCAGGTCGTGGTCGTGAGTCACTGCGTGCGGGCCTCTGCAATCCGACGGGACATGATCGTGGTCAGCTCGTACGCCGTGTGGGACGCGGCGACCGAGGTGATCTCGGCGTGATCGTACGCGGGGGCCACCTCGACGACGTCCGCGGAGACCAGGTTGCAGGAGGCGAGTCCGCGCAGGATCTCCAGCAGCTCGCGGGAGGTCATGCCGCCGGCCTCGGGGGTGCCGGTGCCGGGGGCGTGCGCCGGGTCCAGGCAGTCGATGTCGACGGAGATGTACAGCGGGCGGTCGCCGATGCGCTGGCGGAGCTGGTCGGCGACCTCGTCGGCGCCCCGGCGGTAGACGTCGGCGGAGGTGACGATGCCGAAGCCCATCTTCTCGTCGTCGGTGAGGTCCTGCTTGCCGTAGAGCGGCCCGCGGGTGCCGACGTGGGAGAGGGCGGAGGTGTCGAGGACGCCCTCCTCCACCGCGCGGCGGAACGGGGTGCCGTGGGTGTACTCGGCGCCGAAGTAGGTGTCCCAGGTGTCGAGGTGGGCGTCGAAGTGGAGCAGGGCGACGGGGCCGTGCTTCCTCGCGACCGAGCGGAGCAGCGGCAGGGCGATGGTGTGGTCGCCGCCCAGGGTCATCAGGCGGGCGCCGGTGCCGAGGAGGTCGTCGGCGGCGGCCTCGACCGTCTCCACGGCCTCGTTGATGTCGAACGGGTTCACGGCGATGTCGCCGCCGTCCGCCACCTGGGCGAGGGCGAAGGGGGAGGCGTCCTGCGCGGGGTTGTAGGGGCGCAGCAGCCGGGACGCCTCACGGATGGCGTTGCCGCCGAAGCGGGCGCCCGGCCGGTAGGAGACGCCCGAGTCGAACGGCACGCCCACCACGGCGACGTCGGCGCGGCCGACCTCGTCGAGCCGGGGCAGCCGGGCGAAGGTCGCGGGCCCGGCGTACCGCGGGACGCGGGAGGAGTCGACGGGGCCGCGGGGCGTCTCGGTGCTGCTCATGGGACTGCCTTCTTTCCTGCTCTTCGCCTTGGCTCATGCATGCGCCCGTACCCGCGGGCTGCCGGTCTGTCCCGACCATAAGGGGGCGGAAAGCATCTGCGAAGTGTACGTTTCCTCCATTCCCACCGCATGGAATGGAGGAAGTGTCCAACATGTCGGACCCCATGGTTCCGCCCACGCCTCCCGTGCCCCTGGAGGCCCTGCTGGCCCGCGCGGACCTCGGCCTGCGCCGGATCGCGGGGCCCGACGACCCCGGCACCGTGGTGCACTGGGCGCACGCCTCGGAGATGGCGGACCCGTACCCGTACCTGCTGGGCGGGGAGCTGCTGCTCTCGGCGGGGGTGCACGTCCCGGAGGGGGCGGGCGCGGGGTACTTCGACGCGTATGTCTCGCGGATCGTGGCGGCCGGCGGGGCGGCGCTCGGTTTCGGTCTGGCGCCGGTCCACAAGGCGGTGCCGGAAGCACTGGTGGAAGCGTGCGAGATGCACGGGCTGCCGTTGCTCGAGGTACCGCCGCGGACCACCTTCTCGGGGGTGGCGCGGGCGGTCTGGCAGTTGATGGCGCAGGCCCGCACGGCGGAGCTGCGCCGGGTCGCGGAGGCCCAGCAGAGCCTCGCCACCGCCGCCGCCCGCCCGGACCCGCTGCGGCCGGTGCTCCACCAGCTGGCCCAGCGGATCGGCGGCTGGGCCGTCCTGTTCGCCCCGGACACCACCGAGTTCGCCACCTCGGGAACCACCCCGCCCCCCGGGGCAGGACAGGCCCTGACCGACCTGGCCGGGGTGGTGCGCCCCGGCACGACCGACGTGGCTGCGGGCCGTCACACCTCCCCCGGAGCCCGGAAGGCCGGGGAGGCGCCCCCGGGGACGACGGGGGTCCCGACGGGGGGCGTCCCCCCGCTCGAGCGGGGCCGGGGGCGGGGGAGGGCGGGCGACGGGGGTCCCCCCGCCCGAGCCGAGTCGGGAGCGGGGGAGGCGCCCGGCGCACGCCGGCCGGTGGCCCCCGGCCCGGCCCCCGCCTCCGCCAGCGACACGGTCGACGGCACCCACCTCGCCGCCTACGCCCTCGGCACCGGCTTCGTGCTCGGCGTGGCCTCACCGCACCGCACCCCCGGCGACCACACCATCGCCTCCGTCGCGGCCGCCCTGCTCTCCCTCCTCACCGGCCGGCGACAGAGCGCCACCGCCACGGCCCACTCCTCCGCGCTCGTACGGCTGCTGCTGGGCAGCCCGCCCCGGGACGTGGCCCCCCTGCTCGGCGGGGAGCGGTGGCACGTCGTACACGCCCGGCCGGACGGCCCCACGGCACCGGACCCCCTGGCCGCCTCCGCGCTGGGCACCGCACTCGGGTCGGCACTGGTCGACCCGGCGGGCGGGACCGTACGCGTGCTGGTGCCGGCCGACCGGCCCGTGGAACCGCTGCCGGGCTGGACCCTCGGCGTCAGCACGACCGCCGCCCCGCCCGACTGGCCGGACGCCGACACCCGGGCCGCCCGCGCCCTGGCCCGGGCCCGCGCCACCCGCGTCCCGCTGCTCCGGCACGGTGACCGCCCCGCCCTCGCCGACCTCGTCCCGCCGCACGACGCGGACGCCCACGCCCGGGCGCTGCTCGCGCCGATAGCGGCCGCTCCCGCCCTCACGGACACCCTGCGCACCTGGCTCTCCCTGCACGGCAGTTGGGACCGTACGGCGGTGGCGCTGTCGGTGCACCGCAACACCGTGCGGCAGCGCGTCGCGCGGTGCGCGGCGCTGCTGGAGGCGGACCTGGACGACCCGGACGTGCGGATGGAGCTGTGGTTCGCGCTGCGCCGGACGTGAGGGACCCCCGTAGCCGTACGGAGTCGCGCTGTATCGGACGTGAGGGACCCCCGTAGCCGTACGGAGTCGACTGAGTACGTGACGCACGTCCCAGCGTGCGATATCCCAGGGACGCCCCCGGGGCGCTGCCCCACAATGGGGGCATGCCGATACCCGGGACACCCAGCCGCGCCCAACTCGTCGAACACCTGGTCGCCACGCGTATCGCGGGCGATGTCGCCACGCCGCGCGAGAACAACCTCTCGCACTACCGCAAACTGTCGAACGGCGACCGCCACTTCTGGCTCGGCCTGGAGCTCGGCGACCGCTGGACCGACGAGCAGGACGTGCTGGCGGTGATGGCGGAGCGGGTCGGCGTCAACGACGACCCCGAGTACCGGCACGGGCAGGACACCATCGACCCGGAGCTGACCGTGGCCGGGCTCGAGCGCATGGCCGGGCGGCTGCGCAAGGCGGCGGACGGGCGGCAGCGGGTGCTGTTCGCGACCGGTCACCCGGGCGGGCTGCTGGACGTGCACCGGGCGACGGCCGCCGCGCTGCGGGCCGCCGGCTGCGAGATCGTGGTCGTCCCGGACGGACTGACCACGGACGAGGGCTACGTGATGCAGTTCGCGGACGTGGCGGTGCTGGAGCACGGCGCCACGTTGTGGCACACCCACTCCGGTGAGCCGATGAAGGCCGTCCTGACCGCCCTGGAGCGCGAGGGCCGCCCGCTGCCCGACCTGGTCGTCGCCGACCACGGCTGGGCGGGTGCGGCGGGGCAGTACGGCGTGGACAGCGTCGGCTACGCCGACTGCAACGACCCGGCCCTCTTCGTCGCCGAGTCCGAGGGCACCGTCCAGGTCACGGTCCCCCTCGACGACCACGTCACCAGCCCCCGCCACTACGACCCGATGACGGCGTACCTGCTGGCGGAGGCCGGTCTGGCGCAGTGAGACGCCCCGTCGGCCGGGCGCGGGGGACGCGCCCGGCCGACGGGGCGGCCGGTGGAGGCGGGGGTCAGCCGGCGAACGGGACGGCGTCGGCGCGGTCGGCGTGCCAGTTGGTGGCGATCGGCCGGTCGACCGTGGCGGTGTCGGGGAGGCGGAGCGTGACGGAGTTCTCCTCGTCGCCGGCGACCGAGAGGTGGAGCCGGTCGAACTGCACGCCGTTGTCGTTGCCGGTGGACTTGGGGTTGATGCCGGCGTAGGCGACGGCGGAGCCGGCGAGGACGACGTCCTCGCTGACGCTGTGCTCGGCGGGCGAGACCTCGGTGTCGGGGTGGGACCCGAAGGAGGCGGAGGGGAACACGCCCTCCAGGTGGCAGATGATGCCGGGCCTGGCCTTGGCGGTGATCAGGTAGTAGCCGCCCGCCTGCGTCTCGGGCGTGACCTTGAAGGTCAGGTCGCTGGTCGCGCAGGGCCGGGTGGTGAAGCCGTCGCTGTCGGCGGCGGCCGTGGCGGTGGCGGCGCCGCCGAGGGCGAGCGCGGCGACGGCGGCCAGGGCGAGGCGGGAGGAGCGGGTGGCGAAGCGTGAACGCATGGTGGTCTCCGTGGTGTGACGTGGTGGATCGGCCGGCGGGCTGCCGGGATGACCGCAGCTTGTGCCGTGATCCGTCCCGCCCGCCACATCGAACGCCCATCGCGGGACGCCGGAACGCTGGGACGGCCTCTGACCAGCGCGGATACCGACCGCCTGGAACGGTCGACTGGGACGCGGACAGCCGTGCGGCCCCCGCGCGGGACATGTGCGGGGGCCGCTTGCGCGCGTCATGCGGAAGGGAGGGGGCGTCCGGAGCCGGCTCAGGGGCGCGGGACCCGGACCACGCCCTCCTGGATGACCGAGACCGCCAGGCGGCCGTCCTGGGTGTAGATGCGGGCCTGACCGAGGCCGCGGCCGCCGTGGGCCGACGGGGACTGCTGGTCGTACAGGAGCCACTCGTCGGCGCGGAACGGGCGGTGGAACCACATCGCGTGGTCCAGGGAGGCGCCGACGACGTCGCCGACGGCCCAGCCGCCGCGGCCGTGGGCGAGGAGGACGGAGTCCAGCAGCGTCATGTCGGAGACGTACGTGGCGAGGACGACGTGCAGCAGAGGGTCGTCCGCGAGCTTGCCGTCGGTGCGGAACCACACCTGGGAGTGGGGTTCGCGGGGTTCACCGAAGCGGCCGTAGGGCGGCTCGTCGACGTAGCGCAGGTCGACGGCGGCGCGGGCCTCCAGGAAGCGCTCCACGACCTCGGGCGCGAGGTGGGCGTACCCGCGCAGGCGCTCCTGCGACGTGGGCAGCGTGGCCGGGTCGGGGGAGGGCGGCATCGGGTCCTGGTGGTCCAGGCCCTCCTCGTACGTCTGGAAGGACGCCGAGAGGTGGAAGACCGGCTTTCCGTGCTGGACCGCGACCACCCGCCGGGTGGTGAAGGAGCGGCCGTCGCGGATCCGGTCGACGGTGTAGACGATCGGGGCGCCGGGGTCGCCGGGGCGCAGGAAGTACGCGTGCAGGGAGTGGGCGGGCCGGTCCTCGGGGACGGTCCGCCCGGCGGCGACCAGCGCCTGCGCCGCGACCTGCCCGCCGAAGACGCGGGGGACGACGGCGCTGCGGGAGTGACCGCGGAAGATGTTCTCCTCGATCTGCTCGAGGTCGAGCAGATCGAGGAGGTCCTGTAGTGCCTGACTCATGGGTCAGTTGTATACGGCAGGGATTTCCGGGACCTTACAGCCCCATGTCCTTGGCGATGATCGACTTCATGATCTCGCTGGTGCCGCCGTAGATGCGGTTGACGCGGTTGTCCGCGTACAGGCGGGCGATCGGGTACTCGTTCATGTAGCCGTAGCCGCCGTGCAGCTGGAGGCAGCGGTCGATGACGCGGTGGGCGACCTCGGTGCAGAACAGCTTGGCGCTGGCGGCCTCGGCGGGGGTGAGCTCGCCGGCGTCCAGGGCCTCGGTGGCACGGTCGGCGACGGCCTCGGCGGCGTCCACCTCGGCCTGGCAGGCGGCCAGCTCGAACTTGGTGTTCTGGAAGTGGGCGACCGGCTTGCCGAAGACGGTGCGCTCCTGCACGTACTGCTTGGCGAACCGGACGGCGGCCTTGGCCTGCGCGTAGGCGCCGAAGGCGATGCCCCAGCGCTCGGAGGCCAGGTTGTGGCCGAGGTAGTGGAAGCCCTTGTTCTCCTCGCCGAGCAGGTCCTCGACGGGCACCTTGACGTCGACGAACGCCAGCTCGGCGGTGTCGGAGGTCTTCAGGCCGAGCTTGTCGAGCTTGCGGCCCACGGAGTAGCCCTCGGACTTGGTGTCCACGGCGAACAGGGAGATGCCGTGGCGGCGGTCCTCGGCCGTCGGGGCGGCGGTGCGGGCGCAGACGATCACCTTGTCGGCGTGGACGCCGCCGGTGATGAAGGTCTTGGCGCCGTTGAGGACGTAGTGCGTGCCGTCCTCGCTGAGCTTGGCGGTGGTCTTCATGCCCGCGAGGTCGGAGCCGGTGCCCGGCTCGGTCATCGCGATGGCCCACATCTCCTCGCCGGTGACGAACTTCGGCAGGAAGCGCTTCTTCTGCTCGTCGGTGGCCAGCATCTTGATGTACGGGAGGGCGAGCAGCACGTGCACGCCGGAGCCGCCGAACTGGACGCCCGCGCGGGCGGTCTCCTCGTAGAGGACGGCCTCGAACTTGTGGGTGTCCATGCCCGCGCCGCCGAACTCCTCGGGCACGCTGATGCCGAAGACGCCCAGCTCACCGAGCTTGTAGTAGAAGTCGCGGGGTGCCTGGCCCGCCGCGAACCACTCGTCGTAGACGGGGACGACCTCGGCCTCGATGAAGGCGCGGATGGTCTCCCGGAACGCCTCGTGATCCTCGTTGAAAACCGTACGGCGCACTGTCCGCCACCTCCAGAACCTGGGCATGTCTAAGCGCTTGCTCAGATCAAAGGTACCGGCGAGTATCCACAGCCGTCCAGAGCGGGGTCCCCGTAACGCTCGTCACTCCGCCGGGGTCACGGCGAGACCGCCGCCTCGAACGCGCCCCGGGCCATCCGGTGCAGCAGCTCGGCGGTGCCCGCACGACCGGGCAGGGAGCCGGGGCGGGTCAGGTGCGGGGTGGAGTTGAGCAGGCCGAACACCGAGTGGACCGCCGAGCGGGCCACCGGTTCGGCCAGCTGCGGGTACAGCTCGCGGACCACCTCCACCCACAGCTCGACGTACTGCCGCTGCAGCTGGCGGACCAGCTTGCGGTCGGTGTCCCGGAGGCGGTCCAGCTCCCGGTCGTGCAGGGTGATGAGGGGGCGGTCGTCGAGCGCGAAGTCGATGTGCCCCTCGATCAGCGAGTCGAGGACCACCTCGGGGGCCGACACCCCCCGGGCCTCCTCCAGGCGCCGCTTCGCGCCGGTCAGCAGCCGCCCGCTGATCCCCACCAGCAGCTCCGCGAGCATCGCGTCCTTGCCCGCGAAGTGCCGGTAGAGCCCGGGCCCGCTGATACCGACCGCGGCGCCTATCTCGTCGACCCCGACGCCGTGGAAGCCGCGTTCGGCGAAGAGCCGCGCGGCCTCCTTGAGGATCTGCTCGCGGCGGGTGGGGGCGTCGGTTCTGGCGGTCATGAGGACGATTCTAGACAGGGAGGTTAGCGGTCGTTAACCTGGGGAAAATGCGTTAACGCTCATTAACAAGGTGAGGGGACCCGCAGGATGCATGAGGCACCGGAGCTTCACAGCGACGGGGGTGCCCCCGCGCGAGTTCTTTCGAGCGTGGGGGACGGTCCCGCGTCGGAGGCCTTTCGGGCCAACGAGGAGGCGCACCGCGCCCTCGTCGAGGAGCTGCGCGGCAAGCTGGCCGCGGCGGCGCTCGGCGGCGGCGAGCGGGCGCGGGCACGGCACACCGCGCGCGGGAAGCTGCTCCCGCGCGAGCGCGTGGACACGCTCCTCGACCCCGGATCGCCCTTCCTGGAGCTGGCCCCGCTGGCGGCCGACGGGATGTACGAGGGGCAGGCCCCGGCGGCCGGCGTGATCGCCGGGATCGGGCGGGTCGCCGGCCGGGAGTGCGTGGTCGTGGCCAACGACGCCACCGTCAAGGGCGGCACGTACTACCCGATGACGGTGAAGAAGCACCTGCGCGCCCAGGAGGTGGCCCTCGACAACCGGCTCCCCTGCGTCTACCTGGTGGACTCCGGCGGCGCGTTCCTGCCGATGCAGGACGAGGTGTTCCCGGACCGGGACCACTTCGGACGGATCTTCTACAACCAGGCCCGGATGTCCGGCGCCGGCATCCCGCAGATCGCGGCGGTGCTCGGCTCGTGCACGGCGGGCGGCGCGTACGTCCCGGCGATGAGCGACGAGGCGGTGATCGTCCGGAACCAGGGCACGATCTTCCTGGGCGGCCCGCCGCTGGTGAAGGCGGCCACCGGCGAGGTGGTCACGGCGGAGGAGCTGGGCGGCGGCGAGGTCCACGCACGGGTCTCGGGCGTCACCGACCACCTCGCGGAGGACGACGCGCACGCACTGCGGATCGTGCGGGACATCGTCTCCACGCTTCCCGCGCGGGGGCCGCTCCCCTGGCGGGTGGAGCAGGCCGTCGAGCCCGAGGTGGACCCGGCGGGGCTGTACGGGGCGGTGCCGGTCGACTCCCGCACGCCCTACGACGTACGCGAGATCATCGCGCGGATCACCGACGGCTCCCGTTTCGCGGAGTTCAAGTCGGAGTTCGGGCAGACCCTGGTCACCGGCTTCGCCCGGATCCACGGCCACCCGGTGGGCATCGTCGCCAACAACGGCATCCTCTTCTCCGAGTCCGCGCAGAAGGGCGCCCACTTCATCGAGCTGTGCGACCAGCGCGGCATCCCGCTGGTGTTCCTGCAGAACATCTCGGGCTTCATGGTGGGCCGGGACTACGAGGCGGGCGGCATCGCCAAGCACGGCGCCAAGATGGTCACGGCGGTCGCCTGCACGCGCGTACCGAAGCTGACGGTGGTGGTCGGCGGGTCGTACGGGGCGGGCAACTACTCGATGTGCGGGCGGGCGTACTCGCCCAGGTTCCTGTGGATGTGGCCCAACGCCAAGATCTCGGTGATGGGCGGCGAGCAGGCGGCCTCCGTCCTCGCGACCGTCAAGCGGGACCAGCTCCGGGCGCGCGGCGAGGAGTGGCCGGCCGAGGAGGAGGACGCCTTCAAGGCCCCGATCCGCGCCCAGTACGAGCGCCAGGGGAACGCCTACTACGCGACGGCCCGCCTCTGGGACGACGGCGTGATCGACCCGCTGGAGACCCGGCGGGTGCTGGGCCTGGCCCTGACCGCGTGCGCCAACGCGCCCCTGGGTGAGCCCCAGTTCGGCGTCTTCCGGATGTGAGGGGACCCCTGACGATGACTGAGCAGATGTTCGAGACGGTACTGGTGGCCAACCGGGGCGAGATCGCGGTCCGCGTCATCCGCACCCTGCGGTCGATGGGCGTGCGCTCGGTGGCCGTGCACTCCGACGCGGACGCCGGCGCCCGGCACGTCCGGGAGGCCGACACGGCGGTGCGGATCGGGCCGGCGCCGGCCTCGGAGAGCTATCTGTCGGTGGAGCGGCTGCTGCGGGCCGCCGCCCGCACCGGCGCGCAGGCGGTCCACCCCGGGTACGGCTTCCTCGCCGAGAACGCCGCCTTCGCGCGGGCGTGCGAGGAGGCGGGGCTGGTGTTCATCGGGCCCCCGGCGGACGCGATCGCCCTGATGGGCGACAAGATCCGCGCGAAGGAGACGGTGAAGGCGGCCGGGGTGCCGGTGGTGCCCGGCTCCAGCGGCAGCGGGCTGACGGACGAGCAGCTCGCCGGGGCCGCCCGCGAGATCGGGATGCCGGTGCTGCTGAAGCCGTCCGCGGGCGGTGGCGGCAAGGGCATGCGCCTGGTGCGGGACGCCTCGGCGCTGGCCGACGAGATCGCCGCCGCCCGCCGTGAGGCCCGCGCCTCCTTCGGCGACGACACGCTGCTGGTCGAGCGGTGGATCGACCGCCCCCGGCACATCGAGATCCAGGTACTGGCCGACGGCCACGGGGGCGTCGTCCACCTGGGTGAGCGGGAGTGCTCCCTCCAGCGCCGCCACCAGAAGATCATCGAGGAGGCGCCCAGCGTGCTCCTCGACGAGGGGACCCGGGCCGCGATGGGCGAGGCGGCGGTCCAGGCGGCCCGCTCCTGCGGCTACCGGGGCGCGGGCACGGTGGAGTTCATCGTCCCGGGCGACGACCCCTCGTCGTACTACTTCATGGAGATGAACACCCGCCTCCAGGTGGAGCACCCGGTCACCGAGCTGGTCACGGGGCTGGACCTGGTGGAGTGGCAGCTCCGGGTGGCGGCGGGCGAGCCGCTCGGCTTCGGGCAGGACGACATCCGGCTCACCGGCCACGCGGTCGAGGCCCGTGTCTGCGCGGAGGACCCGGCGCGCGGCTTCCTCCCCTCCGGCGGCACGGTGCTGAGGCTGCGCGAACCGCAGGGCGACGGGGTGCGCACCGACTCCGGGCTGAGCGAGGGCACGGAGGTCGGCAGCCTCTACGACCCGATGCTCTCCAAGGTGATCGCGTACGGCCCCGACCGCGCGACCGCACTGCGCAGGCTCCGCGCGGCGCTGGCGGAGACGGTGACGCTGGGCGTGCGGACCAACGCCGGGTTCCTGCGGCGGCTGCTGGCGCATCCGGCGGTGGTCGGCGGCGACCTGGACACCGGGCTGGTCGAGCGCGAGGTGGACGGGCTCGTGGCGGACGGGGTGCCGGCGGAGGCGTACGCGGCGGCGGCGCTGCTGCGCCAGGCTTCCCTCCGGCAGCCCGCCGACGGATCCGGCTGGGCCGACCCGTTCGCCGCCGCCGACGGCTGGCGGATGGGCGGCGAGCGGGCGTGGACGGTGCACCACCTGCGGGTGGCGGGCCACGACCCGGTGACCGTGCGCGTGCGCCGCACGGCGGACGGCGGGACGGAACTGCTGCTGCCGGGCGCCGGCGCCCCGGTGCGGGCGTCCGCGGGCCCGGTGGGCGAGCACCGGTTCGCCTGCACGCTCGACGGTGTCACCCACACCTTCGCCGCCCTGCCGGACGGCACCTGGCTGGGCCGGGACGGCGACGCCTGGCACGTACGCGACCACGATCCGGTCGTCGCGTCCCTCAGCCGCGCCGGCCGGGCGGGCGCCGACTCGCTGACCGCGCCGATGCCCGGCACGGTGACGGTGGTGAAGGTCGCCGTCGGCGACGAGGTGAGCGCGGGCCAGAGCCTGCTGGTGGTGGAGGCGATGAAGATGGAGCACGTCGTCTCCGCCCCGCACGCCGGCACGGTCACCGAACTGGACGTGGCCCCGGGCACCACGGTCGCGATGGACCAGGTGCTGGCGGTCGTCGCCCCCGTGGAGGAGGAGACGGCATGAACGCCCCGGAACCGGCCCTGCCCATGGTCGTACCGGCCGAGGGCCTGCCCGCGCGGGTGCGCATCCACGAGGTCGGCGCGCGCGACGGGCTGCAGAACGAGAAGGCGACCGTGCCGACGGCCGTCAAGGCGGAGTTCGTCCGCCGCCTGGCCGGCACGGGCCTGACCACCATCGAGGCGACGAGCTTCGTGCACCCTGAGTGGGTGCCCCAGCTGGCGGACGCCGAGGAGCTGTACCCGGCGGTGTCCGACCTGCCCGTGTCGCTGCCCGTCCTGGTGCCGAACGAGCGCGGCCTCGCCCGCGCGCTGGCACTGGGCGCCCGGCGGGTGGCGGTCTTCGCCAGCGCCACGGAGTCCTTCGCCAGGGCCAACCTCAACCGCACGGTGGACGAGGCGCTGGCGATGTTCGAGCCGGTGGTGCGGCGGGCGAAGGCGCAGGACGTCCACGTCCGCGGCTACCTGTCGATGTGCTTCGGCGACCCGTGGGAGGGCGCGGTCCCCCTCCCGCAGGTGGTGAGGGTGTGCCGGGCCCTGCTGGACATGGGCTGCGACGAGCTGAGCCTGGGCGACACCGTCGGCGTGGCGACCCCGGGCCACGTCACGTCCCTGCTCACCGCGCTCACCGGGGCGGGCGTGCCCGTGTCCGCGCTGGGCGTGCACTTCCACGACACCTACGGCCAGGCCCTGTCCAACACGCTGGCCGCGCTCCAGCAGGGCGTCAGCACGGTCGACGCCTCCGCAGGCGGCCTCGGCGGCTGCCCGTACGCGAAGTCCGCCACCGGCAACCTCGCCACCGAGGACCTCGTGTGGATGCTGCGGGGCCTCGGCATCGACACCGGGGTCGACCTCGGCCGCCTGGTCGCCACGAGCGTCTGGATGGCCGCCCACCTGGGCCGGCCCAGCCCGTCCCGCACCGTACGAGCCCTCTCCCACCAGGAGCAGTGAACGACATGGACCACAAGCTCTCCCCCGAACTGGAAGACCTCCGCCGCACGGTCGAGGAGTTCGCGCACGACGTGGTGGCGCCGAAGATCGGTGACTTCTACGAGCGGCACGAGTTCCCGTACGAGATCGTGCGGGAGATGGGCCGGATGGGCCTGTTCGGGCTGCCGTTCCCGGAGGAGTACGGCGGCATGGGCGGCGACTACTTCGCGCTCGGCGTGGCCCTGGAGGAGCTGGCGCGGGTCGACTCCTCGGTGGCCATCACCCTGGAGGCGGGCGTCTCCCTGGGCGCGATGCCACTCCACCTCTTCGGCACCGAGGCGCAGAAGCGCGAGTGGCTCCCCCGTCTGTGCTCGGGCGAGGTCCTCGGCGCGTTCGGCCTGACCGAGCCCGACGGCGGCAGCGACGCGGGCGCGACCCGTACGACGGCCCGGCTGGACGAGTCGACCGACGAGTGGGTCATCAACGGCACCAAGTGCTTCATCACCAACTCGGGCACCGACATCACGGGCCTGGTCACGGTCACCGCGGTCACCGGCCGCAAGCCGGACGGCGGGCCGCTGATCTCGGCGATCATCGTCCCGTCGGGCACGCCGGGCTTCACGGTGGCGGCCCCCTACTCGAAGGTCGGCTGGAACGCCTCGGACACGCGGGAGCTGTCCTTCGCCGACGTCCGGGTCCCGGCCGCCAACCTCCTCGGTGCGGAGGGCCGCGGCTACGCCCAGTTCCTGCGCATCCTGGACGAGGGCCGCATCGCCATCGCCGCGCTGGGCACGGGTCTGGCGCAGGGCTGTGTGGACGAGTCGGTGAAGTACGCCAGGGAGCGGCACGCGTTCGGGCGGCCGATCGGCGCCAACCAGGCGATCCAGTTCAAGATCGCAGACATGGAGATGAAGGCCCACACGGCCCGCCTCGCCTGGCGCGACGCGGCCAGTCGGCTGGTGGCCGGCGAGCCCTTCAAGAAGGAGGCGGCGCTGGCCAAGCTGTACTCGTCCACGGTCGCCGTGGACAACGCCCGCGACGCCACCCAGATCCACGGCGGTTACGGCTTCATGAACGAGTACCCGGTGGCCCGTATGTGGCGCGACTCCAAGATCCTGGAGATCGGCGAGGGCACGAGCGAGGTCCAGCGGATGCTGATCGCACGGGAGTTGGGGCTGACGGGCTGAACCTCGGGTTCCGGCCCGCGTCCGTCGGGGTGCTTCGCCGGCCGGCCCGTCGGCGAAGCACCCGGCACCGGTTCGATCACGTGACGAGCACGTGCGGTCACCGTGCGGAGCCGTCAGTACTCTGGATCCATGGACTACGCGAAGATGCGCGCGATCGCCGAGCGGCTCGGAGCCCATGCCGAACAGCTCGAGGGTTCCTGGAGCGTGGAGGTCGGCCCGTCAGGTCCGATACTGGCCATGATGTGCCCCTCGAAGCGTCACGAGGGCACCGTCCGGCGCATCTGCAAGCAGTTGGACGAGCAACTCCTCACCACCCATCGCGGCTACATCTGCGCGAACGGCCCGGAGATCGAACACCCCGCGATCGGCCGCATGCGACGCCCCGACGCCGTCGTCATTCCCGAGGCCGTGCTCGACGAGGAGGGCCTCGCCGTCGACGCCACGCAGGTCCTGGCGGTCGTCGAGATCGTCCCTCCCTCCAACCCGAACAACGACTACGGCGAAAAACTCGCCGAGTACCCCGCCATGGGCATTCCGCACTACATGATCGTCGATCCCCGGACCGGCACGATCGAGGTGCATTCCTCCCCGTGCGGGAACCACTACAGCGACAAGGACCCGTACATCTTCGGAGACACGGTCCCGTTCGGCCCCTGGACGGTGGACACGTCCGCGTTCCGCCGCTACGGCAAGGACCGGGACGAGACCTCCCCGGTATAGGGCTGTCCCTTCGCGCGGCCCGATCCGCGGTTCGGCACGGGCACGCCGGCCGGCCGCGGGGTAATGCGCACCCGGCGCCCCCTGGACAGATTCTGAGGTTAGGCTAACCTAATCCTGTTTCCAGCCCAGGACGGCTCCGTACGCACGAAAGCAGAACCTCCCATGTCGAACGCCAGAACCGCCCGCTTCTCCCGTCGGGGACTGCTCGCCGCCGGTGGCGCCCTCGGACTCGGCGCCGTGCTCACCGCCTGCGGGGACGACGACGCGAAGGGCGGCGGCTCGGACGCGGCGGGGTCCGGCGGGGCGAAGTCCGGTCCGTGGTCCTTCAAGGACGACCGCGGCACCACCGTGAAGCTCGACGAGGTGCCGACGAACATCGTCGCGTTCACCGGCGTCGCCGCCGCGCTGTACGACTACGGCGTCGAGGTGAAGGGCGTCTTCGGGCCGACCACGACGACGGACGGCAAGGCCGACGTCCAGGCCGGCGACATGGACGTCAGCAAGCTGACGATCTTCGGCAACAAGTTCGACAGCTTCAACGTCGAGCAGTACGCGGCCTTCCGGCCCGAGGTGCTCATCTCCACGACGTTCGACGACGCCGGGACGCTCTGGTACGTCCCGGAGGCCTCCAAGGACAAGATCGCCAAGCTCGCCCCGAGCGTCGCGATCTCCGTCTACGACCTCCAGATGCCCGAGCCGCTGCAGCGCATGGCCGAGCTGGCCGAATCGCTGGGCGCCGACATGAAGGCCACGAAGGCCGTCGAGGCGAAGAAGAAGTTCGAGGCCGCCGCCGAGCGGCTGCGCAAGGCCGCGAAGTCCCGCCCGGAGATCAGGGTGCTGGCCGGTTCCGCCGCGCAGGAGGTCTTCTACGTCTCCGGCTCCAACTTCTCCATCGACCTGGAGTACTTCAAGGCCCTCGGTGTGAACCTGGTGGAGCCCCCGGAGGAGGCCAAGAAGGCGACCGGCGGCTGGTTCGAGACGCTGAGCTGGGAGAACGTCGACAAGTACCCGGCCGACGTCATCATCATGGACGACCGCGCCTCGACCGTCCAGCCCGCCGACATCACCGAGGCGACCTGGAAGAAGCTCCCCGCGGTCAAGGCCGGCCAGGTCATCTCCCGCTCCCCCGAGCCGATCCTGTCCTACGACAAGTGCACGCCGCTGCTCGACAACCTCGCCGAGGCCATCGAGAAGGCCGAGAAGGTCGGCTGACCGCACCCGCCGGAACCCCTCTCCCCCCCCCCGGAGCCACACGTGACCACCGCCGTAGCCGCCCCGTTCCGTTTCTTCGCCCTCCAGGTCGTGACGGTGAGGCGGCTCGGTCCGTCCCTGGTCCGGGTCACCTTCGCGGGTCCCGATCTGCGGGACTTCCGCTCCGACGGGCGCGACCAGTCCCTGTCGCTGTTCCTGCCGCATCCGGGGCAGAGCGAGCCGGTCGTGCCGCTCGAACTGGGCGACGACTGGTGGCAGGGGTGGCGCGAACTCCCCGACGACGTGCGGGCCGTGATGCGCTCGTACACGCTGCGGGGGCTGCGCACGGACGCCGGGGGGCACACCACCGAGGTCGACGTCGACTTCGTGCTGCACGGCGTCACCGAGGGGGCCGGCGCGTCCGCCGAGGCGGGCCCCGCCTCCCGCTGGGCCGCCCGCGCCGCCGCCGGCGACCGGGTGCTGCTGCTCGGCCCCGCGATCGCCGACAACCGCGCGATCCGCTTCCGCCCGCCCGAGGACACCGACCTGGTGCTGCTCTGGGCCGACGAGACCGCCCTGCCGGCCGCCGCCGCCGTCCTGGAGGCCCTCCCGGCCGGCACCCGCGTCCGGGTGTGGCTGGAGGTGCCGCACGCCGGGGACGTCCAGGACCTGGCGACCGAGGCCGACGCCGAGATCACGTGGTTCGTCAGGGCTGCGCACGGTCAGGGCTCCCCCGTGGCCCTGGACGGCATCCGCACCGCCGGACTCCCGCCCGCCGAGCGGCCGTACGTCTGGATCGCCGGGGAGGCGGACTGCGTCAAGCGGCTGCGGCGGCACTTCGTGGGCGAGCGGGGGATCGACCGCAGGCGGGTGACGTTCGTGGGCTACTGGCGTCGCGGGCTGACGGAGGAACAGCTGCGCGCACAGGGATAGTCCGGCGCCCGGCCGGCCCCGGTCACTCCCGGCACAGGAGTGATCACCGTCACGGCGGAAGGGGTTTCATGGCACACTGCTTAGGTTAGGCTTGCCTAAGTAATACGCCGTCGGCTCTCCCGCACCGGATCGTCCCCACCGGAGGACCCCCACATGCGCTCGCACCTGCTCAACGACACCACCGCGGAGCACTACCGCCGCTCCGTGACCGAAGGAGTCGAGCGGGTGGCGGCCAAACTCGCCACCACCGACCGGCCGTTCACCGGCGTCACCGTCGACGCGCTCTCCCCCCGCATCGACGGCATCGACCTCGACCAGCCGCTCCACGACACCACCGCCGTGCTGGACGAACTGGAGGACGTCTACCTCCGGGACGCCGTCTACTTCCACCACCCCCGCTACCTCGCCCACCTCAACTGCCCGGTCGCCATCCCGGCCGTGCTCGGCGAGGCCGTGCTCTCCGCCGTCAACTCCTCCCTGGACACCTGGGACCAGTCGGCCGGCGGCACCCTCATCGAGCGGAAACTCATCGACTGGACGGCGGGCCGCATCGGCCTCGGACCGGCCGCCGACGGCGTGTTCACCTCCGGCGGCACCCAGTCCAACCTCCAGGCACTGCTGCTGGCCCGCGAGGAGGCCAAGCCGGGGCGGGACGGGCGGGAAGGGGAGGTCGACCTGGCGAAACTGCGCATCTTCGCCTCCGAGGTCAGCCACTTCAGCGTGAAGAAGTCCGCGAAGCTGCTCGGCCTCGGCCAGGACGCCGTGGTGGCGGTACCCGTCGACCACGACAAGCGCCTGCAGACCGTCGCCCTCGCCCACGAGCTGGAGCGCTGCGTCGAGGCCGGCCTGATCCCCATGGCCGTCGTCGCCACCGCCGGCACCACCGACTTCGGCTCCATCGACCCGCTGCCCGAGATCGCCGAACTGTGCGGACGGTACGGCGCCTGGATGCACGTGGACGCCGCCTACGGCTGCGGCCTGCTCGTCTCACTGAAGCACCGCGGCCGCATCGACGGCATCGAGCGCGCCGACTCCGTCACCGTCGACTACCACAAGTCCTTCTTCCAGCCGGTCAGTTCGTCGGCCGTACTGGTCCGCGACGCGGCCACGCTGCGGCACGCCACCTACCACGCCGAGTACCTCAACCCGCGCCGCATGGTGCAGGAACGCATCCCCAACCAGGTGGACAAGTCCCTGCAGACCACCCGCCGCTTCGACGCGCTCAAACTGTGGATGACGCTGCGCGTGATGGGCGCCGACGGCATCGGGCAGCTCTTCGACGAGGTGTGCGACCTGGCCGCCGAGGGCTGGAACCTGCTGGCCGCCGACCCCCGCTTCGACGTCGTGGTCGAGCCGAGCCTGTCCACCCTGGTCTTCCGCTACGTCCCGGCCGCCGTCACCGACCCCGCCGAGATCGACCGGGCCAACCTCTACGCCCGCAAGGCCCTGTTCGCCTCCGGTGACGCGGTGGTCGCGGGCACCAAGGTGGCGGGACGCCACTACCTGAAGTTCACCCTGCTGAACCCCGAGACCACGACGTCCGACATCGCCGCCGTCCTCGATCTGATCGCCGGCCACGCCGAGCAGTACCTGGGAGAGTCCCTTGACCGCGCTTCCTGACCCGACGACGGGCACCACGCACACGACCTACGACTTCGTGGGAATCGGACTGGGCCCCTTCAACCTCGGCCTCGCCTGCCTCACCGAGCCCATCGCCGAACTGAACGGCGTCTTCCTGGAGTCCAAGCCGGACTTCGAGTGGCACGCCGGGATGTTCCTCGACGGCGCCCACCTCCAGACCCCGTTCATGTCGGACCTGGTCACCCTGGCCGACCCGACGTCCCCGTACTCCTTCCTCAACTACCTGAAGGAGAAGGGGCGGCTGTACTCGTTCTACATACGCGAGAACTTCTACCCGCTGCGGGTCGAGTACGACGACTACTGCCGCTGGGCCGCCGCCAAGCTGAGCAGCATCCGCTTCGGCACCACGGTCACCGAGGTGACGTACGACGAGGGCGACGGTCTGTACACCGTGGCGACGGCGGCCGGTGAGTCGTACCGCGCCCGGCACCTGGTGCTCGGCACCGGGACCGTGCCGTTCGTCCCGGAGCCCTGCCGCGGCCTCGACGGCGACCTCTTCCACAACGCGCACTACATGCACCGCAAGGCGGAGCTGCTGGAGAAGGAGTCGGTCACGATCGTCGGCAGCGGGCAGAGCGCCGCCGAGATCTACTACGAGCTGCTCTCCGAGATCGACCTCCACGGCTACCAGCTCAACTGGGTCACCCGCTCCCCGCGGTTCTTCCCGCTGGAGTACACCAAGCTGACCCTGGAGATGACCTCCCCGGACTACATCGACTACTTCCGCGCGCTGCCCGAGGAGACCCGCTACCGGCTGGAGAAGCAGCAGAAGGGCCTGTTCAAGGGCATCAACTCGGAACTGATCGACGCCATCTTCGACCTGCTGTACCAGAAGAACGTCGAGAGCGGCGACCGGCCGGTGGCCACCCGGCTGCTCACCAACTCCTCGCTCACCACCGCCCGGTACGAGGACGGCGGCTACACGCTCGGCTTCCACCAGGACGAACAGGGCAAGGACTTCGAGATCCGCACCGAGGGCCTGGTACTGGCCACCGGCTACCACTACGAGCCGCCGGCCTTCCTCGACCCGGTGCGCGACCGGCTCCGCTTCGACGGCCACGGCCGCTTCGACGTGAGCCGCGACTACGCCATCGACGTCACCGGCCGCGGCGTCTTCCTGCAGAACGCCGGCGTCCACACGCACAGCGTCACCAGCCCCGACCTGGGCATGGGCCCGTACCGGAACGCGACCATCATCCGCGAGCTGCTGGGCGCCGAGTACTACCCGGTCGAGAAGACCATCGCGTTCCAGGAGTTCGCCGTATGAGCATCGGTACGTTCACCGTCCGCCCCCTGGACCCGCTGAAGGACGCCGGGCTGCTGCACCGCTGGGTCACCGACCCCAAGGCGGCCTTCTGGATGATGCAGG
The DNA here is from genome assembly GCF_041380215.1 of Streptomyces pimonensis. Taxonomy (NCBI): domain Bacteria; kingdom Bacillati; phylum Actinomycetota; class Actinomycetes; order Kitasatosporales; family Streptomycetaceae; genus Streptomyces; species Streptomyces pimonensis. The sequence continues at coordinate 84,895 of NZ_JAHWZY010000004.1, forward strand.
ACGCGACGCTCCAGGACGTCGAACGCGAGTACACGCGCATCGCCGCCCACCGGCACCACCACGCCTACCTGGGCCTGCACGACGGCGAACCGGCCTTCCTCATGGAGAAGTACGACCCCCGGTACGTCGAACTCGTCGGCCTGTACGACCCCGAGCCCGGCGACGTCGGCATGCACTTCCTGGTCGCCCCCACCGACCGGCCCGTCCACGGCTTCACCCGGGCCGTCATCACCGCCGTGATGGAGGAACTGTTCGCCGACCCGGGCACCCGGCGGGTCGTGGTCGAGCCGGACGTGTCCAACAAGGCCGTGCACGCCCTGAACGAGGCCGTGGGCTTCGTCCCCGAGCGTGAGATCGACAAGCCGGAGAAGCGCGCGCTGCTGAGCTTCTGCACGCGCGAACAGTTCGAGGCCGCCCGAGGAGCATCCGTATGACCCCGTCCGACGCCGTGGCGCACCTGTCCCCCCGCCTCTGGGCGCGGGCCAACCGCCTCCTGGTCCGCAAGGCGCTCGCCGAGTTCGCGCACGAGCGGCTCATCACGCCGGAGGCCACCGGCGACGGCGGGTACGTCGTCCGCAGCGACGACGGCCTGACCCGGTACGCCTTCACGGCGACGCTCCGCGCCCTGGACCACTGGGTGATCGACGCCGACTCGATCACCCGCCACCGCGGCGACGCCGAACTCGACCTCGCGGCCCTGGACTTCTTCATCGAGCTGCAGAAGTCCCTGGGCCTGAGCGAGGAGATCCTGCCGGTGTACCTGGAGGAGATCTCCTCCACCCTCTCCGGCACCTGCTACAAACTCACCAAGCCGCAGGTCCCGGCCGCCGAGCTGATCGACGCCGGCTTCCAGGCCATCGAGACCGGGATGACCGAGGGCCACCCCTGCTTCGTCGCCAACAACGGGCGGCTCGGCTTCGGCGTCCACGAGTACCTGTCGTACGCGCCGGAGGCCGCGAACCCGGTGAAGCTGGTGTGGCTGGCCGCGCACCGCTCGCGGGCCGCGTTCACGGCGGGGGCCGGGATCACGTACGAGTCGTTCATCCGGCAGGAGCTGGGCGAGGAGACCGTCGAGGGCTTCCACGGCGTCCTGCGCGAGCAGGACCGCGACCCCGACGACTACCTCCTCGTCCCCGTCCACCCCTGGCAGTGGTGGAACAAGCTGTCCGTCACCTTCGCCGCCGAGGTGGCGCGCGGACACCTGGTCTGCCTGGGCGAAGGCGACGACGAGTACCTGGCCCAGCAGTCCATCCGCACCTTCTTCAACACCTCGCACCCCGAGAAGCACTACGTGAAGACGGCCCTGTCCGTCCTCAACATGGGGTTCATGCGCGGGCTGTCCGCCGCCTACATGGAGGCGACCCCGGCGATCAACGACTGGCTGGCCCGGCTCGTCGACAACGACCCGGTGCTGCGGGCCACGGGGCTTTCGATCATCCGCGAGCGGGCCGCCGTGGGCTACCGGCACCTGGAGTACGAGCAGGCCACCGACCGCTACTCGCCGTACCGGAAGATGCTGGCCGCGCTGTGGCGGGAGAGCCCGGTGCCGTCGCTGGAGGACGGCGAGTCGCTCGCCACGATGGCGTCACTGGTCCACGTCGACCACGAGGGGAGGTCCTTCGCGGGCGCGCTGATCGAGCGCTCGGGGCTCGCTCCGGCCGAGTGGCTGCGGCACTACCTGCGGGCGTACTACGTCCCGCTGCTGCACAGCTTCTACGCCTACGACCTGGTGTACATGCCGCACGGCGAGAACGTGATCCTCGTGCTGGAGGACGGGGTGGTGCGGCGGGCGGTCTACAAGGACATCGCCGAGGAGATCGCGGTGATGGACCCGACCGCGGTGCTGCCGCCGGAGGTCTCCCGCATCCGGGTGGAGGTCCCGGACGACACGAAGCTGCTGTCGATCTTCACGGACGTCTTCGACTGCTTCTTCCGCTTCCTCGCGGCGAACCTCGCCGAGGAGGGCGTCCTGGACGAGGACGGCTTCTGGGGCACGGTCGCGGAGGTCACCCGCGAGTACCAGGCGTCGGTGCCCGAACTGGCCGACAGGTTCGCCCGGTACGACATGTTCGCCCCCGAGTTCGCCCTGTCCTGCCTCAACCGCCTCCAGCTGCGCAACAACAAGCAGATGGTGGACCTCACCGACCCGTCCGGCGCGCTCCAGCTGGTGGGCACCCTGAAGAACCCGATCGCGGGGTTCTGACCCACGAACGGGCGGGCGCCCCGGAGTACGGTCCTCCGGGGCGCCCGTCGGCACGGGAACCGTGCGGACCCGGCCGCCCCGCAAGGGACGCCGGACCGGTCCGGGCCGCCCCCGCAGATCCGGTGGAACAATCCCCCCATGGCGGAAATCATCCAGAAGGACGGCACCTGGACCTTCGACGGGGAAGCCCTGCGGCTGACCCCCGGACGGGACAGGAGCGTCGGGCTGCTCCGCAGGACCCTGGGCGAACTGGTGGTGCCCCTGCGGGCGTTGGCGGGCATATCGCTGGAGCAGGGCAAGAGGAACGGACGGCTCAGACTGCGGCTGCGCGACGGCGCCGACCCCCTGCTGCACGCGACCGGCGGCCGGCTCGCCGAGCCGCACGACCCCTACCGGCTGATCGTCGACTCCGACCGCTACGGCGTCGCCGAGTACTTCACGGAGGAGGTCCGCACCGCCCTGCTGCTGGACCGGGTTCCCGCCGGCCCGGTCACCGAGTACCTGCTGCCCGGTCCGTCCGTGCCGCTGTCCGTCTCCGCCGGGGACGGCACGGTCGGCTTCGACGGCGAGCGCGTCCGGCTGGAGTGGAACTGGAAGACGGAGGACGCCAAGGCCGCCGCCGGCGCCCGCACCCTCGCGCTGGCCGATCTGACCGGCGTGGAGTGGCAGCCGGCCACCGGCCTGGAGAACGGCCACCTGCGCTTCCTCGTACGGCACTCCCCCACCGAGGCGCCCGCCAAGTACAACCCCCACGCCGTGGAGCTGTGGGGCTTCAAGAAGGACCCGCTGATGGCGCTCGCCGCCGCCGCCGTCCAGGCCCGTCTGCCGCACCCGGCCGCTCCCGCCGACGACCGCCCCCGGGAGCCGGGGACCGCACCGCCGCAGACGGCCCCCGCCGCGGCCGAGGACGACCACGACACCCTGCTGCGCCGACTGCGGCAGCTGGGCGAGCTGCACCGGTCCGGGGTGCTGACGGACGAGGAGTTCACCCTCGCCAAGCAGGCGATCCTCAAGCGGATGTAAGCCGATCCCGGGCCCCACCGGTGAGTCCTGCCCGAAACCGGGCACGTTTCTTGCGAAAAGACGGCCGGTACCTCAGGATCATCGGGTGCACGACGAACTTGTTGATCATCTGACGCGGTCCACGCCCCTCAGCCGGGGCGAGGCGCTGCGCGTGGTCCAGGACGTGCTCGCCTATTTCGACGAGACGACCGAGGAGTACGTCCGTCGCCGCCACCGCGAACTCCAGGCCCGGGGTCTGGTGAACGCGACGATCTTCGAACGGATCGAGGCGGACCTCAGATACCGAGCGGTGGCGCCGCCCGAGCTCTCGCTCCGGCAGCTACGCCGCATCGTCTACGGCTAGGAACAATACGCATATGTGCGGAATCGTCGGATACATCGGCAGGCGCGAGGTCGCTCCCCTGCTGCTCGAGGGCCTGCAGCGCCTGGAGTACCGCGGCTACGACTCGGCGGGGATTGCCGTCACGTCCCCGAAGGCGTCCGGCCTGAAGACGGTCAAGGCCAAGGGCCGGGTGCGCGACCTCGAGGCCAAGGTCCCGGCGCGCTTCAAGGGCACCACCGGCATCGCCCACACCCGCTGGGCCACCCACGGCGCCCCCTCCGACGTGAACGCCCACCCGCACCTGGACGCCGAGGGCAAGGTCGCCGTCGTCCACAACGGCATCATCGACAACGCCTCCGACCTGCGCCGCAAGCTGGAGGCGGACGGCGTCGAGTTCCTCTCCGAGACGGACACCGAGGTCCTCGTCCACCTCATCGCCCGCTCGACGGCCGAGAAGCTGGAGGACAAGGTCCGCGAGACCGTGCGCCTCATCGAGGGCACCTACGGCATCGCCGTGCTGCACGCCGACTTCCCGGACCGCATCGTGGTGGCCCGCAACGGCTCGCCGGTCGTGCTCGGCATCGGCGAGAAGGAGATGTTCGTCGCCTCCGACATCGCCGCGCTGGTCGCCCACACCCGCCAGATCGTGACGCTGGACGACGGCGAGATGGCGACGCTGAAGGCCGACGACTTCCGCACCTACACCACCGAGGGCACCCGTACGACCGCCGAGCCGACCACCGTGGAGTGGGAGGCGGCCTCGTACGACATGGGCGGCCACGACACCTACATGCACAAGGAGATCCACGAGCAGGCCGAGGCCGTGGACCGCGTGCTGCGCGGCCGGATCGACGACCGCTTCTCCACCGTGCACCTGGGCGGCCTCAACCTGGACGCCCGCGAGGCGCGCCGGATCCGCCGCGTGAAGATCCTCGGCTGCGGCACCTCGTACCACGCCGGCATGATCGGCGCGCAGATGATCGAGGAGCTGGCCCGGATCCCCGCCGACGCCGAGCCCGCCTCCGAGTTCCGCTACCGCAACGCGGTCGTGGACCCCGACACCCTGTACGTCGCGGTCTCCCAGTCCGGTGAGACGTACGACGTGCTGGCGGCCGTGCAGGAGCTGAAGCGCAAGGGCGCGCGGGTGCTGGGCGTGGTCAACGTCGTCGGCTCCGCGATCGCCCGCGAGGCGGACGGCGGCATCTACGTCCACGCCGGGCCCGAGGTCTGCGTGGTGTCCACGAAGTGCTTCACCAACACCACGGTCGCCTTCGCCCTGCTCGCCCTGCACCTGGGCCGCACCCGTGACCTGTCGGTGCGCGACGGCAAGCGGATCATCGAGGGCCTGCGTCGGCTCCCGGGCCAGATCTCCGAGATCATGAAGCAGGAGGAGGAGATCAGGAAGCTGGCCCTGGAGTACGCCGAGGCCCGCTCGATGCTCTTCATCGGCCGCGTCCGGGGCTACCCGGTGGCCCGCGAGGCCTCCCTGAAGCTCAAGGAGGTCTCCTACATCCACGCCGAGGCGTACCCGGCCTCCGAGCTGAAGCACGGTCCGCTGGCCCTGATCGAGCCGGCCCTCCCCACGGTCGCGATCGTCCCGGACGACGACCTGCTGGAGAAGAACCGCGCGGCCATGGAGGAGATCAAGGCCCGCAGCGGCCGGATCGTGGCGGTCGCCCACCAGGACCAGGAGAAGGCCGACCACACGATCCTCGTCCCCAAGAACGAGGACGAACTCGACCCCATCCTCATGGGCATCCCCCTCCAGCTCCTCGCCTACCACACCGCCCTGGCCCTCGGCCGGGACATCGACAAGCCGCGCAACCTCGCCAAGTCGGTGACGGTCGAGTAGCACCCCGCTTCCAGGGCGCGGGGCGGAATCGGCGTACGACTCCGCCCCGCGGACACGACCAGCCCAAAAACCCCGCCAGGCCGGTCACGACGCAACAGCACCCCACCCCCAAGGGCACGGAGCGGAGGATCGGCGTACGACTCCGCCCCGCGGACACGACCAGCCCCAGGGGCCCGCACGGGCCGAACCACAGGACGGGCCCCCGCGTGTTGCCGGCCGACACGCACGGGCCGTCCCCCTCTTACGGGATAACGACGACCGGCCGCTGCGCCCGCTTCGCCAGCCGCCCGGCGACGGACCCGAAAAGCCGCCCCACGAGACCGTGGGTGGAACCCACGACGATCGCATCGGCGGCATACTCCCGCCCCACCTCCTCGAGTTCGTGGCAGATGTCCCCACCGCGTTCGACGAGGATCCACGGCACCTCGGCCAGGTAGTCCGCACAGGCGAGCTCGAGTCCGAGCACCTCCGTGCGGTGGTCGGGGACGTCCACGAAGACCGGCGGTTCGCAGCCCGCCCAGACCGTGGTGGGCAGCCGGTTGGCGACGTGGACGATGATCAGGCCCGAACCGGAGCGCCGCGCCATGCCGATGGCGTACGCGAGGGCCCGTTCACTGGAGGTGGAGCCGTCGAAGCCGACGACCACACCGTGCCGGAACGCGGGGTCGCAGGGGTGGCGCGACTCCTCCGCCGCCAGGGGTTCGGCCGCCGTGGGATCGGCGACCGACCGCTTGCGGTCCGCGGGTTCGAAGAATTCGTGACCGGCCATGGCTGTCTCGGGGGTGTGATCCTTTGCGGGGACGACAGTGTGCGGCGGAGCTGTGTCCGGGAATTACCTTCCCGATCCCATACCCTCAAGGGTACGGCGGCACGCCTCCTGAGCCCAGGTCCCGCGCGTGTCCGCAGGCGGGTTCACCGGAGCATGCACGAGGGTCCGCCCGTCACGCAATGGTTGCTGTCCCGTACAAGTGGTTTGCCCGGGGTTCACCTGCCGGTGGGAGCGAGCCGCCGCGAGGGGTCCGCCGCGCCCCGCGGCGACCGTCGGCCCGGCCGTGCGCCGGCCCTCGTGGGCGGTACCGCGTGGCACTTCGCGCCCGCTGCCGTCCGGGGGACCGGAGCCCTTGCGGGGCCGGCGCGGGCGGGCCGGAACCGGGAGACGGCGGCACCGGTGGCACGATGGCGGGGGGACACCGGTCAACTGACCGGTTTCCGCGCCCTCGCCCGCATCTTTTCAGCCAACTTCTGGCTTGTGCACGTACCCTGCCGCAGTCACCCCCCACCCCCCGTTCGACCTGCACGAAAAGGGTCCGGCGGACCCTGCGCACCCTACGTGGATTGGCCACTGCGACAAGGCGCACTTCCCTGCACGGCCCACGAGTGCAACGCTTCGTGATCGAATGCTTCACGCCAAGTTGCCAAGTCGACAATGCGCTGGGTGGTGAACCGGCCACCGGCGCGCGACGGGACGCAGTAGATTCGATCTTGATGTCTTACGGCGGGGGACTCGTGCAGGACCGAGGGGAAACGTGCAGGAGCGACACAACCGAGGAGCCGCGACCACCGAGGGGGGCTTAGCAGTATGAGCCACGACTCCACTGCCGCGCCGGAGACGACGGCCCGGAAACTCTCCGGGCGCCGCCGCAAGGAGATCGTCGCGGTGCTGCTGTTCAGCGGCGGCCCCATCTTCGAGAGTTCCATACCGCTGTCGGTGTTCGGGGTTGACCGCCAGGACGCCGGCGTACCGCGCTACCGCTTGCTCGTCTGCGGGGGCGAGGAGGGCCCGCTGCGGACGACGGGGGGCCTGGAACTCACCGCACCGCATGGCCTGGAGGCGATATCCCGGGCGGGCACCGTCGTGGTGCCGGCCTGGCGTTCGATCACCTCCCCGCCACCGGAGGAGGCCCTGGACGCACTGCGCCGGGCCCATGAGGAGGGTGCCCGCATCGTCGGGCTGTGCACCGGTGCCTTCGTCCTCGCGGCGGCGGGCCTGCTGGACGGCCGTCCCGCGACCACGCACTGGATGTACGCGCCGACACTGGCGAAACGCTATCCGTCGGTACACGTCGATCCACGGGAGCTCTTCGTGGACGACGGCGACGTGCTGACCTCCGCGGGCACGGCGGCCGGAATCGATCTGTGCCTGCACATCGTGCGCACGGACCACGGCAACGAGGCGGCCGGCGCGCTGGCCCGCCGCCTGGTGGTGCCGCCGCGCCGCAGCGGGGGCCAGGAACGCTACCTGGACAGGTCTTTACCGGAGGAGATCGGCGCCGACCCGCTCGCCGAGGTCGTCGCCTGGGCGCTGGAGCACCTCCACGAACAGTTCGACGTGGAGACGCTGGCGGCACGCGCGTACATGAGCCGTCGTACCTTCGACCGCCGCTTCCGCTCGCTGACCGGCAGTGCGCCGCTGCAGTGGCTGATCACGCAGCGGGTGCTCCAGGCGCAGCGCCTGCTGGAGACGTCGGACTACTCGGTGGACGAGGTCGCCGGCCGCTGCGGCTTCCGCTCCCCGGTCGCGCTGCGCGGCCACTTCCGGCGCCAGCTGGGTTCGTCCCCGGCCGCCTACCGGGCCGCGTACCGCGCGCGGCGCCCACAGGCCGACCGGAACCAGGACGCCGAGGGCGTTCCGGGCACCGCGGGATCACTCCCGCCGGGCCAGCCGGGCCACGCGGGACCCCAGGCACCGCCCGCCCTGCACCCGGACAGCCCGCTCCCGCACCAGTCCCGCCGCACGGCGGCGGTCGGCTCCCTGGGCCCGTCCGTGACGGCCGCGGCCTTCCCGGGCCAGCGCAGCGCGCCGTGAACCGACAACGACGGGCCGGAGGCCGTGGCCTCCGGCCCGTCGGCGTACCGACGGGACCGCATCGGCCACTTCCAGCCCGTCCGGCGTGTGCGGACGGGGCCCGTCCAGGGCCGGAGCGGGGGCGGGGGCGGCGGCCCCTGTGCCGTCCGCCCCGGCACGGCGACGCGTCCGCGCCGGTCCCGCACAGCGCAGCGCCCCGTAAGGTTAGACACATGAACGATCGCATGGTGTGGATCGACTGCGAGATGACCGGCCTCTCGCTGTCGAACGACGCGCTCATCGAGGTGGCCGCCCTCGTCACCGACTCCGAACTGAACGTGCTCGGCGAGGGCGTGGACATCGTCATCCGCCCGCCGAAGCGGGCCCTGGAGACGATGCCGGAGGTGGTGCGGGAGATGCACACCGCGTCCGGACTGCTCGCCGAACTGGCGGGCGGCACGACGCTCGAGGACGCCGAGCGGCAGGTCCTCGACTACGTGAGGGAACACGTCAAGGAGCCGGGCAGGGCGCCCCTGTGCGGCAACTCCGTCGGCACCGACCGCGGTTTCCTGCTGCGGGACATGCCGGCCCTGGAGGACTACCTCCACTACCGCATCGTGGACGTGTCCAGCATCAAGGAGCTGGCCCGCCGCTGGTACCCGAGGGCGTACTACAACAGCCCCGAGAAGAACGGCAACCACCGCGCCCTCGCCGACATCCGCGAGTCCATCGCGGAGCTGCGCTACTACCGCGAGGCCGTCTTCGTACCGCAGCCCGGGCCCGACTCGGACACCGCGAGGAAGATCGCTGCGAAGCACGTCCTGCCTGCTCAGTAGGCGGATCGAGGGGCGCCAGGGGGGTGTCCCGGAAAGCCGTGCGCGAGCACCCCTTCGGACCCTGTACACTTTTCCTCGGCCGGTCGGAGAAGTCACTGACCTCAACCGACAAGGCCATGGTGGGTGTAGCTCAGCTGGTAGAGCACCTGGTTGTGGTCCAGGATGCCGCGGGTTCGAGTCCCGTCACTCACCCTCACCAGTCAGCCGGTGACCTTGTGCCAAGGTCACCGGCTGTACTCGTTTCCGCCGCCGTAATGTCAGTGGGCCGACCTATGGTCGTCGGCGGGCAGGCGTAGGTCCTGTCCGCCGACGCGAGGGGAGGGCACGTGAGCGACGGTGTGCAGTGGATGGTCGGCACGGTGACGAGTTCCGGATGGATGCTCGACGTGCACTTCGCCCGCGGCATCGACGCCGAGGAGCTGGCGGTGCGGATGGGGGCGCGGCGCGGCGCGGCGGCCGGGCCGATGACCGACGCCGAGACCGAGGACCTCGGGGTCGGCTCCTACGACGGGCCGAACAGCGCCGTGGTCCGCGTCGGCGAGCACGCGGGCTGGGCGTTCGCCGTCCTCCACGGCTCCTACCTCGACCGGCTGGAGGAGGTCTCCCGCGAGGGCGTGGAGGCCGTTCACTACCACCACAACTCGGAGCACCCGCCCACCACCGTCCTGTACGCGCGCGACGGCCGCACCGTCTGCGGATACGGGCTGGGCGAGGAGCGCATCCGCTGGGGGCGGGAACGCGACCTGTTCCTGCCGGACCTGGTGGCCGCCGGAATCCTGAACCCCGACGGAGACACCTACGGCGGCCTCGACGACTACTCCGAACGCAAGCGTCTCGGTCTGGCCGTCTTCGAGAAGCGCCTCGGCCTCTCCCTCCCCCGCACCGCGCTCACCGAGGACCGCCTCCCCGTGTACGCGGTCATGGGTTCGCCCGCGGACGACTTCGAGGAGATCAGCGCGTGGGCCGAGGCCAGCGGCAGACCACTGCCGGACCGGCGCCTGGGCCTGGTCCCGGCCGGCCTGCGCAGGGACTACGAGTGGGCCACCGACCCCCGGTGGGGAAGGACGGGGCGCACCGCGTAGCCGCCGGCACGGTCCCGAAGGACCCGGCCCCGGCACGGAGCACCGAGACGTCACGACGAGGCGCGGGCCACCAGCTCCGTGGCCAGCACCATCTGACGCCGCTCCAGCTCCCGGGAGACCGACGGACGGCGGTCGGCGACCTCCGCGAGGAGGAGGTCGGTCATCGCGCGGCCCATCTCCTCTATCGGCTGGCGCACGCTGGTCAGCGGCGGGTCCATGTGGCGGGCGATGGCGGAGTCGTCGTAGCCGACCAGGGCCACGTCGTCGGGGATGCGGCGGCCCGCGTCGCGCAGGGCGTGCCGGGCGCCGGCCGCGGTGACGTCCGAGGCTGCGAAGACGGCGTCCAGGTCGGGGCGGCGCTCCAGCAGGGCCGCCATCGCGCGCCGGCCGCCGTCCTCGGAGAAGTCGCCCGGTTCGACCAGCAGGTCGTCCACCTCGTGGCCGGCGTCGCGCAGGGCGTCGCGGTAGCCGTCGATGCGCCGCTGGGCGCCGTAGACGTCGAGGCGTCCGGTGATGTGGGCGACGGTGCGCCGGCCCCGGCCGATGAGGTGCTCGACGGCCTGGCGGGCGCCGCCGTAGTTGTCCGAGTCCACGGAGGCGAGCGTCTCGGCGGCCGAGCGGGGGCCGCTGATCACGGCCGGGATCTCCAGCTGGGACAGCATGTCGGGCAGCGGGTCGTCGGCGTGCACCGAGACCAGCAGCACCCCGTCCACCCGGTGGGCGGCGAGGTACTCGGCGAGCCGCTGCCGTTCGCGGTCGCTGCCCGCGAAGATCAGCAGCAGCTGCATCCGGGTGTCGGAGAGCGCCGCGCCGACGCCCCGGAGCATGTCGGAGAAGTACGGCTCGGCGAAGAACCGGGTCTCCGGCTCGGGCACGACGAGGGCGATGGCGTCGGTGCGGTTGGCGGCCAGCGCGCGGGCGGCCGTGTTCGGGACGTAACCGAGCTCGGCGACCGCGGCCTCCACGGCGGCGCGGGTGGCGTCGCTCACCCGGGGCGAGCCGTTGATCACCCGGGAGACCGTGCCGCGGCCGACACCGGCGCGCGCGGCCACCTCTTCGAGGGTGGGCCGCCCGCCGCTCCGGCCCCGCGCTCCGTGGCCTGCCATCGGCTCCGCCTTCCGTCGTGTGTCACGCCGGCCTGGAATGTAACAGCCCCGCCGGTGACGGCGGCCACCGCGGGAGGGGGCGTGCGGACTGCGGGCTTCCGGGGGCGGGTCCTCGGCGTCAAGTTAACAGGCGGATAACTGAAGGCGCTTCGCCTCGTCTGTTCCCTTGACACCCCCGCCCGGACCCGCGACTCTTCAACACATCACTTGTGGGAGCGCTCCCACGGTACCTGACACATACACAACCCGCACGTTCCCCGCCCGAGCCGCAACGCGCAAGATACGGGTCCAACAGAGCCGTTGGCCGGGGGGTCGGCACGTCAGGGCAACAGGAGGACGCAATGCGAGCACGTACCCTCCCCCTCTCCCGTCAGCGGTCGGGCGGGGGGAAGCCCATCGTCCGTAAGGCGCTGGCCGTCGCGGCCGTGGTGTCGCTGGGCACCGGGCTGCTGGCCGGCTGTGCCGACGACGGCGGTGACGACGGCTCCGGATCCTCGTCCGACAGCGAGGGCAAGACCAAGATCACGCTGGGTCTGTTCGGCGCCTTCGGCTTCCAGGAGGCCGGTCTCTACGCCGAGTACGAGAAGCTGAACCCGGACATCAAGATCGAGCAGAACGTCATCGAGCGGAACGAGAACTACTACCCCCCGCTGCTCAATCACCTCACCACCAACAGCGGCCTGATGGACATCCAGGCCATCGAGATCGCCAACATCGCCGAGATCGTCGACACCCAGGCGGACAAGTTCGCGGACATGTCCAAGGCCGAGGGCGTGGACAAGAACAACTGGCTCGAGTGGAAGTGGCAGCAGGCCACCACCAAGGACGGCCGGACCGTCGCTCTCGGCACCGACATCGGCCCGATGGCCATCTGCTACCGCAAGGACCTCTTCGAGAAGGCCGGCCTGCCGACCGACCGCGAGGAGGTCGGCAGGCTGTGGGCCGGCGACTGGAACAAGTTCATCGAGACCGGTGAGAAGTACAAGAAGGCGGCCGGTGAGGACACCTTCTTCATGGACTCCCCCGGTGGCCTGCTCAACGCCGTCCTCAGCAGTGAGAAGGAGAAGTTCTACGACGCCTCCGGCGAGGTCGTCTACAAGACCAACCCGGCCGTCAAGGACGCCTTCGACCTGACCGCCGATGCCGCCGAGAAGGGCCTGGTCCAGTCGCAGACGCAGTTCCAGCCGGCCTGGGACACGACGATCGCCAACAGCAAGTTCGCCACCGTCGCCTGCCCGCCGTGGATGCTCGGCTACATCAAGGGCAAGTCGCAGCCGGACGCCGCCGGCAAGTGGGACGTGGCCGCGGCACCCAAGCCCGGCAACTGGGGCGGCTCCTTCCTGGGCGTGCCGAAGAGCGGCAAGAACGTCGAGGAGGCGCAGAAGCTGGTGGCCTGGCTGACCGCGCCCGAGCAGCAGACGAAGCTGTTCAAGGTGCAGGGCAGCTTCCCGAGCACCCCGGGCGCCTACGACAGCCCCGAAGTGACCGGTGCGAAGAACGAGATGACCGGTGACGCCCCGATCGGCGAGGTCTTCTCCGAGGCCGCCAAGCAGATCCCGGACCAGGTCATCGGCCCGAAGGACCAGATCATCCAGCAGGGTCTGACGGACAACGGCGTCATCCTGGTGACCAAGGGCAAGTCGGCCGAGGAGGCCTGGGAGACGGCCACCAAGACCATCGACAACAGCCTGGACAAGTGACCGAGATGGCCACCCGCCACGACACCGCCGCGCTCCCCGTCAAGGGGGGCGCGGCCCCGGGCCGTCCGCCCGGGAACCCCGCGCCCGCGGACAAGGAACAGCGACGCCGGGCCAAGCTGTCCCGGCGCTGGCAGCGCGACATGCGCTGGAGCCCGTACGCGTTCGTCTCGCCGTTCTTCCTGCTCTTCATCGCCTTCGGCCTGTTCCCGCTGATCTACACCGGCTGGGCCTCGCTGCACCAGGTGGAACTGACCGCCCCGACCGACATGAGCTGGGTCGGGTTGAAGAACTACACCCGGATCTTCGACGACGAGTTCTTCTGGAACGCCGCGCAAAACACCCTGACCATCGGCGTCATCTCGACCGTTCCGCAGCTGCTGATGGCGATGGGCATCGCCCACATCCTCAACTACAAGCTGCGTGCCTCGACCTTCTACCGGGTCGCGATGCTCGCCCCGTACGCCACCTCGATCGCCGCCGCCTCCCTGGTGTTCGTGCTGCTGTTCGGCCGTGACTACGGCATGATCAACTGGACGCTGGACCTCGTCGGGATCGACCCGGTCGACTGGCAGGGCGAGAAGTGGCCCTCCCAGTTCGCCGTCTCGTCGATCATCATCTGGCGCTGGACCGGCTACAACGCGCTGATCTACCTGGCCGCGATGCAGGCGATCCCGCAGGACCTGTACGAGTCGGCGGCGCTGGACGGCGCCAGCCGCTGGCAGCAGTTCCTCCACGTGACCCTGCCGGCGCTGCGTCCGACCATCCTGTTCACGGTGGTGGTCTCCACCATCGGCGCCAGCCAGGTCTTCGGCGAGCCGCTGCTGTTCGACGCCAACAAGGGCGCGTCCGGCGGCGCGGAGCACCAGTTCCAGACGCTCGGCCTGTACCTGTACGAGCAGGGCTGGGTGAACCAGCACCTGGGCCGCGCCTCGGCGATCGCCTGGGCGATGTTCGCGATCCTGATCGTCATCGGCCTCATCAACCAGCTCATCTCACGCCGGCTGCGCGCCAGTAGTTAAGGAGTTGTGGCCGTGACGAAGACTGTGACGCCCCCCGAGACCACCCCCGCCAAGGCGCCGAAGCGTCCGCGCCTGCCGAAGTCGGCGCGGGCCGGCGGAACGCTGCACGGCGGTCCGATCGCGTACGCGATCCTGATCGTGTTCACGATCGTGTCGCTGTTCCCGCTGGTGTGGACCGCGATCGCCGCCTCCCGGGACAACCAGCGGCTGGCGCAGAACCCGCCGCCGTTCTGGTTCGGTTCCAACCTGTTCAAGAACCTGGAGATCGCCTGGAAGGACGCCAACCTCGGTGAGGCCTTCCTCAACACCACGATCGTGGCGGGCACCTCGGCGGTGACCATCGTCGTGCTGTCGACGATCGCCGGGTTCGCCTTCGCCAAGCTGCGCTTCAAGGGCCGCAACGCGCTGATGCTGATCGTGATCGGCACGATGATGGTGCCGCCGCAACTCAGCATCATCCCGCTGTACATGATGGTCGCCAAGCTCGACTGGTCCGACCAGCTGCAGGCGGTCATCCTCCCGTCGCTGGTGAGCGCGTTCGGTGTGTTCTTCATGCGGCAGTACCTGCTCCAGGCGCTGCCGGACGAGGTCATCGAGGCCGCCCGGGTGGACGGCGCGAGCAGCTGGCGCGTGATCTGGCACGTGGTGTTCCCGGCCGCGCGGCCGGCGATGGCCGTGCTGGGCATGCTGATGTTCGTGCAGGCCTGGAACGACTTCCTCTGGCCGTTCCTGGTGCTGACCCAGACCGGCAGCCCGACCGTACAGGTGGCGGTCGCGGGCCTCGGCCGCGGGTACACCCCGGACCAGTCCCTGATCATGGCGGGTGCGCTGCTGGGTACGCTGCCCCTGCTGCTGGTCTTCACGATCTTCGGCAAGCAGATCGTGGGCGGCATCATGCAGGGCGCCGTCAAGGGCTGACGCCCGCCTCACGTTCGTACCCCTGGGGGCCGGGTCACCGCCGCCTCGGCCCCTCCCCCCTCCTCTTCGTACTCGTCGGTCCTCCACGACCTTCTATGGGAGCGCTTCCATGTCTGATTCCGCAACGCCGGCGACCCCGGTGACCTTTCCTCCCGCCTTCCTCTGGGGCGCCGCGACCTCCGCGTACCAGATCGAGGGGGCGGTGCGGGAGGACGGGCGTACGCCTTCCATCTGGGACACCTTCAGCCACACGCCGGGCAAGACGATCGGCGGCGACACCGGTGACATCGCTGTCGACCACTACCACCGCTACCGCGACGACGTGGCGCTGATGGCGGACCTGAACCTCAACGCCTACCGCTTCTCCGTCTCCTGGTCGCGGGTGCAGCCGACCGGCCGCGGCCCCGCCGTGCAGCGCGGTCTGGACTTCTACCGCAAGCTGGTCGACGAGCTGCTGGCGAAGGGCATCAAGCCGGCCGTCACCCTCTACCACTGGGACCTGCCGCAGGAGCTGGAGGACGCGGGCGGCTGGCCGGAGCGCGACACCGCGTACCGCTTCGCGGAGTACGCGCAGATCGTCGGCGAGGCACTCGGCGACCGGGTGGAGCAGTGGATCACGCTCAACGAGCCCTGGTGCAGCGCCTTCCTGGGGTACGCCTCCGGGGTGCACGCCCCCGGCCGCACCGACCCGGTGGCCGCGCTGAGGGCCGCCCACCACCTGAACCTGGCGCACGGCCTGGGCGCCAAGGCGCTGCGCTCGGTGATGCCGGCCCGCAACTCGGTCGCGATCAGCCTCAACTCCTCGGTGGTCCGGCCGCTCTCGCCGAGCGACCCGGCGGACGTGGCGGCGGCACGCAAGATCGACGACCTGTCCAGCGGCATCTTCCACGGCCCGGTCATGCACGGCGCCTACCCGGAGACGCTGCTGGAGGCGACCTCGTCGCTCACCGACTGGTCGTACGTCCTCGACGGCGACCTGGACCTGATCCACCAGCCGCTGGACGCGCTCGGCCTCAACTACTACACGCCCACCCTGGTGTCGGCGGCGGACCCGGACGCGAAGGGCCCGCGGGCCGACGGCCACGGGGCGAGCGAGCACTCGCCGTGGCCCGCCGCGGAGGACGTCGCCTTCCACCAGTCCCCGGGCGAGCAGACCGAGATGGGCTGGTCCGTCGACCCTACGGGCCTGCACGAGCTGATCATGCGCTACCACCGCGAGGCGCCCGGACTGCCGATCTACATCACCGAGAACGGTGCGGCCTACGACGACAAGCCGGACGCCGACGGCACGGTGCACGACCCGGAGCGCGTCGCCTACCTGCACGGGCACCTCTCGGCGGTGCGGCGGGCCATCGCCGACGGCGCGGACGTGCGCGGCTACTTCCTGTGGTCCCTGCTGGACAACTTCGAGTGGGCGTACGGCTACGACAAGCGCTTCGGCGCGGTCTACGTCGACTACGTGACCCAGCAGCGGACCCCGAAGTCCAGCGCCCTGTGGTACGCGCGGGCCGCGAAGTCGGGGACGCTTCCGGAGCCGGAGCACATCTGACCGACTCCGGCTCCGGAGGACGGGGGACGGGGCGCGGCGCCCAGGGGAGTGCCGCGCCCCGTCCTCCACGAGCGCCTCGCTCGCAGGCGGCGAACGCCTTCGTGGAGGCGAACTCGTCCTGGAGGATCGAGCTGCGGAATCCCCTGATCCGGGAGGCCGTCGAGGATCCCGGGGTGCGCTCGAGGAAGGGACCGGGGCCGGTTGAGGAAGGCGGCCGGCCGGCCCGGTCCACGACGCCGGCGCACGGTCCCCCGGTGTCCCCGCCGCCGGGGCGCCCGTCCGCGTCCGTCGAGCTGGATCCAGATCCGCACCTCGGTCCCGCCGAGCACGGACGAGCCGATCCGCACGTCCCCGCCGGTCGACTCGGCGAGCCGGCGCACGATGTCCAGGCCGAGCACGGACGAGCCGATCCGCACGTCCCCGCCGGTCGACTCGGCGAGCCGGCGCACGATGTCCAGGCCGAGCCCGGTGGAGCCGTCACTGCCGGAACCCCGGCCACGGGCCATCGCCGCCTCGGAATCGGGTATGCCGGGGCCCGCGTCGGAGACCAGCACGATCACCGCGTCCTCGCCGTTGTGCACGTCGACCGCGAACGCGGTGCCCTCGGCGGTGTGCCGCAAGACGTTGCCGAGCAGCGCGTCGAGGGCGGCGGCCAGGTCGGTGCGGGCCACGGGTATGCACACCGGCCGGCCGGCGCCGGCCACCCGCCACTTGCGGCCCTCGTCCTCGGCGAGCGCCGACCGGAACGCCATCCGTTCCCGCACCGCTTCGGCCGCGTCGCAGCCGGCGCCGGGTCCGGCGGCGGCCGTCCGCGGCTTGGCGTCGCGGGCGGTGTTCGACCTCGGCGAGACGTCCGCGTCGCTGGTCTCGGCGACGCCGGGGCGGGCTGGTCGATGCAGGTGTGGAAGACGGGGACGTGGATCCGGGTGGAGTTCTCCTCGGGCGCGGACCGGGTGTCGGTCTTCTGCACCTGGCACGACGGACCGCCGCGGGTGGAGATCGGAACGTACTGAGGGGATCCGCCGCGAGTGCCGCGGACGGTCCCCGGTGCGTACCGCGCACCTGCCCCGTCACCGGATTCGCCGGTGCGGGAGGCACCGGTCACGCGGCCGTCCCGGGATCCGTGCGCGCCGGCCGGCCGCCGGTCAGTGGAAGACGGACGCGGGCGGCGCCGGCGAGGCGACCGCCGACCGGTCCGTCACGGGGGCGGCCCCGCCGGTGAAGTCGAGGAGTTCCCTGCCGTGCTGGACGCGGCCCGGGTGCGGGTCGGAGGCGGCCCGGCGGGTCAGCTCGGCGATCGGCAGGGGCGCGTCGGAGGCGACCAGGACGGCGTTGCCGAAGCGTTTGCCGCGCAGCACCGCGGGGTCGGCGATCAGCGCGAGTTCATCGAACCGGGCGGCGGCGGTGGCGATCTGGCCCCGCAGATGCGCGAGGGGCGGCCCGTCGGCGAGGTTGGCGGCGTAGACCCCGCCGGGGGCGAGGGCCCTGCGGACATCGTCGAGGAACTCGGCCGAGGTGAGGTGGGCAGGGGTGCGGGCCCCGCTGAAGACGTCGGCGACGACGAGTCCGGCCCAGCCGTCCGGCACCTTGGCGAGCCCTTCACGGGCGTCCGCCGAACGCACCCGGATGCGGGTCCTGGCGTCCCACGGCAGCTCCCGCCGGACCAGCCGCACCAGCGCCGCGTCCCGTTCGACGACCTGCTGGGTGGAGCGGGGGCGGGTGGCGGCGACGTACCGGGCGAGGGTGAAGGCGCCGCCGCCGAGGTGCACGGCCTGCAGGGGCTTGCCGGGCGGGGCGACGAGGTCGACGACATGGCCGAACCGGCGCTGGTACTCGAAGGAGAGGTGCGCCGGGTCGTCGAGGTCGACGTGCGACTGCGGCGCGTCGTCGATCAGCAGCGTCCAGCCCCGCGCCCGCTCCCGGTCCGGAACGAGCCGGGCGAGCCCTCCGTCGACCGGCTCGACGACGGCCCCGACGGATGCCTGGTGACGCCCACTGTTCCTGGTCCTTCCCATGACCCCATGGTTTCAGCCCCTCCGGCGCTCGAGGAGCGGGGGTCCGGGGCAGAGTCCCCGAGCGACGGGGACGGATGGGGGCGGCGGGAGTGGGCCCCGTCCCGGTACCCGGATCTCACGCACACCCGTCCGCGGCCTCGATCACCCGCTGGGCCTCGTCCAGCGCCTTCCGCAGCACCGCGGGATCCGTCGCCGGCTCCGCCTCCTCCGGCGGCAGCAACCAGTCCGCCCCCTCCCCGGAAAGCTCCGGCACCGGTCCCAGCCCGCAGCCGTCCGTCTCCGTGCAGACGCTGCCCGGCACGTCCCAGGCCGCGGCCGTCCCCGGCGGGACCAGGAAGCCGAGGGTGTCGCACCCGTCGTCGTGCAGCACCGGCCCCACCGCGTCCGCGCCCCCGCGCCGCAGGATGTCGACCGCCTCCAGACCCTGCCGCACCGGAACCGTGACGACCTCGCACCCCGTGTCCGGCAGTTCCAACGGATCCCTGCTCCGCCTGGTCATCATCCCGGCCTCCAACGCGCACATCGGGCCCCCGGTCCACAGGGCCCAACGAGCCGGAGCGTCAACGGCTACGACGAAAGTCCGCCGCAAAGGATGGCAGTTCATGGCAGATCGCAGATGACATATCCGAATTGTTGCCAAACTCCGCGTAGTGACTCCGTCACAACAGGTACGTTCTAGCCCGCCGGAGACGGGGCGCCACACGGACGAACGTCCTTGACTCCGGCAGGGTTCGACGGTTCGCAGAGAGGACCCGGCCATGGCGTCGTCAACGGTGCCCTCGTCACAGCCACCCCGGCCCCCGCGGCCGAACCTCGTCTTCCGGCACCTGCGCGGACCGCGCTCGCCGGCCGAGTTCGCCGCGGCGGTCCGGCGGGCCGCCCGCGAGATCGGCGAGCGGGTCAGCTGCGACGCACGGTATGTGCACCGGGTGGAGGCCGGCGAGATCCGCTGCCCTAACTACGCCTACGAACGGGTCTTCCTGCACATGTTCCCCGGCCGCACGCTGACCGACCTGGGCTTCGCGCCCCGCTCGGCGGTGCGCGGGCGCGGGGCCCGGACCGCCGGGGGTGCTCCCCCGGCCCCCGCCGGGAACCCGGCGAACGCCACGACTGAGAACAGCGGGATGTACGAGCCGTATGAGACGCAGGACCGGTACGACACGTACGACACGCACGACCACGAGGAGAGCGACGTGCTGCGTCGCGCATTCATGACCGGCGGGGGCGCCACGGTGGCCACCGCCTCGCTGAGCCCGTACGGGTTCGCCCCGGAGGCGTCGGCGGCGCAGCGCGCCGTGCGCCGCGCGGGGGCGAGCGACGCGGGCGCCCTGGAGGAGGCCGTCCGCCGCATCCGGCTGCTGGACGACCGGCACGGGGCGGACGGGCTGTACCGCCGCGCGGCGGCTCCCCTGCGCGCCGCCTACGCGCTGCTGGACGCTGGAACGATCCGGCAGCGGACGGCGGACCGGTTGTACTCGGGCGCCGGTGAGCTGGCCATCTCGGTGGGCTGGCTGGCCCACGACTCGGGCCGCTTCGACGACGCGCGCTCGCACTACGCGGAGGCGCTGGCGACCGCGCGGATGGCCGGGGACCCGGGGGTGGAGGCGCACGCCTTCTGCAACACCGCGTTCCTCGCGCGGGACGCGGGCCGGCCCCGGGAGGCGGTGCGGGCGGCACAGGCCGCCCAGCGGGCCGCGCGGCCGCTCGGCTCCGCGCGGTTGGTGTCGCTGCTGGCGCTGCGGGAGGCGGGCGGCTGGGCGGGGCTCGCCGACCGCACGGGCTGCGAGCAGGCGCTGGCCCGGGCGGGGGCCTACTTCGAGCGCGGTGCCTCGGAGGCGGATCCGGAGTGGATGAGCTTCTACGGGGAGGCCGAGCTGGAGGGCCTGAAGGCGCAGTGCTGGTCGACGCTGGGCGACTGGCAGCGGGCGGCGCGGCACGCACGGCGGGCGGCGGAGCTGCAGAACCCGCACTTCACGCGGAACATCGCCTTGTACACGGCGGAGCTGGCGGACGACCTGGCCCGGGGGGGCCTGCCCGACGAGGCGGCCGAGGCCGGAATGCGGGTACTGGACCTGCTGAACGAGGTCCAGTCGTCCCGGGTCCGGACGATGCTGGCGGGCACCTCCCGTGTCCTCCTCCCCCACCGGCGCGCAGCGGGCGTATCGGCCTTCCTGGACCGCCACGGCTCCCCGTCCCGCACGGCGTAGACCGCCGGAGGCGTCACCGCGGGCAGTCCGCGCCGCGCAGCCGCGGGCAAAGCGTGCCTCCCCCAGCGCCTCAAGGGCCCGGGAGGCCCCCCAGGGCGGCGCGGGTGGGCACTGGGGGTGTCCCGCACTGGGGTGCCCTCCTCGGGGAGGCATCCCGCAGGCGCCGGGCCGCGCGGCCCACCCCGACCCGCACCGGTGCCGGGCGCCCCCGGGCGCCGGGCCGCGCGACCGGCACCCGGACGTCAGACAGCCGCCAGGTGCCCCGTCTCGTTCCACGACTCCACGGCCGGCTCGCCGTACGCCCACCCCAGCACCGACAGGGACGTCGGGTTCAGCCGGATACGGGCGGCGAAAGCGATCGGCAGCCCCAGCCACCGCGCGCCGATCGAGCGCAGCACATGCCCGTGCGCGAAGACCAGTACGTCACGGTCGGCGGACCGGGCCCAGGACACCACCTCGTCCGCACGGGCCGTCACCTCGGCCAGGGACTCCCCCTCGGGGACCCCGTCCCGCCAGATCAGCCACCCGGGCCGGACCGCCTGTATCTCGGCCGGCGTCATGCCCTCGTACGCCCCGTAGTCCCACTCCATGAGCGTGTCCCAGGTCTGCGCGCGGTCGCCGAAACCGGCCAGCTCGCAGGTCTCCCGCGCACGCGCCAGCGGGCTGGTGCGCACCTCGACGCCGGGCAGCCCGTCGTACGGCGCCCGGTGCAGGCGCTCGCCGAGCAGCTCGGCGCCCCTGCGGCCCTCCTCCAGGAGCGGCACATCGGTCCTGCCGGTGTGCTTGCCGGACAACGACCACTCGGTCTGTCCGTGCCGGGCCAGCAGGATGCGCGGTGCCATGGGAGACCTTCCGGGTGAGAATTCGCAGGCGGGACTCCCCCATCATCGCGCACCCTGGTCACAGGCAACCCGGCGGGCGATCCCGACGTCTCCCAGGGTCGAGGACATGTCACGGGGGACGCGCGCACACCGTAGAGTGGCTGGCCGCTGAACGGAGCACCGCGCGGGAACGAAGGGGGAGCGATCGGATGCCGCACACCGAGACACCGGGCACCGGGGCTGCCCCGGCGACCCGGCTGCGCTGGTGGACGGAGCTGCCGCTCATCCTCCTGGTGTACGCCTGCTACTCGGCGGGACGACTGCTCGTCCGGGGCGACGTCTCCGACGCCGTCGACCACGGCCTGGCGATCCTGCGCGTCGAGAAGGCGCTGCACCTCAACGCCGAGCACCCGCTGAACCGCCTCTTCACCCGTGAGCCGTGGCTCGGCGTCCCCGCCGACTTCTGGTACGCGTCGCTGCACTACCTGGTGACCCCGGCGATCCTGGTCTGGCTGTTCCGCTCCCGCGCGGTGCGCTACCGCGCCGCCCGCACCTGGCTGATGACGTCCACCTTCATCGGCCTGATCGGCTTCACCCTGCTGCCCACCTGCCCGCCCCGGCTGCTCGACGCGAGCCACGGCTTCGTGGACACGATGGCCCACTACAGCGCGTACGGCTGGTGGGGCGGCGAGGCGAGCGCCCCGCGCGGGCTCGGCGGGATGACCAACCAGTACGCGGCGATGCCGAGCCTGCACGTGGGCTGGGCGCTGTGGTGCGGAGTGATCCTCTGGCGGTACGGACGCACGCGCCTGACGAGGACGGCCGCCGTCGTCTACCCGCTGGTGACCACGATCGTGGTGATGGGCACCGCGAACCACTACTTCCTCGACGCGGCGGCGGGCGCCGCCGTCATGGGCGCCGGCCTGCTGCTGGCCCCCGCCGTGATGCGGGCGGCGGACCGGGCGAAGGCCCTTTTCCCGACCCGCCCTTCGGCCGTCCCGGCGGACTCCTGCGCCACCGGTTCCCCGATTGTCAGTGCCGGATGCCAGACTTCCGCGGGTGAGCGAATTCCACGGCAGCGGCACCCCGAGCCGGGGTACGGACCAGGGACCGAACCGGGTGCCTCCCCCTCGGACGCGGGAGAAGGCGCTCCGGCACCGGCTCGCTGAGTTGCGCGGTCCGGAGGTCCCGCCCAAGGCGCTGGACGCGCGCGCCCTGGCAGCCCTCGCCGCCAACCCGGGCTGCAGACGGCGCGCGATCCTCGACGGCGCCGGGGTGGACAAGGCGGCGCTGGCCGACGCGTTGGGCTCGCCGTCGGCCTTCGGCCAGTCCCAGTTCGCGTTCGTGCGGGGCAACGCGTTCGAGGCGAAGGTCAAGGCGGGCGGCGGCGCGGAACTGCTGCGCCTCGCCCACGAGAAGCTGGACCGCGGAGCCGAACCGCCCGCCGGCGCACGCGTGCCCGACCTCACCGCCCAGGGTCCGCAGGGCCGCACGGCCCGTACGGAGCTGGCGCTGCGCGAGGCCGCCGAGGCGCCCGGCACCTGGACGCTGCTCGACCACCCCATGCTCGCGCTCGACGTCGCGGGCTCCTCCGCCTTCCTGGAGCCGGACGCGGTGGTGGTGCACCCGGACGGCAGCTGGACGGTCGTGGAGATCAAGTCCTTCCCGATGCTGGACGGCGCCGCGGACCCGGCGAAGGTCGGCGCGGCGGCACGTCAGTCGGCGGTGTACGTGCTGGCCCTGGAACAGGTCGCCGCGCGGCTGGACCCGGCCCCGCGCGTGCGCCACCGGATCCTGCTGGTGTGCCCGAAGGACTTCTCCAACCTGCCCACCGCGTCCGCCGTGGACGTGCGCAGGCAGCGCGCGGTGACCGCCCGTCAGCTGGACCGGCTCACCCGCATCGAGGAGATCGCCGGCACGCTCCCCGAGGGCACGTGCTTCTCGCCGGAGCTGCCCGCCGAGCGGCTGACCGAGGCCGTGGAGTCGGTCCCGGCGACCTACGCGCCGGAGTGCCTGTCCGCGTGCGAACTGGCCTTCCACTGCCGGGAACGTGCTCGCGCGCAGGACATCGTGACCCGCCTGGGCCGTCCGGTGCGGGCGGAGTTGGGCGGTCTGACGACGATCGGGGAGGTGCTGGCGGCGGCCCGCGGCGAGGCCGGTGACCCCGACGACCCGACGGTGGCGGCGCTGCGCAGGGCGGCGGCCCTGCGCGCGGAGGCGCTGGGAACGGCCGCCCCGGAGGTGGCCCCTTGTCGCTGATCGCCACCCTCGCCCGCCTCGAGGCCGTCAGCACCGGTCGCGCCCAGCCGGCCGCCACCGTCCGGCACCGGCACCTCTCCGAACGCCCCCTGGTTCTCGTCCCGCTCATCACCGCCGGTGAGGCGGGCGCCCCGCTCGGCGCGCTGGTGGGCACCGACCGGGACGCGCCGCGGCTGCTGGCGGTGCCGCAGCCGCGCGACCGCGATCTGCGGTTCGTGTTCCTGGCCGAGCTGGCCGACGTGGTGCTGCCGTACGTCGACGGTTTCGCGGACGTCGTGGAGGCCGCCGAGCGCTCCGAGACCGACCCGGAGACCGGCAAGCGGGTCAAGGTCGAGGTCGAACTGTGCGCGGACGCTCCCCAGCTGATCGTGCCGTCCCGGGCCGGCGTCGACCTCGTACGGCTGCTCGGGCGGTCCATGCGGTTCCGGCGCACGGCGGAGCAGGACCCGCAGGCCCCGTTCCCGGCGCCGCCCCGGGTGCCGCTGCTGGGACGGTGGCTGACGCACTTCGGGGAGCGGGCCCGGGTGCCCGGCTCCTCGCTGCTGCTGGCCATGACCGACGTACTGGCCCGGCACTGGGCGACCGGGCAGTCCACGCTGGAGGACCAGCACCTGGGGGCGCTGCTCGCCTGGATCGACCCGCCCGAGGGGCGCTCGGGGGCACAGGCCGCGCAGGAGGCCGAGCTGGCACGGGACGCCGACGGCCAGTTGGTGTGCCCGCCCGCGGGCCCGGCGACCGACCCGGCGTTCGACAACAAGCTGCTCGCCCCGGCGATCGAGCGCTACGACCGGGCCCGCAGCGCGCTCGCGGCGGCGGAGGACGGCCTGGAGGCCGACGACCGCCTCGGCGCGCTGACGGAGGCCGAACGGGAGATCCGGAAGCTGGTGGAGAGCCGTACGCGACCCACCTGGGACGCGGTGTGGCGGGGGATCGACCTGCTGCGGGGGCTCCCGGAGGGCGCACGCGTCGAGGAGCGGTGGACGCGCGACCGCTGGTCGTTCACCGGTCACCGGGACCGCGTCCTGGCCGGTGAACCGCCGCAGCCGCGCCGCGACGACGCGGTGACCGCGGCCAACAAGCTCGCCGTGCGGGAGCGGGAGCAGGCCCGGCTGGAGGCGCAGGAGGCGCTCGACGACCCGCT
The DNA here is from genome assembly GCF_041380215.1 of Streptomyces pimonensis. Taxonomy (NCBI): domain Bacteria; kingdom Bacillati; phylum Actinomycetota; class Actinomycetes; order Kitasatosporales; family Streptomycetaceae; genus Streptomyces; species Streptomyces pimonensis. Next base: position 109,733 of record NZ_JAHWZY010000004.1, read on the forward strand.
GGTGATGGCGGCCCGGCGACTGTCCGGGGAGGCGTTCGCGGGCGAGGTGGTCGACGTGGTGATGGCGTACAGCGAGAGCAGGCGCCCGAGTCCGCGCCCGCTGGTCACCGTCCGCACGGACGACCGCCCGCACCTCGGCGAACGGGTACGGGCCTACCGCTCGCTGGGCGGGAAGCCGCAGACCGTGGAGTTCGTGGGCTACGAGGAGGGCCCGGAGGGCGGTCTCCTCGTCCTGCGCGTCATGGACAGGATGGGCCGCGGCAAGGAGCCGGAGGAAGGTTCCGTGCCGGAGAAGGGCGACCGCGTGTGCTTCACACTGTTCGAGCACGAACCGCGCGGCGGCGCGAAGCTGCCCGACCCGGAGGAGACCCCGTGGACCCACGGCGGTCCGCCCGGTGAGGAGGCCGTACCGGAGCCCGCCGACCCGGTGACCGAGGAGGACGTCCTGTGACCGCCCCTGCCCGGCAGGCCGTGTTCGACCCCGGCGCGGCGGCCGCCCGCGCCACCGACGCGATCCTCCGCGACACGCTGCGCGGCGCCGCGCGCGGTGTCGTCGTCGACTCCCCGCCCGGCGCCGGCAAGTCCACGCTGGTGGTGCGGGCGGCGCTGGAGCTGGCGGAGGCGGGCCGCCCGCTGATGGTCGTGGCACAGACCAACGCACAGGTCGACGACCTGGTCCTCCGCCTCGCCGAGAAGAGCCCCGACCTGCCGGTGGGCCGGCTGCACAGCAGCGACACCGACCCGTACGACAAGGCGCTGGACTCGCTGGACAACGTCCGCACGTCGGCGAAGGCCGCCGATCTCGCCGGGCTGGCCGCGGTGGTCTCCACGGCGGCGAAGTGGGCGCACGTCAAGGGCGTCGAGCCGTGGGAGCACGCGATCGTCGACGAGGCGTACCAGATGCGCTCGGACGCGCTGCTCGCGGTGGCCAACCTGTTCGAGCGGGCGTTGTTCGTGGGCGACCCGGGCCAGTTGGACCCGTTCTCCATCGTGGGCGGCGATCAGTGGGCGGGCCTGTCGTACGACCCGTCGGCGTCGGCGGTGACCACCCTGCTCGCCCACAACCCCGAACTGCCGCAGCACCGCCTGCCGGTGTCCTGGCGACTCCCGGCGTCGGCGGCGCCCCTGGTCTCCGACGCCTTCTACCCGTACACCCCGTTCCGCAGCGGCACGGACCACGGCGACCGCGCGCTCTCCTTCGCCGTCCCGTCGGACGGTTCGGCCCCGGACCGGGTGATCGACGAGGCGGCGGAGTCCGGCTGGGGCCTGCTGGAGCTCCCCGCCCGCCACACCCCGCGCACGGACCCGGAGGCGGTGCACGCGGTCGCGCTGGTGGTCCGCCGCCTGCTGGACCGGGGCGGCGCGGCGACCTCCGAACGCTCACCGGACCCCGCCCCCCTCACCGCCGGCCGCATCGCGGTGGGCACCGCCCACCGCGACCAGGCGGCGGCGGTACGCGCGGCGCTCACGGAACTCGGCGTGCCGGACGTCACCGTGGACACGGCCAACCGCCTCCAGGGCCGCGAGTACGACGTCACGGTCGTCCTCCACCCCCTCTCCGGCCGCCCCGACGCCACCGCCTTCCACCTGGAGACGGGCCGCCTGTGCGTCCTCGCCTCCCGCCACCGCCACGCCTGCATCGTGGTCTGCCGCGAGGGGGTGACCGGCCTGTTGGACGACTACCCGTCCACGGAACCGGTCCAGTTGGGCACGCTGGTGAAGTTCCCGGACGGCTGGGAGGCGAACCACGCGGTGCTGGCGCACCTGGCGGAGCACCGGGTGGGGTGGCGGACCTGACCCGGGGGCGAGCGGGTCTCCGTCCCCGGGACACGCGTACGGCCTTCGGAGGACGCCTCCGCCGGGCTGAACGTCGTCCCCGTCGGGCAGTACGCCGCACGCGGTCCCGCGGACCGGGAGGCGGAGGAGAGGCAGGTCTCGCGTGTTCCTGATGGGCGCGTTGCTGGCGGCGAGTCTGGTCACCGCAGTGGTGGGCGTCGTGGTGATCCTCATCCTGCTGAGCCTCCCGCCGCTGCCCGTGCCCGGGATCTACGCGCTCGTCGCCCTGGTCCTGGCCTCCTCGGCGGTGGCGGTGTACTGCTACGGCTGGTTCTCCGTCACCTGGGGAGGGCCTTTCCCCGAACTGTGCACGGGCCGGAACGACGCCGGAGCCGGCCTGGCGGCCATCGAGCAACAGTACTGGCCTCTCCGAAACGCCTGCGTGTACTCCGACGGGTCGACCGTGGAGTACGTCCCGACGTCGGTCACCGTGTTCGTGTGCCTGCCGGCGGGTGCGGCCCTCGTCTCGGCCGGCGCCTCCGGGTACCTGCGCAGGCGAGCCGGGAGAACCCCTGGAGTGATCCCATGAACACCGGTTTCTCGCGCCGCACCCCGCTCAGGGGACTCACCCACGCCGCCGCCGGAGCCACCGTCCTCGTGGTCGGCGGCGAGGGAGCGGCCGCGCCGGTGGGTCCCCGCGTTCACCGCCCGCCTCGGCGCCCCCGAGGTCCCCTGCGGGGAAAGCGGCCCGTGCATACGGCCCGGACGGCTGGGAAGCCATTCACGCGGCGCCCGAGGGCGTAGCCCTCAGGCCCTCTTGCGGGGGCGCGGGACAATGGACGGTGGCCCGCTCGACGGAGGGGGTCGACCGCGACGTACGAAGGAGAAGTCATGGCGGAGCACACTCCGCGCCGGGACCAGCCGCGGCTACGCCCCGCGCCCCTGCTGTTCGAGCCCGCGGAGGCGGCCTCGGATCCCGAGCACTTCTTCGACCTGGAGTCGATCGACGATCCGCGCGCGCTGCTGGAGCGGGCGACCGAGCTGACGCTCGCGTTCCGTGCGGCGGCGGACCGGGCGACGGAGTTCCAGGCGGTGGCGGCGGCCCAGCTGGCCGACCCCCGGCGCTTCGACCGGCTGACGCCGGCGGACATCGCCGAGCGCGCCGAGTGGACCGAGGACTACGCGAAGAAGATGGTCGAGTTCGGCCGGAACCTGATGCGGGGCGGAGAAGGACCGGCGCACGTCGGCCCCGCATGAGTCGGGCATATGCCGGGCGGGCAAGATACCCCGTTCTCCGTCCCTGCGCCCCCGGTTTCCACAACTCTGCGGAACCGCTTCCTCACGGCGGGTAGACCTGTCCGTCATGAGCAGCACACGTAATGCCTCCGACGTCAGCGGCGTCACGCCGGACGGTGCCACCTGGCTCGCCTCGGCGGGTGCGCATCCGCGCAGCACGCTCTCGCACTGGGGGGAGCGGCCGGACGCGCCGGCCGTGCTGCCCTGCGGGGTGGTCTTCGACGTGGTGAGCGTGCCCGCGCTCTTCGGGCGCCGGATGCTGGACCGGATGTGGGAGGAGGGGCCGGGCTCGGGTCCGGTCGCGGAGTTCCGGGGGCGGATGCTGCTGTTCGCCGCGCCCGGTACGGCGCAGCGGCTCCCGGCGCTCCTGGAGTGGGAGGAGTGGGGCACCCACGGCTCGCGCACGGACGGTGTCCCTCCGCTGCTGTGCCACGGCGCCGGCGACGCGGTGACCGTCCCCTCGCCCACCGCCCGCTCCGGTTCCCGCTGGCTCGTCGCCCCCGACACCCGCCGTCCCTGGCTGCCGGGCCCGGAGGTGCTGCTGTGGGCGGCCGTACGGGCGGCCCGCGCGGCCGTGCGGATTTCGATTTCTCCTCCCGCCGATCAGGGTGCTAATGTCTACGACGTCAGCAGGCGCCGCTAGCTCAGTTGGTTAGAGCAGCTGACTCTTAATCAGCGGGTCCGGGGTTCGAGTCCCTGGCGGCGCACGACACGACTGAGGCCCCTCGCGCAAGCGGGGGGCCTCAGTCGTGTCTACTCCGTACTGATCCGCACCGTCCACGCCCCCGACGCCGTACGCCCCTCCACCTCCACCCGCACGGACTCCCCGGGCACCGTGAAGCTCTCGCCGAGGGCGACCGGGGCGTCGGCGAGCGGCGGGTAGACCGAGTCCGCCCAGCACGCCTCGGTGTGCGGGTGGGCGTCGACGACCTCGATGGGGCCGCGTCCCGACGGGGTGCCGCTGCGCACCTTGTACACCAGCACCCCCTGTCGGCAGGACCTCGTGTCGTTGCCGACCGGCCCGCGGGCCTCGAAGGCGAGCACGCCGTCGGGCCCGGTGCGCACCACCGCGAGCTTGGCGCCCCGGCCGAGACCGAAGGACGGCGCCCCGGCGGCACCCGTCGCCGGTGTGCCCGGCCCCGCCCCGAGCGGCTCCAGCGTCAGCCGTACCGGCCCCGCCTCCTGCACGCACCGCACCTGCCGGGGCTCCAGCCAGCCCAGCTTCCACTTGTGCCAGCCGAAGAGGTCGGGTGCGAGGGCGAACTGGCTGCCCATCAGGTCCCAGTCGCCGACGTGGGTGTCCCAGTCGCCCTTGCCGTCCACGGGCCGGTGGTAGAGGTCGGGCAGGTCGAAGACGTGCCCGGTCTCGTGGGCGAGGACGAGCCGGTCCGGGGGGTGGTTCTCGAACACGGTGACGACCCGGTGGATGTCGGCGCCGTCGGCGCGCAGCGGACGGTCCAGGTTGACGACCTTGGTGGCGTCGGAGTCCACGCCCGGCGCGTCCGGGTCGGCGACGAAGTACACGATGTCGTAGCGCGAGAAGTCGACGTGCCGGTCGGTCACGGAGAGCGCGTCCTGCAGGTAGGCGGACCGGTGGGCGACGGTCCAGTCGCGCCGTATGCCGTACGCCGTGGAGGGGCGCGGCATCCGGAACCACTGTCGCAGGGCGTGCGGGCGGAGGGTGAACCTGCCGTAGGAGGCCTGCTCGAAGAAGCGACTGGTGGCGGGGAAGTGGTCGGCGGTGAGTTCGGCGGGCGTGGTCAGGGGGTGGGAGTCGGGAAAGGACAGGAACAGCATCACCGCGTCCAGGCTGCGGGTGGGGCGGGGGTAGGCGGTGTTCCAGGTGTCCAGGCCCTCGGAGTGGTGGGCGGCGGTGCGGGTGAGGGCGCAGGGCGCCGCCGAGAACGGTTCGGCGACGGAGGGGACGTTCACCATCGAGGTCGCCGCGAGCGCGGACATCGTGGTGCACATCGCGGCGGTGCTGCGCAGCCGGGTCCGTACACCCGGCACACCCGGCACATCCGGTGCACCCGATCGGCTCAGCCGCCCCGGCCGTCGCCGAAGAGCCTCACGGCCGAGTCCTCTCGGGGTGAGCTGACGCGGCACGGGGACCTCCGGGAGACGCTTCACGGGACATCGCACCCAGAATGTGCCGATTTGTCATACTGCGCCTTGTTCGGCTGCACCGGACGAGTGAGAAACGCGGATATCCGGGCGAGACCGGACGGGACCGACACTCCGCGCACTCACGGAACGTCACAACTGGTCGGGGGTCCGCATAAGCCGTCCCCCTGCGGGCAGAAACGGTCTGGCAGGGATGCGGATCCACCCTGGAGACCGGACAGTGGCTGGAAGGGCCCGCCGCGGGCCTCTATGATCGGCACACTTTCCTGAGACTCAGAGACTTTCTGCACGGACAGCGATCGAGTGCACTGCGGGAGCGAGCGGTGAGCGGAACGTCCGAAGGGCCGGCGCCCGCGACAGAACTCAACCGGCCGAGCGTCACAGAGAGTGAGATCGCTACGTCTCCGCGTGCGGAACCCCCGCCCCCCTCGTCCCCCTCGCCCCCGTCGTACCGCTCCGTCTTCACGGCCGCGCCGCTCGCCATGGCCGTGGTCGACCGCGCGGGCATGGTGACCGGCGCCAACGCGGCCCTCGCCACCCTGCTGGGCCGCGCCCCGGAGTCCCTGGCCGGCGCCGTCGCCGCCGATCTGGTGGACCTGGCCTCCGACGCCCGTACCTGGCACGCCTACCGGAAGCTGCTGCGCGGACAGCGGACCGGGCTGCGCTGCACGCGCCGGCTGAAGCACCCGGAGGGGCACGCGCTGTGGGTGCGGGTGACGGTGTCCCCGCTGCCCGGAGACGACGGGGACGTGCTGCTGTCGGTCGCCGACATCAGCGACCACCACGAGCTCCAGGCGCAGCTGCGGCACGTGCGGTCGCACGATCCGGTGACCCGGCTGCCCAACCGCACCCTGTTCTTCGAACGGCTGACGGCCGCGCTGGACGCGGGGTCGTACGAGGAGGGCGGCACCGGCCGGATCGGGCTGTGCTACCTCGACCTGGACGGGTTCAAGGCCGTCAACGACACCCTGGGCCACCGCGTCGGCGACCAGCTGCTGGCCGCCGTCGCCGAGCGACTGACGCACTGCGCGCAGCAGGCGGGCCGGAGCAGGACCGGCGCCCCGCTGGTCGCCCGGCTCGGCGGGGACGAGTTCGCGCTGCTGGTCGAGGACTCCACCGGCACCGAACAGCTCGCCGACCTCGCCGAGTCGCTGCTCGACACGATCCAGGCCCCCTTCGACCTCTCCGGGCGCCGGCTGTCGGTGTCCGCGTCGATCGGAGTGGTGGAGCGGCACGCCGCCGGGACCACGCCCACCGCGCTGATGCAGGCCGCCGACACCACGCTGTACTGGGCGAAGGCCGACGGCAAGGCCCGCTGGACGCTGTTCGACCCGGAGCGCAACGCCTCCCGCGTGACCCGCCAGGCCCTCGCCTCCACGCTCCGCCCGGCGATCGAGCGGGGCGAGTTCGCGCTGGAGTACCAGCCGCTGGTGGGCATGGAGGACGACCGGGTGCACGGCGTGGAGGCGCTGGTCCGCTGGCGCCACCCGCGGTTCGGCACGCTGACGCCGAATCGGTTCATCTCGCTCGCGGAGGAGGACGGCTCGATCGTGCCGCTCGGCCGCTGGGTACTGCGCACCGCGTGCCGGCAGGCCCGTGTCTGGCAGACGGAGCGTCCGGACGAGCCGCCGATCTTCGTCAGCGTGAACGTGGCGGTCCGCCAGGTGTGGGACTCCGACCTGGTGGCGGACGTCGCCGACACCCTGGAGGAGACGGGCCTCGAACCGAGGCTGCTCCAGCTGGAGCTGACCGAGTCGGCGGTGATGGGCTCGTCCGGCCGGCCGATCCAGGTCCTGAAGGCGCTCAGCGACATGGGTGTGCGCATCGCCATCGACGACTTCGGCACCGGCTACTCGAACCTGGCCTACCTCAGCCGGCTGCCGGTGTCGGTGCTGAAGCTGGACGGCTCCTTCGTCCGGGGCTTCCAATACGAGGAGCACGCCGCCGTCCCACCGAACCCGGCGGACGAGGTCATCGTCGAGGCGATGGTGCAGCTCGCCCACCGGCTCGGCCTGACGGTCACCGCGGAGTGCGTGGAGACCTCGGCGCAGGCGACGAGGCTGCGCCGGATCGGGTGCGACACCGGGCAGGGCTGGCTGTACTCCCGCCCGGTGTCGCCGGACCGCATCTCCGAGCTGCTGGGCACGCCCGGAATTCAGGCGGGCGTGGGCAATCCGTAGGCGTCGGCTATCAGTTCGTAGGAGCGCAGGCGCACGTCGCCGCCGTGGGCGTTGGCGGTGAGCATCAACTCGTCGGCGCCGGTGCGCTTCTGCAGCTCGTCCAGGCCGGTGCGGACCTCGTCGGGAGTGCCGTGGACGACGTTGGCGTTCCAGGAGTCGACGAACTCCCGCTCCGTCGGGCTGAAGTCGTACGCCTCCGCCTCCTCCGGGGTGGGCACGAGGCCGGGGCGGCCGGTGCGCAGCCGGACCATGTTGAGCGCGGCGGCCAGCACCTGGCGGCGGGCCTCCTTCTCGTCGTCCGTGGCGAGCGCGGAGACACCGATGAGGGTGTAGGGCGCGTCGAGGACCTCGCTCGGACGGAAGGACTCGCGGTACAGGTCCAGCGCGGGGACGGTGTTCTGGGCCGAGAAGTGGTGGGCGAAGGCGAAGGGCAGGCCGAGCATGCCGGCCAGCCGGGCGCTGAAGCCGGAGGAGCCGAGCAGCCAGATCGGCGGCCGGTGCGGGGACTGCACGCCGCCGGGCGAGGTCGCCTGCACCGGGCCGGGGACGGCGTGGATGCGGTGGTAGGGGTGCCCGTCGGGGAAGTCGTCGTCGAGGAAGCGGGTGAGTTCGGCGAGCTGCTGGGGGAAGTCGTCGGCGCCCTCGTTCAGCCGGTCGGAGCGGCGCAGGGCCGCCGCCGTGGCCCCGTCGGTGCCGGGGGCGCGGCCGAGCCCGAGGTCGATCCGGCCCGGCGCCATGGCCTCCAGGGTGCCGAACTGCTCGGCGATGACCAGCGGCGCGTGGTTGGGCAGCATCACCCCGCCGGAGCCGAGGCGGATGCGCTCGGTGTGGGCGGCGAGGTGCGCCAGGATCACGGCGGGCGAGGAGGAGGCCACGCCGGGCATGGAGTGGTGCTCGGCGACCCAGTAGCGGTGGAAGCCGCGGGACTCGGCGAGGCGGGCGATGTCCACACCGGTCCGCAGGGCGTCGCTCGCGGTCCGGCCCGCGCCGACGGTCACCAGGTCCAGCACGGAGAGCGGGACGGGTGCGGTGCCGTGGGCGGCGCCCCGGATCTCCTCTGCGGCGTCTGCTGCCATGGTGGGGTGCCTCCTGCTGTGGGGTGTGACGGTTGCTGCGCGGCGTAACAGGAGACGGTCCCCGGTTATTCCCCCGCGGGCCGGCCGCCCCGTGACGCCCGCCGGTGTACACGCTCGACGATCATGCGATACGATCATCTTGCTCGCTGAGGGGGTCGCCCCCCGACAGTGGTCACGCGTTGGTGGTCCAAGGAAAGACGTCCCGCTTCCTGCGGGGAGATGCAGGTGCAAGGCCTGCCCAGCGCTCGAACAGAACCCCGGCACCGCTGGAGCGGTGCCGGGGTTCTTCCGTGTGCGCCTCGCGGCGCCGTCTCCGCGGACCCCGTGGACCGGGAGGGAAGCGTCCGCCCGGTCCACGGCAGGGCACGGATCAGCCGAGCTTGGCCTCCTGGGCCTCGATGACGGCGGTCGGCTGCTCGAACGCCTCGCCCCGGCCGACCGCCGCGACGTTGAAGGACGAGAATCCGGCGAGCGTGACGCCCTGGCGGAAGACGACGACCTTCGTGTCGGCGGGGGTGCCGTCCAGTTCGGTGCCCACCGTCCAGGCGACCGCGCCCTCACCGGCCGCGAGCTTCTCCTCGGTGACCTTGGTGACCTGCTGCTTCTCCCCGTCGACCGACATGGCGAAGCCCCCGGCGCACTGCTTGCCGGCCTCCCGCAGCGCGTCGAGGGCCCGCTTCGTGCCGTCGGCGTCGTAGGACCGGAGGGAGGTCGTCGTCCTGGTGATGTCGAGGGAGTCGAGCATCGCCTCCTCGGCCTCCTTCTCCGTCAGCCCCGTGAGGTCCGGCATGCCCTTCTTCGCCGCCTCGGACTCCCGGGTGACGAGCCGCTGGACGCTCGCCGCCGGCTCGCCCGTCGGCGCGGACGACAACGCCTGGGCGACGGGCTCGCACTCGGCCTGCTCGACGGAGAGGGTGCCGGGGTCGGGGACGTCGTCCTTGCCCGGCTCGGCGACCTTGTGGTCCTCGAGGTCGGCCGGGGCGATCACCAGCTTCTCCAGTTCGGCGGTGGTCAGCGCCTTCGCGGCCGGAGCGCCGGCCGCGGCGTCGCCCTTCGCCGCCTCGTCCCCGCCCTTCTCGTCCCCGCCGCCACAAGCGGCGACCAGAAGGGCGAGGGCGGCCGCGGAGGCGGTCAGCGCGGTACGGCGGGCGGTGGTCCTCATGCTGTTCACTCCCTGGTTCCGACGCGCCGCGCCCGGGTGCGGCGCGGGGCTCACGGGGGGTAGGACCGCCGCGGATCGGTCGAGGTTGCGCCGGGCCGCCCTCAGACCTGGACGATCGGCTCCCGGGTGAACAGGGCGCCGAGTTCGGGGGCGTGCACCCGGCGGTCTGCCAGACGCAGGCACTCCCAGGCCGTGACCTGGTTGGCGGTGAGGACCGGCTTGCCCAGCTCCTTCTCCAGCGCGGGGATGTGGGCGATCGTGTGCAGGGCCGTGCCCGGCAGGAGCAGGGCGTCCGCGTCCGGGGTGTCGGCCGCGCGGGCCAGCGCGAACAGCTCCTCCTCGCCCCAGGTGCCGACCTCCGCCGCCGTGACGACCCCGGAGCTGCGCACCCCGGTCACCTCCACCCCGCCGGCCCGCAGGAACTCGGCGAAGAGCAGGGCCACGTCGTCCGGGTAGGTCGCGCCGACGGCGACCCGCCGCGCCCCGGCCTCCCGCACCGCGTGCACGAAGGCGAACGACGTCGACGACGCCGGCATGCCCGCCGCCAGGGCGAGGCTGCGCACCTGCTCGTGGGCGCCGTCCCAGCCGTGCACGAAGCCGCCGCTGGTACAGGCCCACACCACCGCCTCGGCGCCCGAGAGGCGCAGCTGCTGGAGGCCGGCCGCCAGCCGCTCGGGCGCTCCCATCTGGAGCAGCACGTCCACCCGGTGCGCGTCCTCACCGACGTCGGTGTGCACCAGGTCCACCCGGACGTCGCTGCCCAGCAACTGCTCGATGCGCGGATAGTCGTCCTCTGCGGAGTGGCCCGGATAGAGGAATCCCAGTGCGGTCATGTCCAGCCTTCCTGCTGCTTCTCTTCCGGCACGTGCGGCAGTACGGGACCGGGCACCTGGCCCGGCGGTACGGCCCCGGAGCGCGCCGACACGTCGATCAGCGCCTGATACGGCCCCACCGCTCGGGTACCCCCTCGGCGCAACGCCGCCCACCTGGTCACCTGGTTGGCCGAGATGACCGGTGTGCACACCTCGGCCTCGGACTGCGGGACGACGTCGCAGGCCGGCAGGCGGGTGCGGCAGAGGAACAGCGCGTCCGCCGGGCCGAGCCGACCGCGCGCCGCCGCGCCGTGTCCACCGCCTCGCGGTAGGTGACCTTCCGGATCCGCCGGACCGGACCCGCGTACGCGCATCCGGTGACCGCGACGCCGGCCCGCGCGCCACAGCCCTCCGGCGCCCGGGCGACCGGCACGGTGCACGGCGCGACCAGGACGGCCCGGCGCACGTCCAGCTCCACCAGGGCCCCGAGGAGCGCGCCGGAGGCGGCGATCGGCGGGAGCGCGCCGGTCCGGCTGATCGCCCCGCACATCGCGCGTTCGCCGGCGATCCCGCCGGCGAAGCCGCCCGACGTACACCGGCCCCGCGAAGGAGAAGTGGCACAGGCCGCCCGGGACGGGGGTGACGGCCGGATTCTCCAGGGGCGGTCCCGTCTCCGCGAAGGGTGGGAAGAGGGCGTGGACGTCGTGGCGCGCGCACTCGGCGTGGTGGACGCCGCCGGACATCCGGAGGAATTTCCGGGCGGCCCCGCAGGTGAGCGGCGCCCGGTCGTCGAGCGGGCGGGCCGTGCAGCCGCCCCGCGCGACCAGGGAGATCCCGGGGAATCGGCCCCCCGTGCCCCCCATCGTCCGGCCCGGTCAGGGCTGCCCGGCCGCCGGGCAGGGCCGAAACTGGCCGGAATAACTCGCATCGTTTCGGGTAGCCGCGCCGCCATGGCTCCACCACTGCAACCACTGAGACGATTCCGGGAAGCCTCCGGGCCCCCACGCCGATCGCTGCTCGCGGGGGTCGCGGCGCTCGGCGCACTGGGTGCCGCGGGCTGTTCCCGGGTACCGACGGCGACGGTCGCGGGCGGCGGTGACCTGCTGGAGCGGCTGAGGGCCGCGGGCGTCGTCCGCCTCGGCATAGCCGGCGAGATCCCGTTCGGCTACATCGACAGGAACGGCGAGCTGACCGGCGAGGCGCCGGAGCTGGCCAGGGTCATCTTCAAACGGCTCGGCGTGGAACGGGTACAGCCCGTGCCCACCGAGTTCGGCTCGCTGATACCCGGGCTGAACTCCCAGCAGTTCGATGTCGTGGCCGCCGGGATGTACGTCAACCCCAAGCGCTGCGAGCAGGTCATCTTCTCCGACCCCGACTACCAGATGCTCGACTCGTTCATCGTGCGCAAGGGCAATCCGAAAGGCCTGCACGACTACCGGGACGTCGTGGAGAAGAAGGCGAGGTTCGCCACCGGCACCGGGTACGCGGAGATCGCGTACGCCGTCGAGGCCGGGTACGAGGAGAGCGACATCCTGATCGTCCCCGACCAGGTCGCCGGCCTGAACGCCGTCGAGGCCGGACGCGTCGACGTCTTCGCCGGGACCGCCCTCACCACCCGCGAGGTGGTGAAGAAGTCGAGCAAGGCGGAGGTCACGGAGGCCTTCAAGCCGATCGTCGACGGCAAGCCGCACGTCGACGGCGGCGCGTTCGCCTTCCGGCCGACCGAGACGAAGCTGCGGGACGCCTTCAACGTCGAACTGCACAAGCTCAAGGAGAGCGGCGAACTGCTCCGCATCCTCAGGCCCTTCGGGTTCACCGAGGACGAGATGACGGATCTGACCGCGAAGGAGCTCTGCGGCCGATGACGGCGGGACTCTGGGAACTCGTAATCGACGGCGTCTGGGTGACGGTCCAGCTGCTCGTCCTCAGCGCGCTGCTGGCGGCGGCGGTCTCCTTCGTGGTCGGCGTCGCGCGCACCCACCGGCTGTGGGTCGTCCGCTTCCTGGCCGGCTTGTACACCGAGGTGTTCCGCGGGACCTCGGCGCTGGTGATGATCTTCTGGGTGTTCTTCGTGCTGCCCCCGGCCTTCGGCTGGCAGCTGGTTCCGCTGTGGGCGGGCACCCTGGCACTCGGCCTGACCTACGGGGCGTACGGTTCGGAGATCGTGCGCGGCGCCCTCGCCGCGGTCGACCCGGCCCAGCGCGAGGGCGGTGTCGCGCTCAGCTTCACGCCCTGGCAGCGGATGCGGCTGATCCTGCTGCCGCAGGCGGTGCCGGAGATGATCCCGCCGTTCTCCAACCTGCTGGTCGAGCTGCTCAAGGGCACCGCCCTGGTGTCGATCATGGGTATGGGCGACCTGGCCTTCAGCGGCAACCTGGTGCGCCTGGCGCTTCAGGAGAGCGCGGAGATCTACACGTACATCCTGCTGATCTACTTCGTGATCGCCTTCCTGCTGACCCGTCTGATGCGCGGACTGGAGAAGAGACTGAAGGCGGGGGTCGGCAAGGCTCCGGTCCGCGAGCCGGACCTGGAGCTGAAGCGGCCCGAGACGACCCACGTGGGAGGTGCGGTCTGATGGAGTGGGACTGGAGCGCGGTCTCCGACTTCATGCCGCACTTCTGGGACGGTCTGCTGGTCACCCTGCAGATCCTGGCCCTCGGCTCGCTGATCTCGTTCGCGCTGGGTCTGGTGTGGGCGCTGCTGATGCGGGCGCCGACGCGCTGGGTGACCTGGCCGGTCGGGGCGGTGACGGAGTTCGTCCGCAACACCCCGCTGCTGGTGCAGCTGTTCTTCCTCTTCTACGTGCTCCCCGAGTGGGGCGTGACCTTCTCGGCGCTGACCACCGGCGTCTTCGCCATCGGGCTGCACTACTCGACGTACACGATGCAGGTCTACCGCGCGGGCATCGAGGCCGTGCCGGTGGGCCAGTGGGAGGCGGCGACGGCGCTGAACCTGCCACTGCGCCGGACGTGGACCGCGGTGATCCTGCCGCAGGCCGTGCGCAGGGTGGTGCCCGCGCTCGGCAACTACGTCATCTCGATGCTGAAGGACACGCCGCTGCTGATGGCCATCACCGTGCTGGAGATGCTCGGTGAGGCGCGGCTGTTCTCCCAGCAGAACTTCCAGTTCACCGAGCCCCTGACGGTGATCGGCGTGGCCTTCATCGTCATCTCCTACCTGGCCTCCCTTGTCCTGCGAGCCCTGGAGCGACGCCTTGTCCACTGACACCCACGCCCCGTTCGACAAGAAGCCGGAGCAGCCCGGGAGCCCGCGCGGCACCGGCGAGCTGATCCGCCTGGAGCAGGTCACCAAGCGGTTCGGGGACCACACCGTCCTGGACCACCTGGACTTCTCCGTGGACACCGGCAAGCACGTCACGCTGATCGGTCCGTCCGGTTCCGGCAAGACCACGATCCTGCGGCTGCTGATGACGCTGCTGAAGCCGGACGAGGGCACGATCACCGTCGACGGGGAGCAGCTGTTCCCGGCGTCCGAGAAGCAGGTCCGCGAGGTCCGCAAGAAGATCGGGATGGTGTTCCAGCAGTTCAACCTGTTCCCGAACATGACGGTGCTGCGGAACATCACCGAGGCCCCGGTCACCGTGCTCGGCATGTCCAAGGACGCGGCCGAGGAGCGGGCGCGGGAGCTGCTGGAGATGGTCGGCCTGACCGCCCACCTCGGAAAGCGCCCCGGACAGCTGTCCGGCGGCCAGCAGCAGCGGGTGGCGATCGCGCGGGCCCTGGCGATGCGTCCGCAGGTGCTGCTGCTCGACGAGGTGACCTCGGCGCTCGACCCGGAGCTGGTCGCGGGCGTGCTGGACGTGCTGCGGGACATCGCCCGCTCCACCGACATCACCATGCTCTGCGTCACCCACGAGATGAACTTCGCCCGGGACATCTCCGACCAGGTGCTGATGTTCGACCAGGGTCGGATCATCGAGGCGGGTGCGCCGGAGAAGATCTTCAACGAGCCGGAGCACGACCGGACGCGGGAGTTCCTCAGCGCGGTGCTGTAGCCGCGGACCGTGAGCGGGCCGATGCCCGGGGTCCACGTTGTGGAACATTCCTCTGGCACGTGCCGGAGGGTCGGCACCGCAGATGAGGGGGCCGCAATCTTGTCAGCACCCGCTTTCCGCGCGCCGCTCGACGGCTGTCGTGGAGGGGATTCGCTGACCGGATTGCGGCCCCGTACGCGAGCGCGGGGAAAGCGTGGCGCTGAGGCACGAGCCGACCGCGCCGTGGGCTGTCCGGCGCTGTCCCTGCCGGCCGCGCACGCCCACCGCCTGCGCCGGGCCGCCGACACGCTCAACCGCAGCGCGGCCCCGGTGCTGCTGTCACTGACGATCCAGGCGGGCCGACGCCGGTGCGGACCACCCCCGGGGACCGGGTACTATTTTCCCTGTCGCCGCCCGCGGAAGCGGACGGCGGGAGTCATGCGCCGCTAGCTCAGTTGGTTAGAGCAGCTGACTCTTAATCAGCGGGTCCGGGGTTCGAGTCCCTGGCGGCGCACCGGGAAGGGCCTCTCGCGGGAGCGAGGGGCCCTTTGACGTGTCCGGCAGGGGGCCGGAACGGTCCGGGCCGCTCAGAACGTGACGTCGGAGCAGGCGTAGAACGCGTTGCCCGTGTCATGGACCGTCCACACCGCGAGGATCACATGGTGTCCGCTGAGCCCGGACGGCAGCCGGCCGCTGTGCGACAGCGTCTGCGGCGGGCGCTGACCGTTGTAGGGGACGGTCAGGAAGGGCGTGAGATTGAGGTCGGAGCGGGCCAGGGGGTGGTTCTGGTTCCAGCCCGGCTTGGTGACGTAGTACGTGAAGTCGGTGGTGGCGTGCATCGCCGTGAACTGCCACCGGAAGGTGTAGTTCTGGCCGCCGGACACCCGGGTCGTGGGCCAGGCGCCGCCCGAGGGGGTCTTCGGGCTGTCGAGCTGGGCGAACGGCGCGTTGCCCGCGGAACAGAGCCGCCCGTCGGCGGGACCCGAGGCGGGGAAGCCCTTCGGGCCCTCGACGCTCTGCGGCTCCCACTGGATGGATCCGCAGTTGGTCACCGAGCCGTTCTGGCAGAGCTTCTGCCGGCTGACCGGCAGATCGGTGTAGCCGTGGCCGCTGGCACCACCGGAGGAGAGCACGAGTGCTCCGGTCGTGGCCAGTCCCACCGCGGCCGCGTACATCGGGGTCCTTGCGCGCATGCTGCCGCTCCTGGTGAACGTGGGGGGAGTTTCCTCAAGCCGTGCAGATAGGTCTGGACCAAGTCTGAGATTATGGGCACGGGCTGGGCATGTCCATACCAATCGCAGGGTCCGTTCCCCCGCCGTTCACGGGCCCGTCTCCCCCCGTCCCGCGCAGAACGCCACCGTCAGGTCCTTCACCAGCGCCTTGCGCTCGTAGTCGTCCAGCTCCACCAGCCCCCGCATGGTCAGTCTGGTCACCGTGTCCTCCACCGAGTCCACCACCGAGCCGAGCACGCTCGCCCGGTGCTGGGCGTCCAGCGCGGCGATCCTGCGCCGGTGCATCGCGGCGGCCACCTCGGGCGCGTACTCCACCCGGACCGGCCGCACCGCGAACACCTCCACCCCCACCGGCGCGGTGTCCGCCGCCACCAGCCGGGTCAGCGCGTCCTGCGCCGCCTCCACCGCGCCCCCGCTCGCGCCCGGCGCCGCCACCGGCACCCGCGCCAGCGCCGCCTCGACGCACACGCGCAGGTACGCCTCGTGGTCCTCGACGCTCAGCGTCGCCCGCGCGGTGTCCCGCACCCGCCACACCACCAGCACGGCCACCCGCAGCGCGACCCCGCTGCGGTCGGCCGCCCGCAGCGGCTCACCGCGCCAGTGCCGCAGCCGTACGTCGACCCGGCGGCGCAGCAGCAGCGGGTTGACCCACATCAGCCCGGTCCGCCGGACGGTCCCCCGGTAGCGGCCGAACAGCCCGAGCACCCAGGCGCGTCCGGTCCGCCCGCGGGCCAGCCCGCCGAACCCGAACAGGCCGAGCGCCCCGGCCCCCGCGTACGCCGCCCACTGCGCGGGACCGAGTCCCGCCGCACCGGAGCGCGAAGCCGGCCCCAGCGCCTCCGCCACCGCCGTCGGCAGTACGCCCGCCCACCACGAGGTGGCCACGCAGCCGGCCGCCCCGCACACCCCGGCGACCACCCCCGCGAGGCCGGGCAGCACCCGGGCGGGCCGCTCCGCCAGCTCGGGGTCGATCCGCGGGACGGCGGGCCCGGGCCGCCCGCCGGCCGGACCGCGCGGACGGGGCCGCTCCCCCGGGCCGGGCCCGTCCTCGCCCGTGCGGCGGGTGACGACCGCCGGGCGCAGCCGCACCGGCGCCGGCTCGGGGACGTCGCGGAACAGCAGGTGGACGGGGATCTCGGTGGTGGACTCGGTGTGGATGAGCCGGACCGGCCGGGGGGCCGCCGCGTCACCGTCCACCGGACCGCCGGGCTCGGGGACGTTCTCGGGAACGTTCCCGGAAAGGGGGGATGTCGTCGTGGTCATGCGTGCCTCCAGCCTCCGCGCCAGATGCGTCACACCGGTCACTTCGAGGGACATGGGCGCGGGGGCGGTGCCTCGCGCCCGGGACGGGTCACGAGAGGAACAGCCGCCGCCAGGTCTCCGGGCCCGGACAGCCGTCCGCCGCTCCGCCCCGCCAGCCCTGGGCCCGCTGGAAGGCCTCCACGTTGCGGCGGTCGGCCTCGCTCCAGCGCGGCCCCGGCCCCTTCGTGTAGTACCGGCCGAACCCCCTCCTCACCAGCTGCCTCCCGAGCCGCGTGACATGGTCGTTGACGGCGCCCGGCCGGAACGACGCCCGGCCCGGATAGCCCGGCACCCCGTGCGAGGAGGGGGTGGGCGAGAGCCCGGCAGCAACGGAAGCGGAACCTCCGCTCTGGATGCCCCGGCCCCCGCCGGTCACCAGCAGTTCCCAGGTCAGCGGCCCTGGCAGCCCGTCCGCCGCCGCACCCCGCCACCCCTGGGCCTCCTGGAACGCCCGGGTCGCCCCGCGGTCCGCGTCCGTCCAGCGCGGACCGGGAGGGGCGGGGTAGAAGCGTCCGGCACCGCGGGCGACGAGCATCCGGCCGAGTTCGGCGACGTACTCGTTCTCCGCTCCGGGGCCGAAACAAGCCACTCCGGGGAACGGGGTCCGGCCCGTCGGCGGGGGCGCCCCCGCCCCCGCCGACGGGCCGGTCACCCCCTTGTAGCGGTACGGGACGTAGCGCGCGGAGTTGTTCCAGTAGGCGTACGGGGTGGTCCTCCGGCGGGTGTGCGGAGGGGTCTGCTCGTAGGCGACGTACTGGGAACGGGCGGTGTCCGTCCAGCCGCCGAACAGGACCACGTGGGATCCGCCGTGGGGGGAGGACGAATCATGGAACAGCAGTACGTCGCCCGGCTGGAGTTCGTCCTTGGTAATTCTTTCGGCGTATTTCCCGAGGCTCCCGGTCCATTCGTTCCCGGGCAGCCGCCAGGCCATCGAAATGTAACCCGAACAATCCTGTCGGTAACCGTCGGACCAGTACGAGGCCACGCCGTACGGAACCTTCCGGGTGACCCAGCTCCGGGCCCGCTCGACGATGTCCGCGCGGGTGATCGCGGGCACCCGCGCGGAGCTCACGGGCAGGGCCGCCCGCCCCCTGGGGCCGTGCAGCGGAGCACGCTTCCCCTGGCTGCTGGTGCCGGGCTCGTCGCCTGCGGGAACGTCCGGGCCGGCGGGCCGCTGGGCCGAGGGGGCGGGGGCCGCCGGGACGGCGGACGCGGTGACCGCGGCCGCGGCGGCCACCACGAGAGCGGTCCGGTGCGCCGCCGGATGACCGGGAAAGCGGCCGGTCCGGGAATGCGGCAGTACACGCCGCCAGTGCGCGCAGCCGGGGCAGTCGCAATCGTCCGCCGGATCGATCTCCTCGAACACCGGAGACTCCATGCGATTCCCCTCACACTCCCGGTCGATTTCGTCACGTCCGTGCACGACGGTCAGTTTCGCAACTGTCCTCCGCACGCGCATGTTGACGGTCCGAATGATGTACGGGCAGTGGACCGGGTCCGTACCGGGTGTGGCCTGCGGGTGGCGGCCGGGCGGACGGCGGTCGGAGGCACCCGCCGGGGTCCTGTAGAGTTACGCCGTCAGCGCGCGCCGCTAGCTCAGTTGGTTAGAGCAGCTGACTCTTAATCAGCGGGTCCGGGGTTCGAGTCCCTGGCGGCGCACCGACCCGACGGGCTCCTCGTACAGACGAGGGGCCCGTCGGTTTTTGGCCGGATACCCCCTCGCGGCCGTTGAACGCAACCCACTCGGCGCATGTATGCACCATCGGCCCCCGGGAGCTCCCCCAGCGTTCACAATGGACCCGTATGACCGGTGAACACCGCGTTTCACGTCTTGCGATCATGATGGACACCGTAGACCCTGGGTTCTTCACGTTGCCGCTGGTTCGCGGCGGTTGGGGGGCAAGAAACCGGTTGCTGACGATCCGGGACAAGGGTCCCGTTTCATGAAGCGATGCCGAGGGGGGCATCATGCAACCGGAACAACGCTGTGCCGTGTCTATAAGGTGTGGGTGACGTGGTGACAGCGGTCCACCACTGATACGTCCGTGGCGGTCGAGGGGGACCGGACCGGATGTGAGGAAGCGACGAAAACACGCGGCGACCGTCGTGTGTTGGGGGGATGACTCATGACGTCGACGCCGACGGGCGCCCAGAAGGACGACGACCCGTCCCAGACCACCCAGCTCAGGGTGCCCGGCCATCGGAACTGGAACACGGGCACGTTCCGCCGGATCAAGAAGGCGCTGCCGAGATACGACTACGAGCACTACAGCCGGCTCGCGGGTCCCCTCACCCAGCCCGATCCGAACAGACCGTACAAGGTGCAGTACCGCTCGCTGATCAGCCAGGAGCCGCACCGCATCCGCATCGCGCTGATGCTGGCCGCGGCCCCGATACTGTCGCTGGTGCTGCTGGTGTGGCTGCTGCAGCCCTCGCACTGGACCGAGCGGGACTACGTGGAGTCCGCGTGGCTGCCGGCCCTCGACATCGTCATGCTCGTCTCGATCGGCCTGATCGAGTTCTTCCGCTGCATGAACGTGCTGTCGAACGCGCACGCCACGCTGGTCGCCCGCGACCCGGTCCCGGTGGTGCCCGAGACCGGCACCCGGGTCGCCTTCCTCACCTCCTTCGTGCCCGGCAAGGAGCCGCTGGAGATGGTGACGAAGACCCTGGAGGCGGCCGTCAGGATCCGCCACCGGGGCCTGATGCACGTCTGGCTGCTCGACGAGGGCGACGACCCCGAGGTGAAGGAGGTCTGCGCCCGGCTCGGCGTGCACCACTTCTCCCGCAAGGGCGTCGCGAAGTGGAACCAGGAGAAGGGCGCACACCGCGCCAGGACCAAGCACGGCAACTACAACGCCTGGCTGGACGCGCACGGCGACGACTACGACTTCTTCGCCTCGGTGGACACCGACCACGTGCCGCTGCCGAACTACCTGGAGCGGATGCTCGGCTTCTTCCGCGACCCCGACGTCGGCTTCGTCATCGGCCCGCAGGTCTACGGCAACTACGACAACTTCGTCACCAAGGCCGCCGAGTCCCAGCAGTTCCTCTTCCACGCGCTGATCCAGCGCGCCGGCAACCGCTACGGCTCGCCGATGTTCGTGGGCACCTCCAACGCCGTGCGCATCAAGGCGCTCAAGCAGATCGGCGGTCTGTACGACTCGATCACCGAGGACATGGCGACCGGCTTCGAGATGCACCGCCACAGGAACCCGGCGACGGGCAAGAAGTGGCGCTCGGTGTACACCCCGGACGTGCTCGCGGTCGGTGAGGGCCCCAACGCCTGGACCGACTTCTTCACCCAGCAGATGCGCTGGTCGCGCGGTACGTACGAGACGATCCTCAAGCAGTACTGGAAGGGCTGGTACTCGCTCCCGCCGAGCAAGCTCTTCAACTACACGATGATGATCATCTTCTATCCGATGTCGGCCCTGAACTGGATCCTGGCGGCGCTGAGCTGTGCGCTGTTCCTGGGCCTGGGCGCCTCGGGCGTGAACATCGACCCCACGGTCTGGCTGATGCTCTACGGCAACGCCTCCGCCCTGCAGATCGGCCTGTACGTCTGGAACCGCCGGCACAACGTCTCGCCGCACGAGCCGGAGGGCTCCGGCGGTGTGGCCGGCATGGTGATGTCCGCGCTGTCGGCGCCGCTGTACGCGAAGGCGCTGATCGACTCCGTCCTGCGCAGGAAGAGCAAGTTCGTGGTCACTCCGAAGGGTGATTCGGCCAGCCCGGACACCTGGTTCGGAACCTTCCGGTACCACTGGTACTTCATCCTGATCTTCGCCGGTTCCGTCGCCGCGGGCTTCGTCTACGGACACTCCCACCCGGCGATGGTGATCTGGGCGACCTTCGCCCTGCTGATCACCGCCGCACCGATGTTCGCCTGGCGGCACGGCATGCGGCAGGACCGGAAGAAGCCCGGCGCCCACGCCGGGGGCGGGCGGCCGGGTGCCGCCGAGGCGCCCCGCACGCAGGAGCCGCCGCAGCAGCACGCCCCGCGGGACCGGCCCACCTGGGCCGCCTCGCACGGTGGGCCCGCAGGCGCCGGGGACACCCCCGGAAACGACCAGACCATGCAGATCGCCCTTGGTGGACTTGGGGGACGTAAGGAATGAAGGACCGTGCAGGCCGCCGTCGGGCCCGTCGGATCGCGATAGGCACGGCGGTGGTGCTGGCGCTGGCCGGAATGAACGGGCCGTGGCTGTACCGCTTCGGCACCGGGAAGTACCACCAGTACAGGATCAACCAGCCCGAGTACAAGGCCGCGAACGGCAAGTGGGAGATCGTCGAGTTCCCCGAGGAGTACCGGCAGAACACCATCCACGCGGCGCTGCTGCGCACCGGGAAGGTGCTGCTCATCGCCGGTTCGGGCAACGACCAGGACAACTTCGACGCGAAGAGGTACGACACCCGCGTCTGGGACCCCGTCAAGGGGAGCATCAAGAAGGTGCCGACGCCCACCGACCTGTTCTGCACCGGCCACACCCAGCTCGCCAACGGCAACCTGCTGATCGCGGGCGGCACCAAGCGGTACGAGAAGCTCAAGGGTGACGTGAAGAAGGCCGGCGGCCTGATGCTCGTCCACAACGAGAACCCGGACAAGCCGATCACCCTGCCCGCCGGCACGAAGTTCACCGGCAAGGGGAACGGCAAGACCTTCGTCTCGAAGGACCCGGTGCTCGTCCCGCGCGCCGAGAAGAACTTCGACCCGGGGACCGGCGAGTTCCTGGGCAACACCCCGGGCGTGGGCCGCATCTACGTCGAGGCGCAGAAGGAGGGCGCCACGTACGAGACCGGCACCCAGGACAACTACAAGGTGCAGGGCCTGACCGGCGCCGACGCGCGCAACACGTACGGCATCGCCGAGAAGCTCGCCCTGGACAAGAAGGACTTCCAGGGCATCCGGGGAGCCTTCGAGTTCGACCCGGTCGCCGAGAAGTACATCAAGGTCGACCCGATGAAGGAGGCCCGCTGGTACCCGACGCTCACCACCCTGAGCGACGGCAGGATCCTCAGCGTCTCCGGCCTCGACGACATCGGCCAGCTGGTACCGGGCAAGAACGAGATCTACGACCCGCAGACCAAGGAGTGGGCCTACACCGACAAGGTCCGCCAGTTCCCGACGTACCCGGCGCTGTTCCTGATGCAGAACGGCAAGGTCTTCTACTCGGGTTCGAACGCCGGCTACGGACCGGACGACGTGGGCCGCGACCCGGGCGTCTGGGACGTGGAGACCAACGAGTTCACGAAGGTCCCCGGGCTGAGCGACCCCGACATGCTGGAGACGTCCGGAACGGTGCTGCTGCCGCCCGCGCAGGACGAGAAGTACATGGTGATCGGCGGCGGCGGGGTCGGCGAGTCCCGGCTGGCCAGTGAGAAGACCCGGATCGTCGACCTCAAGGCCGACGACCCGAAGTTCGTCGACGGACCGTCACTGGACAAGGGCACCCGCTACCCGCAGGCGTCGATCCTGCCGAACGACGATGTGCTGGTCACCGGCGGCTCGGAGGACTACCGGGGCCGCAGCGACTCCAACATCCTCGAGGCGCGGATCTACGACACGGAGAAGAACGCGTTCCAGCGGGTCGCCGACCCGCTGGTGGGCCGCAACTACCACTCGGGCTCCATCCTGCTGCCCGACGGCCGTGTGATGGTCTTCGGCTCCGACTCGCTCTACGCCGACAAGGCGAACACCAAGCCGGGCGAGTTCGAGCAGCGCATCGAGATCTACACGCCGCCGTACCTGTACGGCGACGACGAGCAGCCCGACCTGTCGGACGGGCCGAAGACCATCGAGCGCGGCGGGTCCGGCACGTTCACCTCGGCGGACGCGGCGTCGGTCAGGAGCGTGCGGTTGATCCGGCCGAGCGCGTCCACGCACGTCACGGACGTGGACCAGCGGTCGATCGCGCTGGACTTCAAGACCGACGGGGACAAGATCACCGTGACGGTGCCGGAGAACAGGAACCTGGTTCAGTCCGGTTGGTACATGCTGTTCGTGAACGACGGTGACGGGACGCCCAGCAAGGCGCAGTGGGTGCAGGTGCCGTAGCGCTGCGCGGCCCGGCCGCGGGTCCGTCGCGCGTCCGTCGCGGCCGGTCGCGCCCGCGCGGCGGCGGCCGCGCATGTCACAGCCCCGCGCCCCTCGGGCGCGGGGCACTCGCCGTTACCCGGATTCCTCGGCCAGTTTCAGGGCGTACTCGGGCCACCACTCGCCCGCCTTCGGGCCGCCCTTGCACTCGCCGTCCGACTCCCCCGGCCGCTTGACCCACAGGTAGGCGTCGACCAGGGGGTCGGCCGTCCTGGTCGTCGGGGTCTCGCCGAGGGCGCGGCCGGGCGGGTTGCACCAGCGTTCGTCCGCGGCGCCCTCGGTGTAGGGGCCGTTGCCGTTGCGGCTGGTGTCGATGACGAAGGGCTTGCCGCCGATCTTGGCGGAGAGCTGCTTGCCGTAGGCGATGGAGTCCTCGGTGGAGTAGAAGTTGGAGACGTTCACCGAGAAGCCGTCGGCCTGGTCGACGCCCGCCCACTTCAACGGCTCGTGGATCTGGTCGGGGTCGCCCCAGCCGGCGTTGCCCGCGTCCAGGTAGACCTTGGTGTTCCTCAGGTCCTTCAGTGTGGCTATGGCGCCCTTGAGGAGGTCGTAGCGCTCCTCGTGGAACTCGTCCGGGGTGCAGCCGTCCACCAGGTGCAGCACCGCGTCGGGTTCCAGGATCACGGTCGCCGGACGGTCCCCGATGCCCTTGGCGACACCGTCGACGAAGGCGCGGTAGGCGTCGCCGTCGGCGGCGCCGCCCTGCGAGTACTGGCCGCAGTCGCGGTGCGGGATGTTGTAGAGGACCAGCAGTGCGGTGCGGCCCGCCTCGTTCGCGCTCTCGGTGAAGCCGCGGGCCTGTTCCTCGGGGTTCTCCGGGCTGATCCACTCGCCGACGGGCTGCTGGGCGATCTTGCGGATCTGGTCGGCCTGCTCCTTCTTGCCGTCCTCCACCAGCCGGGCGACCTGTCGCGCGGCGTTGCCGTCCGGGTTGACCCAGAACGGGTCGGACTCCTTCGGCTGCTGCGTGATCCCCGCGCCGGCGTCCGGCTCCTCCTTCTTGCCGTCCGAGGACGAACACCCCGTGATCAGCAGCGCCGCCCCCAGCACCGCCGCGGAGGTCCGCCCCCCGACGAACGCCCCGACCCCCCTGCTGCCGTACATCATGCCCCCCTTGGGTGCACTTGTTCCATGTGCTCCGAGCCCCAATCCTGGCACACGCCCCGCGACGCCCACGAGTCCGAACCCGACCTGGTCCGCCGTCTGCTACGGCCCGGTGCCACGGGCGTGCCCGGTCGTGCCGTGCGGCCCGGCGGCGGGGGCCACCTGCGGGAGCACGGACCGCGACCGGTCCGTGGCGTGGTGCCGGTCGCCGGGTCAGGGGCGCGGGATTCAGGCCCCGGCCCCGCTCCCGGCCCCGCTCCCGGTCAGGTACGCCGAGACGATCGCGACGGCCGTGCAGCCGCCGGCGGCCCGGCCGGGGTCCTCGGCGCAGGCGACCAGCAGGAGTCCGGCCCGGTCCGCGGGGCCCGGCTCGGCGGCCCGCCGGGCGTCGAACCGTTCGCGGGGGAGGACCCGGACGTCCTCCACGGTGAACTCGGCGACCCCCGCGTCCGCGCGGGCCACCCGGATCGTCCGGCCGGGTTCGAGCGCGTCGACCGGGCGGAGGGCGGCGGACCCCACCACCAGCGCGGCGCCGGGCTCCCCCGGCGCCACCCCGTCCGCGTACCAGTGGACCGCGTCCGGCCGGCCGTTCCCTCCGGCCACCACCGGTACGCGGACGCCGAGAGCCGGGATGTCGAGGCGCCTCGGTTCCGCGGCGGCCAAGGGGCGGTGCGCGGGCGGCAGTTCGACCCTGGGCGGCCGTCCGGCCGCCGCCATGTCGCCGACGGCGGTCCCGGACGCGCCGACGGGTGCGCCGCTCCGCTCACCGCCCCACAGCCACAGTCCGAGCAGCAACGCCGTCCAGGCCGCGCCGGCGAGCAGCCGTCCGGTGCCGGGCGGGCGTCCCGTACGGAGGGTGTTCAGCGGGGAACCCATCGTGTACCTCCAGACATCTGGAGGGTCCCGCGCGGGTTCCGGTGCCGCATCCCCATGGGGGTGGCGACTGCTCCGTACGGGTGGACGGGGTCAGATCAGGTCGACGAGGTCCGCGATGGAGTCCACGACCTTGGACGGCCGGTACGGCCAGTTCTCCACCTGCTCGGTCCGGGTCAGGCCGGTGAGCACCAGGAACGTCTGCATGCCGGCCTCGATACCCGCCAGGACGTCGGTGTCCATCCGGTCGCCGATCATCGCGCTGCTCTCGGAGTGGGCCCCGATGGTGTTGAGCCCGGTGCGCATCATCAGGGGGTTCGGCTTGCCCGCGAAGTACGGCTGCCTGCCGGTCGCCTTGGTGATGAGCGCGGCCACCGCGCCGGTCGCCGGGAGGGGCCCCTCGGTGGAGGGACCGGTCTCGTCGGGGTTGGTGCAGATGAAGCGGGCACCGTCGTTGATGAGGCGGACCGCCTTCGTCATGGCCTCGAAGGAGTACGTCCGGGTCTCCCCGAGGACCACGTAGTCGGGCTCGTGGTCGGTGAGGACGTAGCCGATGTCGTGCAGCGCGGTGGTCAGTCCGGCCTCGCCGATGACGTACGCCGAGCCGTTCGGGCGCTGGTCGTCCAGGAACTTGGCGGTGGCGAGGGCGGAGGTCCAGATGTTCTCGATCGGCACCTCCAGGCCCATGCGGCGCAGTCGGGCGTGCAGGTCGCGCGGGGTGTAGATCGAGTTGTTGGTGAGGACCAGGAAGGGCCTCCCGGACTCGCGCAGCTTCTTGATGAAGGCGTCGGCGCCGGGGATCGGTACGCCTTCGTGGATCAGCACCCCGTCCATGTCGGTGAGCCACGATTCGATCGGCTTGCGGTCTGCCATGTGCGTGATCTCCTGCCGTACGCGGTCCTGCGTGCGCCCCAGCCTAAACAGCCCCGGATCATGAGGGAACGCCGGATGCGCCTCGGCTCGGCTCGGTTCGGTTCACGGGCGCGGGGTGCGTGCGCTCGCCGGGGCCGGTGGGCGGGTCGGGGCCGCGGGCGGCGTTCCCGCGGGCAGTCGTGCCGCCGGGGCGGCACGGGTGGGCGCGGCGGCACCCCGCGGGCGCCGGGTCGCGCCACCCCCTCCGGCCCGCGCGGACGCGGGCGCCCCGCAAACCCGGTCCCCAGGGCCCCCTACCCGTCCCCCCGCCCGAACACCGGCGCCAGCACCAACTGCGCCGCCCCCTCGGCGACCCCGCCGCCGACCACCCGCACCGGCACCGCCGCGTCCCCCGTCCGCCGGGCCCGCGCGTCCAGTACGGCCCGTACGCCCCGTGCGAACGCCTCCGGGTCCCCCTCGACCGTCCGCCCCCCGAGCAGCACCCGGTCGATGTCCAGCAGCCCCACCAGGTTCCCCGCCCCCACCCCCAGCACCCGCGCCGCCTCCTCCGTCTCCCCCCGTACCACGGCCCCGAGGCACAGCGCCTCCACGCATCCCCGCCCGCCGCACCCGCACCGCGGCCCGTCCAGCTGGATCACCTGGTGCCCGAACTCCCCCGCCCCGGTCCTCGCCCCCCGGTGCACGGTCCCGCCGATCACCAGCCCCGCCCCCAGCCCCGTACCGAGATGCAGGTAGGCGAAGGAACCGCCCTCGCCGCCGACCGCCAGGCCCAGCGCCGCCGCGTTGGTGTCCTTGTCGACGACCACCGGCACGCCGAGCCGCCGGGCCAGCGCGTCCCGGAGCGGGAAGCCGTCCCACTCGGGGAAACCGGTGACCCGGTGCAGCACGCCCCTGGCGTGGTCGAGCGGCCCGGGCAGCGCGACCCCGACGCCGAGCGGAGGCCGGCCCGTCCCGGCCGCACCCGGCGTCCGCAGCGCCTCGACCGCCCCGGCCACCCGTGCCAGGACCGCGTCCGCCCCCGCGCCCAGGGCCAGCGGGGCCCGCCGCCGGTCCACCACCGTCCCGTCGAGGTCGACCAGGACCGCCCGCACCTCGTCCCGGTCCAGGTGGACGCCCACCGCGTGCCCCGCCTCCGGGACCAGCCGCAGCACCGTGCGCGGCTTGCCGCCCGTGGAGGCCCGGCGCCCCGCCTCGGCCGCGAGCCCGTCCGCCCGCAGCCGGGCCGTGATCTTGCTGACCGCCTGCGGGGTGAGTCCGGTCCGCTCGGCGAGTTCCAGCCGGCTGATCCCCTCCGTCCCGGCGGTCCGCAGCAGGTCGAGCACGAGCGCGGTGTTGTGGCTGCGCAGGGCGAGCAGGTTCGCCCCCAGTGGGGCGCCGGGCGCACCGTGTGCCCCGCCGATGCCGTCGTTCGTCCTGTTCACCGGCCCATTCTCTCCCCTGCTTGCACTTTGGCAACAGCGTTGCGAAAGTAGGGGCCATGACTGGCACTCCCCTGCGCGTCGGACTCGTCGGCTACGGCCTCGCGGGCTCCGTGTTCCACGCCCCGCTGATCGCCGCGACCGAGGGCCTCGCGCTCGACACGGTGGTCACCTCGAACCCCGGGCGGCAGCGGCAGGCCCGCGCCGAGTTCCCTGACGTACGCGTCGCCGCGAGCCCGGACGAGCTGTTCGCCCGCGCCGGCGAACTGGACCTGATCGTCGTCGCGTCCCCGAACAGGACGCACGTCCCGCTCGCCAGGACCGCCCTCGGGGCCGGTCTTCCGGTCGTCGTCGACAAGCCGCTCTCCGGCACGGCGGCCGAGGCGCGCGAGCTGGCGGCGCTCGCCGAGGAACGCGGCCTGCTCCTCTCCGTCTTCCAGAACCGCCGCTGGGACAACGACTTCCTCACCCTGCGCAAGCTGATCGACGAGGGCGAGCTCGGCGAGGTGTACCGCTTCGAGTCCCGCTTCGAGCGCTGGCGCCCGCAGCTCAAGGGCGGCTGGCGGGAGTCCGGGGACCCCGCAGAGATCGGAGGTCTGCTCTACGACCTCGGCAGCCACGTCGTCGACCAGGCAGTGGTCCTCTTCGGCCCGGTGACCGCCGTCTACGCCGAGGCGGACATCCGGCGCGACGGCGCGCGGACCGACGACGACACGTTCATCGCGCTGACGCACGCGAACGGCGTCCGCTCCCACCTCCACGTCTCGGCGACCACGGCCCAGCTCGGCCCGCGCTTCCGCGTCCTGGGCTCGAAGTCCGGCTACGTCAAGCACGGCCTCGACCCCCAGGAGGCCGCCCTGCGCGACGGCCTGCGCCCCGGCGCCGGCTGGGGCACGGAACCCGAGGAGCTGTGGGGCCGCATCGGCGCCGGGGAGTCCCCGGTGACCGGCGGCGGACACCCCGTGCCGACCCTCCCGGGCGACTACCCCGCCTACTACGCGGCCGTGGCGAAGTCCCTGCTGGAGGGCGCCCCCAACCCGGTGACCGCGCGGGAGGCGGCCACCGCCCTGGACGTACTGGAGGCCGCCCGCAGGTCGGCCCTGGAGAAGGTGACGGTGACGCTGTGACCACCCCGAAGCAGAGCCCGGAGCAGCCTCCGGGCGTGGAGGAGCTGGAGGCGCAGGAACGCCGCCTGGCGTTCCGGCGGTTCACGCACGACGACGCGTGGGCGCTCGGCTCCCTGCTGGTGGAGATGGCACGCGAGCGCCGGGCTCCCGTCGCCGTCGACATCCACCGCGCGGGCCAGCAGCTCTTCCACGCGGCCCTGCCCGGCTCCGCCCCCGACAACGACGCCTGGATCGCCCGCAAGCGCCGGGTCGTCGAGCGCTACGGCTCCGCCTCCTATCTGGTGGGCGCCCGGCACCGCGCCAAGGGCACGACGTTCGAGGCGTCCTCCCGTCTGGACCCCGACACCTACGCGGCCCACGGCGGCTCCTTCCCCATCACGGTGGAGGGCGTGGGCGTCATCGGCGCGGTGACGGTCTCGGGCCTCCCCCAGCTCCAGGACCACGAGCTGGTGGTGGAGGCCCTGGAGGCCTTCCTGTCCCGCTCGTAGAAGTCTCCGGGGCGGCGGGGACCGCGCCGGCCGGCCGCGGGTGGGCCGTGGCCGGCCGGCGCGGTCCCCGCACCTCAGGCGCTTCTGAACTCCTGCCGCTGCCTGCCGAGCCCGGAGATCTCCAGCTCGACCACGTCCCCGGCCCGCAGGAACGGCTTCGGCTCCGGCTCCCCCAGCGCCACCCCCGCCGGCGTCCCGGTGCTGACGACGTCACCGGGATACAGCGTCATGAACCGGCTGACGTACCGCACGACCTCACCCACCGGGAAGATCTGCTCGGCGGTCGTCCCGTCCTGCTTCAGCTCCCCGTTGACCCACAGCCGCAGCGACAGGTCCTGCGGATCGCCGACCTCGTCGGCGGTCACCAGCCACGGCCCCAGCGGGTTGAACGTCTCGCAGTTCTTCCCCTTGTCCCAGGTCCCGCCCCGTTCGAGCTGGAACTCCCGCTCGGAGACGTCGTGCGCGACGGCGTACCCGGCGACGTGCGCGAGCCCCTCCTCCGCCGACTCCAGGTACCGCGCCGTACGCCCGATGACGACCGCCAGTTCGACCTCCCAGTCGGTCTTCACCGACCCGCGCGGCACCAGCACCGTGTCGTCGGGGCCGACGACCGTGTCCGGCGCCTTGAGGAAGACGACCGGCTCGGCGGGCGGCTCGGCCCCCGTCTCGCGGGCGTGGTCGTGGTAGTTCAGCCCGATGCAGACGATCTTCCCGATCCGCGCCACCGGCGGCCCGATCCGCAGCCCCGTCCCGTCCAGCACGGGCAGCTCGCCGGTGCCGGCGGCGGTCCTGATCCGGCCGAGCGCGGCCTCGTCGGCGAGCAGCGCCCCGTCGATGTCGGGGACGAGACCCGACAGGTCGCGCAGGGTCCCCTCGTCGTCGAGCAGCGCCGGCCGCTCCTGTCCCGCCGTGCCGACTCGCAGCAGCTTCATGTTTCCCGTCTCCCTCGATCGCGGGCCCGCCCGATGGACCCCGGCCCGGATACGGCGGGGCGCAGCCATCGGAGGACTGGTCGATCCTCCGGTCCGATGGTCCACTCCGCAAGACCCGGTTCACGTACTGGACCGCGGGGATCGTGCGCCCGGCCCCGACAGCCTTCGCCCGGCGCCCCGGGGTGGTGCGGGGACCGCACACATCCAGCCCCCGCACCCCCATGACCGTGGGCCAACGGCGCCCCCGACCCGGCCCGCCCCGCGCTCAGCGGTGGAGCACGGCCCGCTCCGCCACGCTCCACGCCGTACTGGTCACCATGTACAGCGCGGCGGCCAGCGGCAGGACGGCGACGGTGACGAGCGTGAGGAAGGACATGAACGGCATCACCCTGGTCACCGCACCCAGCCCCGGCACCTGCTCCCCCTCGCCGGCCGCGGGCATCGCGGGGTTGGCCGCCATCATCCGCCGGGACAGCCGGTAGCCGCACCAGGCGACGACGGCGACGACCGCGAACAGCCCGACGTACACCAGTCCGGGCCCGCCGAACACCCCGCCGTCCCCGAGCGCGTCCGTCCACCTGCCGCCGAGCGGCGCCTCGAACAGCCGGTGTCCGAGCAGCTCGTTGGTCCGTCCGCCGATCGTCTCGCTGGAGAAGAGGTGGTACAGCAGGAAGAAGGCGGGCAGTTGGAGCAGGCTGGGCAGGCACCCGGAGAGCGGCGACACCCTCTCCCGCGCGTGCAGTTCCAGCACGGCCCGCTGCAGCCTCTCGGGGTCGCGG
Organism: Streptomyces pimonensis; assembly: GCF_041380215.1. Classification (NCBI taxonomy): domain Bacteria; kingdom Bacillati; phylum Actinomycetota; class Actinomycetes; order Kitasatosporales; family Streptomycetaceae; genus Streptomyces; species Streptomyces pimonensis. Next base: position 140,378 of record NZ_JAHWZY010000004.1, read on the forward strand.
CCGTGCTTGCGGCGCAGCTCGGTGATGCGCGGCTGGAGCGCCGCGCGGGCCTTCTGCCCGCGTGCGGCGGCGCGGGACAGGGGGTGGACGAGGAGTCGTACGAACGCGGTGAACAGGACGATCGCCGCGGCGGCCGCGAAGGCGCCGAACAGCGGCTGGAGCAGGTCGGCCAGGTGCTCGACCAGGCTGGCGAAGACGGACATGGGTGAGCCCTCCGGGGGTCTCGTCGTGCCGGAAGTACGGGAAACGGCGGCATGACGACCCGCAGCGGGGCGTGGTGGACGTACGGAAGTGCCCTACGCGGCGGTCGCCAGGAGGGCGCGTCCGGGCGCTCGGGGTCTGGTGCGCCCCTTGGCGTCGGGGTCGCGCTGGGGCAGGAAGGCCGTACGCCGGTCGCGGTCGCGTATCGCCGTGCGCACCCGGGTGGGCGGCACGGTGGGCGCGCAGCGGGCGGCGACGAGCGCGCAGACGGCGAGCGCGGTACCGGCGGCGGCGGTCGCGGCGAGCGCGACGTCGGCCAGGGAGAGCCCGCCGGCGGCGGGCAGCAGGAGCAGGACGGCCTGGAGCAGCGGCAGGAGCACGGCGAAGGCGGGACGCGCGGTCGCCCGATGACGGATCACTCGCGCCGCCCCTCCCCCGTCTCGTCGAACCTGCCGTACGACCGGTCGTACCGGATCGCCGCTCGTGCCGGACCGGGTTCCGGCCCCCGCACCACACAACGTCCGGCACCGGCCCGACGGTTCCGCCGGCCGGACATCCGTCGTACGGACCACGGGGCACCGCGAGCGGGCCCGGGCGACCCGTCCGCCCCCGCTCCCTCACCTCTCGTCACCTCTCGGCAGTACGGTGTCACCCATGCGCCCCGACACGCCTGCCGAAAACGTCGACCACACCGCCGAAGCCGACCGCCTGGAGCGGATCGCCGACCGGTATCCCGAGGACGCCGAGGCCCTGCTCCTGCGTGCCGCCGCCCACCGGGAGCTCTCCGGCGACCGCCCCGCCGCGACCGCCCTCTACGACCGTCTGCTGGCCTCCTCCCGGGAGCTGGACGACCCGTACCTGGTCCGGGCCCTCAAGGCGTCGAACCTCTGGGAGTACGGCCACGAGGCGGAGGCCCGCGCGATCATCACCGGCATCCGCACGGCGGCCCCGCGCGACCCCGCCCCCTGGGTGATCGTCGCGGAGTCCCTGGAAGCGCACGACGAGCTGGAGCAGGCGCACGAGACGTTCACGCAGGCGGTGCTCCTCCTCCTGACCGGGGTCGAGGAACCCCCGCGCGCCACCCACCCGCTCCTCTTCGGCCGCCACCGCGTGCGCAGGATGCTCGGCGCGGCGCACGACGAGTGGGACGCCCTGGCGGACACCGTCCACACCCTCCCGATCGGCCTGGACGAACTCCACGACCCGAAGCGGGTGTGGACCCTGGGCTCGGAGAACCCGGTGGAACTGGAGGCGGAGATCATCCGTCTGCGCGCCGAACTGGGCGCGTACCGGGAGGCGTTGTCCCGCCCGTTCCCGGTGGCGGTGCTGCACTGGCCGGCCGGCGAACTGGCGGAGCTGAAGGAGGCGTACCCGCCGCTGGCGGAGGAGTACCCCTCCTACGAGGAGCACCTCGCGGCCATGGAGGCGGCCCTGCGGGAGCTGGCGGCCTCGGGCACGCGGAACCTGGGCGTCGTCACGGGCACGGTCCCGTCGTACGAGGCCTTCGCCGCCTCCGAACTCGCCTCCCCCGCCGACCCGGCCCTGCTTCCCCAGTACGCCACGACACTGGCGGCACGCGGCCGGGCGGTGGCGTGGCCCCCGGAGCGGTCGGCGGCGTGCTGGTGCGGCTCGGGGCGGGCGTACGGGGAGTGCCACGGCGCGGACTGACGACCGGCTGTGCGCCCGCACGCCGGGTCACGGCGTACGGGCGCACAGGTGCTCCAGGCCCCGTGGGCGCAGGGTTCGCCTACTTGGCCAGGAAGGCGAGGAGGGCGTCGGTGACCTCCTGGGCGTGGGTCCACAGCAGGCCGTGGGGGGCGCCGTCGATGACGACGTAGTCGGCCTGCGGCAGCGCCCGGTGGAAGGGCTCGCCGGTGGACTCGATGGGCAGGATGCGGTCGGCGGTGCCGTGCAGGATCAGCGCCGGGACGTCGATCCTGCCGACGTCGGCGCGGAAGTCGGTGGTCCAGGTGGCCACGCAGGCCAGGGAGGCGTACCAGGAGGCGCCGGCGGCGGTGTTCCAGCTGTGGCGCAGGGCCTCTTCGCTGATGCGGGTGCCGAGGTTCTCGTCGAGGTTGTAGAAGTCCTGGTAGAAGGCGGTGAAGTAGGCGTAGCGGTCGGCGGTGACGGCCTGCTCGATGCCTTCGAAGACGCCGGCGTCGACGCCGGTGGGGTTGTCGTCGGTCTTGAGCAGGAAGGGTTCCAGGGAGGCGAGGAAGGCCGCCTTGGCGATGCGGGCGGAGCCGTGGGTGCCCAGGTAGCGGCCGACCTCGCCGGTGCCCATGGAGAAGCCGACCAGGACCGCGTCGCGCAGGTCGAGGGTCTCCAGGACGGTGTTCAGGTCGGCGGCGAAGGTGTCGTAGTCGTAGCCGGTGGTGGGCTGCGAGGAGCGGCCGAAGCCGCGCCGGTCGTAGGTGATGACGCGGTAGCCGGCCTTCAGCAGGGCGGCGGACTGCTTCTCCCAGGAGCGGCCGTCGAGCGGGTAGCCGTGGATCAGCACGACCGGCTGCCCGGTGCCGTGGTCCTCGTAGTAGAGCTCGATGTCGGTGGTGTTCTCCTGGCCGACGGTGATGAACGGCATGGTGATCGCTGCCTTCCCTGGTCCGGTGGTGTCGAGCACTGCGAGAAACATAGCGCACAATTAAATTGCACGCAACTAAGTTGCGTGCAATCGAAAGTGGACGACGACATTCCGGTTGCTGGGGCGCCCGGAGAGCGCCACAGGGGACCGCCGCACGACCGCATCCGTCTTCCGTGTCCCACCTCCTGCACGCCGGCGTCCCGGTCGTCCTGCGCCACGCCCCGGGGGCCCGCGCCGGGTGGTGGCCGTCCACACCAGGGACGGACGACCGGGGAAGGTGCCGTACTCGGCGACCGCCGACATCACCCGGGGCGTCCTCTTCGTGCTCTTCGGAGCGGCCACGAGGGTGGCGGCGCTCCCGTCGTGACCGCGGGGCGTGCGGGTCAGGCCGTCGCCCGGTCCCCGACGGTGACCCGCTCACCCGGGGCGCACCGCACCAGCCGTGCACCGTGGCCCCTGCGCCCCGCCTCCGCGAGGAAGTCCCCCAACGGGGAGCGGAAGACCGTGTAGTCGCTGTGATGGACGGGCAGCGCGCGCCGCGGGCGCAACAGGTCGAGCAGGTCGGCGCCCTGCCCGGCGTCCATGGTGACCACCAGACCGCCGGGCAGGGTCGTGCCGCCGAGGTGCAGGACCGCCAGGTGGATGTCCGGGTGGCGCGCCGCGATCTCGCGCAGCCCGTCGTACATCAGGGTGTCGCCGGAGAGGTAGAGGACCAGCCGGATCTCCCCCGAGCGGTCGCCGAACTCCAGCAGGCCGCCCATCACGGGCGGCAGCAGGGCCCGCAGCGGGCCGGGCGCGTGGCGGCCCGAATGCGTCCGCCGGGCCCGGCCAGTCGCCCGTGCTCTTTCCCACCTGCCCCTCGGCGGCCGTCCGGTCGTTTCCGACGGCGCTTCCCAGGGCTTCCTTCATCTTGCCCTTGACCTGCTCGGTCCTTTCCTGGGACTTCTCGTCGGCAGCCATTGAAGAACACCTCCTGACAGTTCCTCCCGCTGTCGCGGTGACCTGTTTCCACCCCGGCCTTTCTTTCGCGAAAAGGCGTCGCGGGGTGAACGGCGAAGGAATTTCCAGGCAGATGAGGATGCAGGAGATCGGTAATCATGGTTCCCCTGGCACTCGTTCTGCTTCTTGCGCTGCTCCTCTCCGGTGTCGGCTTCACCGTCAAGTTCCTCTGGTCGGTCGCCGTCGCCGTCCTGGTGCTGTGGCTTCTCGGTTTCGTCATGCGTTCCACCGCGACGGTCACGAACGCGGTGACACCCGTGGGACCGCAACAGGCGACACCGGAAGGGTCGATTACCAGGGCGGTGCCGGGGACGATCGGGACGCCTTCCAGCGCCTGGGCGAGCTCTCCCCGGTGCGGGAGCCGCGCGCCGATCCGCGCCCCGCTGCGCTGCCCGTGCTGCCGCTGTCCGCCCAGACAGGAAACCCCTCCGCCGAAGGGCCTGCTGGCCGGGTCGACGACTGCCCCGTCGAGCCCTTCGCGGCGGCAGAACTGCCGGCCCGGGCGCGGGCCGACGTGGAACCGTCCCGCCTGCGCGGCCCTCACGCCCGCTGGCGCACCGCACTGGCCGACTCTCCCCGCAGGAGGCGTCCCCCTCTGCGGCAAGGACGGGCCGGCCGATCACCCGGCCTGAGCGGGTGTCGGGACGACCGCACAGTACGCCTCGCCCTCCCGGGCGAGGTGCTCGATGGTATCGGTGCGGCCCGGCCGGCCTGGGGAAACGTACGAGTGGCAGCGCAGAACTCGTTCCTCACGGCGCACCCGGGGCGAGCACGGGGTCCGTCCGAGGACCCGTCGTTCACCGCTGCTGCCGTCCGCCCGGACCGCAGCCCAGGGACCGGTGGGATGTGCCGACGCGGGCGCATCCGTCCGGCCCTGTTCTGCCACTGTCCGAATTTCTCCGAATTCAATCAAAACTGATCGGGAATCGGTTATTCCCTCCTCCATTAATGACCGGGCCCGCGGCGCGAGTTCGTTGTGGTCACAGCCGGGTCACGAGTATTCCCATGGTGCTGGATTTCCTGGACTTCGAGGGTGGGAAAGGGGCCGGGGCCGCGTTAGCGTGTGCTCCTCCGGGATTCCCGAAGGCGCGTTCCGGGTACGGCGCTGCCGTCGTGCCCGGCCGCCGGGGAAACCCCGTGCAGCGGACGCATCAGGAGGGCAGGCATGACCACATCCGAAGAGAGCGTTCCCCCGAGGTTCCTCATACCCAAGGGAGCATGCGTAAGGGGTCCGGACGGACAACTGCGCAAGGTCGTGAACCACGTGAAGACCAGTCGCTGGATGTACCTGCTGGACGGCATCGGGACCCCCGTCGAGCAGAGCGCCGTCACCCGGATCGCACCCGACCCCTACCCGGCCGTCGTGGAGGCCAGGCCGGCGGTGGAGGGCACGAGCACGGCCCACCTGACCACCGAGGGCATGGGAGTCGAACTGTGCACTCCGACCTGGCTGGAGGGGACCTTCGTATTCGACCGGAAACGCCGGTTCCCCACAGCAGCGTCCGAGTGGATCAAACCGGCGGTGACGTACGGGTCGGAGGAGTGGGACGCCTTCGGCCGTCTGTCGCTGGACAATCCCGTCGTGAACGGCGACGGCGTGTCGGTGACCGCCACCATCCGCAGCAACCCCGAGCACTTCGCGGACCCCCACGACATGGTGACGCTCAGACTCGAACGGGACCTCGACAAGACCCTCGACGCGATCGCCGTGGTCACACCCGGCAAGGACCGCACCCGGCAGGACCAGCGCAACGTCGCCCGCGTGGCCGTGACGTACAGCTGGGAGCAGCTGGCGCGGCTCCTCGATGCTCCGGCTGAAGCCAGGGCGGATCCCGCCAGGGCACGCGCCTACGTCGAGGACAAGATGCCCCGCCCGGGACTGCGCGCCGACTGGTACGTCGCCGCGCGGAAGGGCGCCAAGAACACCTACATCCACCGCAGCGGCGGAGCCGACGGCAAGGGGCACACCGGTCTGCTGCGGCTCCGTCCCCTCACCCCGAAGGAGTACGCCGACGCCGCGGTCAACCAGACGCGGACGGAGTGGAACCTCAGCGAGGACCTCACCCCGGACCGCCCCGTCTACGCGGCCCACAGCCAGGTGCTGCAGATCGGCAGGGAAATGGCGACGACGATCGAGGCCGAAGCGGAGTACGTCGTCACCGACGGACAGCTGACCCGGGCGATCGGCGTACTGGAGCTGCTGGTGGGTGCGCCGGCGGAGGCCGCGGAGTACGGCATCCGGGCCGCCACCGCCCACGGAGTGAAGGAGACGCACGACACCTACTACGACACGGCCGAACACGACCTGCTGAAGAAGGGCATCGTCCTACGGCGCCGGCACGTGTCCACCGACCCCGAGGGCACGTTCCTGTTCGCGGTCAAGGGCGGGACCGTCACCTTCCGCAACGAGCCGTTCCGCCTCGCCTCCCAGGTGCACCTGTCCGCCGACCCCGTCACCAGTCCGGAGGTGGCGGAGTTCTGCCTCGGCACCACGCCCGACAACGCCTTCGCCGCCGTCCTGCGCGACGCGCTGGGCCCGCAGTGGGGCGACAAACGGCTGGAGCTCCGGCACGCCCTGACCGTGCACTCCACCCGGGTGAAGTTCAGTCTCCAGCTGGACAACGCCACCACCATCGAATTCAGCGCCGACACCTCCCACGCCACCACGCCGGACGGGCGCGAGAGCTCACAGATCCACTGCCTGGAACTGGGCGTCGGCCACCCCGGCCTCTTCGTCGCGGACGCCGCGGCCGGCGGACCGGGGACCGGCACGACGGTCGCCGCGCAGGAAGCGCCGCTGTTCACGCGGACGTACCACCTCCCGAAGGACCTCGTCCCGGAGCTGTCGGCGAAGGCCGACTTCCGGCAGTTCACCGGGTTGCGCGGGATGCTGGTGCCCGTGCTGCTGGGCCCGGACAAGACCACACCCGGCGGGAACAAGGCCCAGATGCTGGCGAGGGACCTCAAACTGTTCACCTGACGGCACCCGCCCCGTCCCCGGACCCGGCGGGTGCCGCGCGACCGGCCCCGAAAGCGGTGCCCCGCTCGGCCCGGACGGTGGACGTCCCGCCGTTCCCGGCGCCCCGCGGGTCCGCGGAGAAGGCCGGCTCGGCTTCCTGCCCAGGACACGGGCGTAGGCGGTGGCGGCCAGGGCCACGGCGGTGACGGCGGACAGGTGCACCCGGGCGGCGAGGCGGAACGGCTCGTCGCGGTGAGGTCAACGACGACCCGGTCGCGGGAACCGCCGTGTGCACGTGATGGTGGTCCGCGCCCCGTACGGGGACGGCCGGCCGCCGGGGCGTCACGAGGGGCTGCGGCGGTCGCGTCAGGCGGCGGCCGACGGCGTACGGCCGAGCTCGGCCCGGTAGGCGGCGAGTCCGGCCGTACGACCCACGGTCAGCGCGCCGACGAGCCGGCCCGCCCGGTGGTAACTGATCTCCACGCGCCGGGCCCGCACGTCCATCTCGTGGACCCTGACCTCGTCCGCGGTGCCGGGCAGGCCGACCGACCGGATCCTGACACCGTGCAGGTCGGACCAGAAGGACGGCACGTCGTCGAACGTCTGCGAGGCCTCGGTGCCGAGCAGGTTGTGGCCGGCCGTGATCCCCTGGCCGACCGCGTTCGACCAGTGGCCCAGGGAGAACGGTTCACCGTTCGCGAGCGGTTGCGGCACCCGGGCGACGTCACCGGCGGCCAGCACTCCGGGCACGATCGAGCCGTCGGCGTACCGGGCGCGCAGCCGGCCGTCGCAGAGCACACCTCCGTCGAGCGCGAGGCCCGAGCCGCGCAGCCACCCCGTCGCGGGTACGGCTCCGAGGGCGAGCACCGCCACGTCCACGGCGAGGGCGGTGCCGTCGGAGAGCAGCGCGCCGCTCAGCCTGCCGTCGGTACCGGTGCGGAACTCCTCGACGGTGGTGAGCGGCCGGAGATCGATGCCCGCCTCACGGTGGAGTTCCGCGACGAAGGTGCCGGCCTCGGCGCCGACGGCCCGCTCCAGGGGCAGCCGGGCCGCCTCCACCAGGGTGACGGTCATGCGACGGGACCGGCCGGCGGCCGCGATCTCGCCGCCGAGGAAGCCGGCGCCGACGACCAGCAGGCGCCGGCCGGGGGTCAGTTGCGCACGGAGCGCGTGGGCGTCGTCGAGGCTCCTGAGGGTGTACACCCCGGGAGGCGGCGGTGTCCGCCCGGCCGGCCGACCCCGCGCGGCGGCGCCGGTGGTGATGAGCAGCCCGTCGTACGGCAGTACCGTGCCGCCCTCCAGGACGAGTTCGGCGGCGCGCGGGTCGAGGCCCACGGCTCGGCGGCCGAGCAGCCAACGCGCCCGCAGGTCCCCGTCGACGGGGAGCGTGGTGTCCGGCGGGCTGTCCTCGCTGAGGACCTGTTTGGACAACGGGGGCCGGTCGTAAGGGGCGTGGAACTCGTCACCGACCAAAGTCAGCCGTCCGCCGAACCCGCCGGCCCGTAGCGTGCGCGCCGCCCGGATCCCCGCGAGCGAGGCGCCCACGATCACCAGTTCACGGCGGTCGTCGGACTTCACGAGGCAGGGGCGAGCGTGATGGCCCGTACGGGACAGGACATGGCCGCCTTCTCGACCCCACCCCGCACGGCGTCGTCGGGCGCGGAGTCGTACACGAGGTAGTCCTCGTCGTCGAAGGAGAAGACCTCGGGTGCGGCGAAGACGCACTGTCCGTGGCTCTCACAGCGGTCCATGTCCACGGAAATCCGCATGATGTCTCCCTTACGGGGTTCGAGTGGTGGGTGCGGCGCCCGGCTCCGGCACGGGAAGCACGGCCACGGCGGGATTGAAGCGGGAGTATTCGGGGGAGCTCCAACGCAGGCCGGACGCAGCGGTGATCTCCCGTACCGCGGTGACGGAGAACTCGACGAGCCGCTGTGCCCCGGGGACTCCCGCGATCTCCTCGGCGTCCCACACCGTGCGGGCCGTACCGGTGAGGTGCAGGGCGGTACCCGTCTCCCATCCCGGTACGAAGATGCCGGCGGCCGGGTTGAGAAGGAGGTTTCCGAGGGTGAGGAACATGGCGTTGCCCGTGTAGTCCGGCCAGCGCAGGAGGGACGGGGAGAGCACTTGGACGAAGCCCGGATTGCCTCCCCGGTGTGAGGCGTCCGCGTCACCGCGATCGGACGCGGTGGCGACGAAGAACGTGTCGGCGGACCGCAGTGCCTCCTGCTGCGCGGGAGAGAGACGCGTGCCGTCAGTTGCCGTCCGGGCCGCCCCCGGCCGGGTGCGCGCGTCCGGTCCGGGCAGCCGGACGTCCCGTTTCTGGAGGTACTTGGGGCAGTTGGCGACGACCTGGTCGAGATCGACCCGCAGGCCGTCCCCGGACCGGACGGCGCGCCCGTTGACGCGCATCCTGCGCCGGGTGGCCGGCTCGATCGCGATCATCCCGATCCGGACGGGGGCGGTGCCCCGTCCGGCGTCCACGAGGATCCCGTGCAGAGGATCCTCCGGCGAGGGGAGTGCGCCGACGAGGAGGGTGCGGGGGTCGGGGACCCGGAGGAAACCGGGCTCCCCGGTCAGCTGGGTGGCCCAGATGCGGCCCTCGCGGTCCGCTCCGCCCGCGATCAGCATCGGCTGTTCGGACAGGAACGCCGCCGCCGCATCGGGAACGGTGTCGCCGATACCGCCGAGCGAGAACTCCGCCTGCCGGGCGAGGCCCGCCCGCTCCTGCACGGCGCTCTCGCCGCTGTGATACGTGGCCACGGCATCCCTTCCGTTTCTCCGGTACGCGGTCGGTGCTGTCATCGGCGAGGGCCGTCCTCGGGAGCGGTGCCCGGCGCATGCGGTCGTGAAGCGGCGGGGCCCTCGTGGCGGAGCTGCCAGGGCTTTCCGCCGACGCGGCGAACGGGCGCGCCGGGCCACGCGGGAGGGCGGAACCCGCCGGGCGGGGTTCAGAAGAAGCCGCAGGTGGGCGCGCCGGCGGTGGGGGCGTCTGCGGGGTCGGCGCCGGTGGGGGCGTAGATCTCCAGGCGGATGCCGTCGGGATCGTTGAAGAAGATGCCGCCGGACGTGCCGCTCTCGCCGTGCGGCACCACGCCCCGGTAGGTGAACTCGGCGTCCAGGCCGCGCAGGTTCTCTTCGGCAGCGCGGACCTCCTCGATCGTGTCCAGCTGGAACGACAGGTGGTGCAGGCCGGGGAGGTCGGTGGCGAAGGCGCCCTCGCTCTGCTGCCAGAGGGTGATCAGGAGACGGGAACCGCGTCCCAGGAAGGCCCAGCGGCGGCCGTCCTCCTTGCCCTCCGCCATCACCTCGAAGTCGAACACCTCGCAGTAGAAGGCGAGCGAACGGTCCAGGTCGGTGACGTTCAGGCCGATGTGGCCGGTCTGGAGGTTCTGTGCCTTGCTCATCGTCGAACACCTTCACCCCTGTCGGAGTCGCGAGGCGATCTCGCAACCATCAAAAGTGACTTTAAGGGTTAGGTATCGCATCGTCAACCGCTGATATGTGTATGACCGGTTAGCATGGAGGGTGTCATCGCGTCGTCCGCCCGCCGGAAGGAAATCGCCGTGCAGCCGCCCCCCGCGTCCGACCCGCGACCGCTGACCGGTGAGCCGCTCTCGCTCGATCTCCTCAACACCCGCTGGATCGACGCGGACGGCGCCCACGACCTGCTCGACGGAACCGGGGGGCTGGCCGTCTGGCTGGCCGGCTCCCCGGTGCGGGAGACGGTCGGCGCGGAAGCGGTGGCCGACCGCGAGACGCTGGACCGGCTGCTCCGGACCCGGGGCATCCTCGACACCCTGGTCGCCTCCCCGGGCGAACCCGACCCGACGGCCGTGCGGGCGCTCAACGAGGTACTGGCGTACGGGCGGATCCGACGCGAACTGGACCCCGCGGGGCAGCCCACGTCGGTGGTGGAGATCGCGTCGCCCGCCTGGATCCCCTCCTGGCACGCGGCCGAGGACTGGCTGCGCCTGATGGGCGAACGCCCCGACCGGGTGCGCGCCTGCGCCAACGGCGACTGTGTGCTGCACTTCTACGACGTCTCCAAGAACGGTGCGCGCCGCTGGTGCTCGATGGCCGGCTGCGGAAACCGCGCGAAGGCACAACGCCACTACGCCCGGCACCGCACGGCGTGAAACCGGTGCCGGGCCCGTGCGCCCGGGCGATCACCTGTCAGTGAGGCGGGGGACGCCCGGGATCCGCTCGTGGACGGTGAAGCGGTCCGGTGCGTAACCCATGTGCCCCGGTCGTCCCGGCACGCTCCCTGTCCGCCCCGTCGGTCCACCGATGCTCACGAGGGCGATCCGCAGGGTGAGGTCCGCGGTGGTCCCGGCGTACGGGACCCGGGAGCCGTCGCCGTCCGACGCCGCTCACCGACCGGTGGTGTCAGGCATGTCCCGGCCAGGCGCCCGCCAGGCTCTTCGGGCCGTCCGCCGGCACAAGGACCTGACCGGCGGAAAGCCGGCCATCCAACGCCTCCGCTTCGTCACCGGCCCCCACGTCGGCGTCCCGGTCGTCCTGCGCCACGCCCCGGGGGCCCGCGCCGGGTGGTGGCCGTCCACACCAGGGACGGACGACCGGGGAAGGTGCCGTACTCGGCGACCGCCGACATCACCCGGGGCGTCCTCTTCGTGCTCTTCGGAGCGGCCACGAGGGTGGCGGCGCTCCCGTCGTGACCGCGGGGCGTGCGGGTCAGGCCGTCGCCCGGTCCCCGACGGTGACCCGCTCACCCGGGGCGCACCGCACCAGCCGTGCACCGTGGCCCCTGCGCCCCGCCTCCGCGAGGAAGTCCCCCAACGGGGAGCGGAAGACCGTGTAGTCGCTGTGATGGACGGGCAGCGCGCGCCGCGGGCGCAACAGGTCGAGCAGGTCGGCGCCCTGCCCGGCGTCCATGGTGACCACCAGACCGCCGGGCAGGGTCGTGCCGCCGAGGTGCAGGACCGCCAGGTGGATGTCCGGGTGGCGCGCCGCGATCTCGCGCAGCCCGTCGTACATCAGGGTGTCGCCGGAGAGGTAGAGGACCAGCCGGATCTCCCCCGAGCGGTCGCCGAACTCCAGCAGGCCGCCCATCACGGGCGGCAGCAGGGCCCGCAGCGGGCCGGGCGCGTGGCGGCCGGGCAGCGAGGTGACGCGCACGCAGGAGTCCCCGCGCCGCAGGGTGCGGCTCTGCCAGGTGCGCAGGCCGGTCGCGTGCCGGAAGCCGTGCAGGCCCTTCAGCAGGCGGGCGGCGTGCGGGGTGGTGATGAACGGCAGCCCCCGGTCCAGCCCGCGCCGGGCCACCCGGTCGAAGTGGTCGCCGTGCAGGTGCGAGAGCACGACGGCGTCCAGGTCCTCGTGGGGCAGGTCCGCCACGTCCAGGGCGGGCTCGGTCAGCCGGCGCGAGACCAGCCCGTAGCCGAGGTGGGCGAACTGCCCCCGGTGCAGGAAGTTCGGATCGGTCAGCAGCGTCAGCTCCCCGTACCGGATCAGCAGGGTGGCGTTGCCGACGAAAAGGACCTCCGCAGTGCCCTCGGGCGGATTCTGCCGCACGGCCTGCTCCCTCCGTCGTACGCGGGCCCCGTGGGGGCCGAGTGCGCGGTAAGGGCGGATTTACACCCTTGCGCCCGCGCCGGCCGACTACAGCATGCTCCGTCCGGCTCCGAGGGAGGCCGCGTGGACCAGCCATGGCTCATGAGTACGCTCGCCGCGGGACACCCCATATCCCTCGGACCGCTCCACAACACCGGTCGGACCACAGGTACCGGCACCGGTGAGCCCCAGCCGGGAACACCGTCGCCGAGCCCCGGTCCTGCCCCCACACCGCCGGGAGCTCACCGACCGCCATGAACAGGACGACCGCGCAGCCGTTGCTTGTGTGCCTCCTGGCAGTGCTGCTCACCGCATGCGACGCCTTCGACGCCCCGAGCTCCGGGCAGCTCACGCCCATGCCTGACAACGTCCCCGAGACACACGAGTACCGGACGGCGGACGATGTGGTCACGGCGCTGGGACAGGGAGGCGTCGACTGCGGGGTGCTGCGGCGCAGAGCCGGCGGCCTGGACTGCAAGGCCCGGATCGACGGAGCGTGGGTGGAGAACGAGATCCAAGTGCCGGATCCCGAGAAGTTCGGCCGGAACGAGGTCGGGGACTCGAGACAACGCTCCGGCTGCTGCGATGACTTCGATCGGGCCCACGTCCTCGGAATCCCGTGGGCCGACAGCACAGGAACTCAACCTCCGATGTCGTCCAGGGCCGACCGCGCCGCCGCGGTGAACTCGACGACGCGTTCGGAGAGCTGGGCCACTCCGACGGCGTGACGTTCCACGAAGCGGACGTTGCCGTCCGGGGCGATCGCCGACGAGTCATGGAGGGCCAGCAGGGTCGTCTGCGTCGACTTGAGCGTAGTGCAGTAGACGCTCCGGGCGGCCTGCTCCACCGTCTCCGGCCCCGCGACGGCCGGCTTGGCCCAAGCGGCCTGCGCGATCGCCATCCGCCCTTGCGCCTGCTGCATTCTGCGATCGACTTCCTCGGTGTCCCGTTCGCCCACGAACGCACGACCGGTCGGCTTCAGAGCGTGCCGGCACTCGGTCGCCGGAGCGAGGAAGGCGCTGTAAGCATCCCGACGCACCTGCCTGCGCCAGTGCGCATACTCGGCCCTCGCCCGGACCTGCACCTGCTGCCGCGCCGGCCACCCCGTGATCGCCGAGGCCGAGACAACGCCCGCCACGCCAACTGTCGCTCCGAGCAACGCTGCTGACCCCGACTGACGGGAGGCGTGTCTGTCGCACACGTCAGCGGCTGACCGCGGGTACGCATGAACCAGCCTTCCGAGGCCGACACCGACTGCTTAACGGTCGGATCGACACCTCGGACAGTCCCCAGGCAAGGGCCAGGGACGGGAAGGGCCGGAAGCCGAAAGACGGCTTTGTAAGCCTGAACGCCCTCCCGGAAAGTGTTCACGCATGCGTGAAGTACCTGCTCGCAACACGAACCAAAACAGCAGCCAGGAGGAACATTCAGGACCAATCCCCCTGCTTTGCAGCTCCACTGCCTCCATGTCTGACCTTTGCAGTACGGTCACACGAACTGATCGAACCGGAGGGCCGGCGCTCACCGGCAAGGCCCAGACCTGTGTATACGAGGAAGCACATGCCTTACGAGCCCGGCACCGTCTGGCAGTACGAGGTCCCCACCACCGGCAGCACCCGCCTGCCACCGGACGCCGGCTACGCCAAGGCTCTGACGAATCAGGGGTACGGCTTCGAGGTCGCCATCGCCGACCTGGTCGACAACTCGATCGATGCCGGCGCCGACAAGATCGTCGTGCACTTCCTGCGTGACGCCAAGCGCATCCTCACCCTGCTGGTGATCGACAACGGCAAAGGCATGGACGATGCCGGCCTGGACGCCGCGATAACGGTGGGGCGGCGCCGCGACTACGGGGGGAGCGCCCTCGGCATGTACGGCACGGGCCTGAAGGCGGCTTCGCTGTCCCACGCGTCCTCGCTGACCGTGGTCAGCCGCACCAAGCGCAGTCGTGCAGCAGGCCGCCGCCTCACGGCGGAAGGCATCGAGGACGGCTTCCGCTGTGACACGGTCGACCCCCGCTACGCACAGGAACTTGTGGACCGGTACGACGGTGTCATCGAGTGGCACGGCACGATCGTGCGATGGGACCAGGTACGGGTCTTCGAAACCGTGACGACCGGCCAGAGCGACCACTACCTGTCGAAGGCGATCGCCCGCCTGGAGACGCACCTCGGTCTCTACCTGCACCGGTTCCTTCAGAACGGTCTCAAGCTCGACATCGCCGTCTGGGATGTGAGCAGCGGCGAGGGCCGGCTCGGCGAGGAAGTGGACCACATCGCTGTCGAGGCGCTGGACCCCTTCGGCTACAAGGTGCCCGGGAAGGCACGCTACCCCCGAACCTTCACGGCCCCTGTGGAGGGCCTCGGGGACGTCCAGCTGACCGCACACATCTGGCGCGCCAAGTCGAAGCAGGCCGGGTTCCGGCAGATCGGCTCCCTGGCCGACCGCCAGGGCTTCTACTTCTACCGCAATGACCGCCTCGTCCAGGCCGGCGGTTGGAACGGTCTCCGCAGTCCCGAGGGGCACCTGGCCCTGGCCCGTGTGGCCGTAGACCTTCCGGCGCATGAGAACAGCGTCCTGAGCCTCGACGTCAAGAAGGAGAGCGTCACCGTCACGCCCGCCTTCACGCTCGGCGTCGAGCGGGCTGTGGACGCATCCGGGCACACCTTTCACCAGTACCTCAGTGACGCCGAGGCCACGTACCGGGAGGGCGCGAAGCGCACGGAGATCGTGCGCAAGTCGGTCACGCCTCCGGGGAAGGGCATGGACCCGAGGATCAAGCGGGTCATCAAGGAGGAGCTGCCCGAGAAGCCGGGTGAGGAGCCGATCGCCTTCACCTGGGCCACGCTGCCCCAGGACAAGTTCTTCGACCTGGACCGCGAGAACAACGTCGTCCTCCTCAACAAGGCCTTCCGCAACGACTTCAACGACGGAAGGCGCGGCGGGAGCAACGACGCACCGGTCACGAAGGCCCTGCTGTACCTGCTGCTGGAGGACTGCTTCGGCCTCGGACGCTGGGAGCGTAGCCGCCAGGACCGGGTGGACTACTGGAACACCATCCTCCTGGCATCGGCGGGCGTGCACCGTGAGCGCCGTACACAGGCCGCCGACTGACCCCGCACTGCTCTCGCTCCGGCCCCTGACCGAGGACAAGAGATGACCCACACTCAGTCCGGCGTGCTCCTCGACATCCATACCTCCGCGCTGGCGGGGATGGGCAGCATGCCGCGTCACTTCGAACGCTGGGCGGCGCTTGCCGCAGACGACCACCACCCGGACGCAGACCTCAGCGAGGAGCTGTTCCGCTCTCTCCTCGTCGATGGTGACGACGCGCTGGCCGCTCTCTGGAGCCGTCATCTGACCGCCTGGGATTTCGCGGAGGACCCGCAGTGGGGAGCAGGCTCTCAGGCCCGCACCGACGAACGACGTGCCGTGGTGTACGAACGGCTCCGGTTCGGAACCGGACTCCGCAAGGTTCTGGACGAGGTCGTACCCGTGGCGCAGATGCCCGGTGCGACAGTGATCACAAGGGACTTCACCCCGTGGTACACCGCTGAACGTGCGGCCGCCCGGTCCTTCTACTGGACAGCGTACGAGCAGAAGCTTCGTGACAAGGGGTGGCCCGATGCGGCCATCGCCAGCCTTGACCAGGCGAGCCGGGCAGTGGTCGAACGTCTCACCGACCCGGAACAGCCATCAGCCCGTCAGGCGAAGGGGCTGGTCGTCGGCTACGTCCAGTCCGGCAAGACGGCGAACTTCACAGGAGTGGCCGCCAAGGCCATCGATGCCGGATACCGTCTCGTCATCGTGCTGGGAGGCACCCTCAACCTGCTGCGCGCCCAGACCCAGCGGCGTCTGGACATGGAACTGATCGGCCAGGAGAACATCCTGCGGGGTGCCGACGTCATGGACATCGACTCCCTCGTCGGTGTGGACTACGTGGGCGACGACGAGGACTGGCCGGAATTCGTACGCCACGGCGGCCGTCCGTCCACGCTCGGCGCCTTCGACATCGAGCGCCTGACAACGCGCGACAACGACTACAAGAGTCTGTCCCAGGGCATCCGGGCGCTCGAGTTCGAGAAGCGCGTTCCCACCCGCCCACTGCACGATCCGGCGAATCTCCACCACGCCGCGGCGCGGATCCTCGTGGTGAAGAAGAACAAGGCCGTCCTCACGAAGCTCGTCAAGGACCTCAAACAGATCCACGGGATCCTGGGGGAGCTGCCGGCCCTCATCATCGATGACGAGTCGGACCAGGCCTCCGTGAACACCTCGGACCCGAAGAAGTGGGAACGGGGAAGCACCGAGCGTACGGCCATCAACGGCCTGATCTCGAAGCTTCTGGGTCTGCTGCCGCGAGCGCAGTACGTGGGCTACACGGCGACTCCCTTCGCCAACGTCTTCATCGATCCCGGTGACGACATGGACATATTCCCCAGCAATTTCCTGATCTCTTTGCCCCGGCCCGCCGGATATATGGGTGTGCAGGACTTCCACGACCTGGACTCGCCTGTGCCCGTGGAAGAGCGCACGTACGCCAATTCCCAGGAAAAGGCTCACGTACGGGGCATCTATGAATCCACAGGTGACAGACTCCAGGAGGCAATGGACGCCTTTGTCCTGTCTGGTGCCTTAAAGCTCTACCGGGCTGACCACGGCGTTCCCGACGCTGCCTTCCGACATCACACGATGCTCGCCCACGAGTCAGTACGCCAGGATGACCACGCCGATCTGGCGCTACGCATCAACTCCATGTGGCACCAGGCTGGTTACAGTTCTGCTGTGGGGCACGCGCGTCTCGCGGCACTGTGGGAGGCAGACTTCGCACCAGTGAGTTCAGCCCAAGCCAGTGGTCTCCCGTCGCCCCCCTCCTATGATGAGCTGCGGCCATACGTCCATTCCGCACGCCAACGCATCGGCAGCGGAGGCCAGCCCGTCATCGTCGTGAACGGAGACACCGACCGCTACTTCGACCAGCTCGACCTGGATTTCGACAGAACACCGAACGTCTGGAAAATCCTCGTAGGCGGCACGAAGCTTTCCCGCGGATTCACTGTCGAAGGCCTGACCGTCACCTACTACCGCCGCACCACCCAGCAAGCCGACACACTCATGCAGATGGGGCGCTGGTTCGGCTTCCGTCCTGGATACCGGGATCTAGTCCGGTTGTACATCGGTCGCGAGGAACCGTTCGGGCGTGACAAGTTCGTCGACCTCTACGAGGCGTACGAAGCCGTCTGCCGAGACGAGGAGACATTCCGGGAGCAACTGGCCCAGTACGCCGTGCTGGTGGACGGACAACCTCAGGTCGCCCCTGCCCAGATCCCACCTCTAGTGGCGCAGCACCTACCCTGGCTCAAGCCCTCAGCCCGCAATAAGATGTTCAATGCGGAACTCGTCGAGATCCGGTCCCCTGGTCGGCCGATTGAGCCTGCCTCGTATCCGCTGAACAGCGCCGTCACCAAGCGCAACACTGAGCGCTGGAGGCCGTTGCTACATGCCTTGAACACGACCCCCGTGGCGTTCAGCAATCCTCCGGACAACTCAAGCACGCTCACGCGAACCTTCACAGCACTCACCGGAATCGTTACGCACGGTGAACTTTTGAGTGTGTTGTCTCAGCTCGAGTGGGACCGCCCTCGTTATTTTGATCCTCATCTGGCCTATCTCCGCCAGCTTGACGGCACACTTGCACAGGTTGATGACTGGCTGCTCGTTTCGCCCCGGTTGACCTCAGATAAACGCGTCGATGCCAGCGTGCTCGGCTCGGCTCCGCTATCCCTGGTCCGACGGAGCATTCAGGCTGGCAAGAGTTCTTTCGGCCGTATCGCCAGCGTCGAGCACCGTACCGCTGCCCAGCGGCTCATCGACAAGGCTGCTACTGGAGGCAGTACACAAATTGGATCTGGGACAGGGGTGGCGCTGGTCTACCCCGTGGTGGAGGGAAGCAGCTTTGGCAGCGTTCAGTCGGCCGTCCATAACGGCACAGCCGACTCTTCAAAAATCGTGATGGCTTTTACTCTAATCCCGCCGAGGTCAGCCGCCAGCGGAGACCGACGCTTGGTACGTTTTAGAGCCAAAAACTCACGTTTCATGGACGACGCTACGGTTCCGATAACTGCGTCGCCATAAGCACAAAATTATCGGTGCCGAGCAAAGGGATATACCAACGTCCCTATGCACGCCGACTGGCATCACAAGGAAAGAATTTGTTACCATTCGACGAAGACTCCAGCGTCCGAGCAGCCACCTGGATTGCACACAAGGAGTTAGAAGAGCAAGACCTTGAAGTCAAAAAGGTAGCCGATCACATTTACTCACTCGATCCAGAGGGAAAAAGGTTCGCCACTGTCCTCCGCGACACCATCGATCAGCTATTGAACGGCGAGGTCACCGGACGGTATGCATGGAAGCAACTTTTCAAAACAGAGAAGACCCACGCCGGCACCCTCGTCGAAATCAACTTGCAACGCGAATTCAAGTTCGCCGATGGCGGTGACGTAGGCGACTACGACCAACACCCCATGGACTATCGGATTCTCGGAGTAGACGTAGACTGTAAATTTTCCCAGGACTTCGGGGGATGGATGATTCCACCTGAGGCCATGGGTTACCTCTGCCTTCTTGTTTGGGCAGACGATTACAAGAGCCGCTGGAGTGCGGGAATCTTTCGGGTGCGCAAAGAATGGCTTAACGCCGGAAGCAACCGCGACAAAAAACTGACCCTGAAATCGGAGCACCGCGAGGATAAGGTGCACTGGCTCTGGCGTGATGCGCAACTTCCAGAGAATGTACTTCTCCATCTACCTGAAGCCACACGTAATCGCATCCTTATCGAGGGTCCCCGTCAGGGCCAGAAGCGTGTCATCGAATTGTTCCGCAGAGTCCAGAACCGCCGCATCGGGCGAGGCTCTATCCGAACCGCGGCACAGCAACTCGATTACATGGCGCGCCTACGGGAAGGAAAGGGACGAGCTCGAACGGTGCTTCGTGAAGAGGGCATTGTAATAGTCGGCCCCTACAGCAAGCACCAGGAGATCGCCCGGAAGATTGGAGCCGAGGTGCCACAGCGAGGGGAGTTTGTAAGCTTCCGGGTAGCTGAGGCCATGCCCCATCATGGTGACCGTCCGCACGTTGAGCTGGAAGGACGCCACTGGGTCCTCGCGACAGCAAACGATCCAGTGATGACAGCACCCCGTCTACCAAAGGTCACCGGTGAAGAAGAACCCTGATCAACCGGACAGTGACCGGGAAACAGCGGAAGCCAGGACGGTCAGCAAGGAGGTCTGGGAGCCGCCAGTCGGCTCCTGGGCCTCATCAGCCGGCCGCCGACGCAACATGCAGGCTATTCGTAGTCGCGATACCACACCTGAAAGGCTGATCAGGCGATTGGTCCATGCTCAGGGTCTGCGCTACCGGGTAGCAGCCAGGCCCCTGCCCGAGCTTCGCCGGACGGCTGACATGGTCTTCCGCCCGGCGAAGGTGGCTGTCTTCATCGATGGCTGCTACTGGCATGGATGTCCTGAGCACTATGTCCCACCGAGAACCAACCCCGGCTACTGGTCAGACAAGGTCACCCGCAACGTAGCCCGTGACCGGGACACCGACCAGCGTCTAGCAAAGGCTGGCTGGACAGTGCTCCGGTTCTGGGAGCACGAGCCGCCGGAAGATTGTGCTGCACGTATTGCAGATGAGGTCGAAAGGCGCCGTAGCACGATTCAGCAGGCTAAATTTTGCAGGTAGATCAGATTTCGGACTGGTCACGCTCCTGCGCCGCCTTAAGTACATCGATGATCGATTGACCAATAGCCTTGGCTACCGGCGGAGGAAAAGCATTACCCACCTGCCGGTATTGTGCAGTCTTCCCGCCGAAGAAATCCCAGCTCGTCGGGAATCCCTGAACAATGGCAGCTTGCCGCACCGTGAGCATCGGCCCGTCGGGGCCAAATAGGTCACGTTCCTCAGTCTGCTTCACCTTGCATGTGTCGATGTCATTGGCCACGCCCATGCCGGAGATTCCGAGCTGTCGCCAAGCCGCCTTCGCACGGCTCGGGCCAAGGTCTGCACCGCCATGCTTCTTCGAGCCACCTACGAGGGTAGGGGCGACTCCTCCGCCCTTTCCTCGGAGCTCCTCGTCTCGCTCTTTCGCCTTCCTTAGCCACTTCTCATAGGCCGCATGAGCCCGCTGCGAATGGATCCCATCGAAGTACCGCGAATACCGCTCAAGCATCGACTGCTGAAGCTCATCAGCGATACTCACGGGCTCCTCATGCGTAGCCGCAGGCCACTCGTACTTCAGATCCTTGATGATGTCATCGCGGAAGGCCACAAGAATGGCGCGCGGCCTGAGCTGCGGCACTCCAAAGTCACTGGCTTCAAGAACTCCCCAATTCGCGACGGTGTAACCGAGGCCGGACTCCTCGGTCACTTGACCATCATCGCCAAGGTATACACCACCCTGAAGCTTGGCCGTAATCCAGTCACGATAGTCCGAAAACTTTGGGTCCATAATTCCACGGACATTCTCGATCATGACGGCACGCGGATTGAGGATCCCAACTAGCTCCAGCATGCGCGGGAAGAGATCTCGCTCATCATCCTTACCCAGCTGCTTCCCGGCATGGGAGAACGGAGGGCATGGCACGCCGCCGGCCAGTAGGTCTAGGCCTCGCAATTTCAGCAGATCGGCACTTTTTCGCACATCCCGGTAGGGGTCGAACTCCTTGACGTCTGCTGACAGAACGTCACAATGCTCCCTTTCCCACGCCCATACCTCGTGGTCTTCGATATTCAGCTTAAGCGTTTCGACCGCGTGCGCGTCGATCTCGACCAACGCCAGGTGGCCGAAGCCTGCCTGGTGGAGACCGATGGCTTGCCCACCAGCTCCAGCACAGATTTCGATTGATGTGAACTGAGGTTCCATGGGCGTCGTGCTGGTGCCCTGAGTTTCCTGTGTGTGGGTCATGCCCCCTCCTAACATCTGTGCAGTGGCAGACACACCTTGCGATCCACCATCACTGAGGGTGACAGACCCCACTGACAACGAGACCGGACCAAGTGTGCAACACGCTTCACGGTTCCGGGAACGCAGCCTCCGTCACACCGAGCACTCATATGATATTGCTCATGCGGATACCTGCCTGGACCGAGGATGAACTTGTGCTTGCTGGGGCCCTGGTCGTGGGGAACGGCTGGCGCGAGCTGCGCACCAGGGATCCGGAGGTCCAGGAGCTCTCGGAGTTGCTGCGTTCGCTGCCGCTTCATACAGCCGAAGCCCGTGCCCTGCCGGGCTTCAGGTCTCCGGACAGTGTGAGCCGCAAAACCACAGATTTCATGACAAACCACAGCACATACACTGGCAAGGCCACACGATGCGGCAGGCCAACCCTGCTTATGATCCAGGCTTTTACCGAGCGTGAAGTTGAGATGTGCCAGGCAGCTCAAGCCATCACGGAAAGCGTCAGCTCTGGTGAGCTGCATCTCATTCCGCCGCAGCCCGATGAGGTCGACGAGACAGGAGCGACGGCAGTCGAGGGGCGTCTCCTCGTCCGCCGAGCCCTTTTCCGCGAGCGGGACCCCAGTCTTCGCGCCCGAAAGATAGAGCGAGTGCGGCGTCAAGGACTCCCACTGCAGTGTGAGATCTGCGCCTTCGATTTCGTTCGCACTTACGGAGAGCTGGGTAACGATTACATCGAAGTGCACCATGCCACCCCTCTCCACGTTTCCGGAATCAGAGAGACCAGGCTGGACGACCTTGCATGCCTGTGTGCCAACTGCCATCGCATGTGCCACAGGAGCCGTCCCGGAGAATCGTGGCGTACACCGGCTGCTCTTCGGGAGTTGATGCAGAAGCCCATCGAGACGAACGCTCATTAAGCAGCGTCCGCTTCGGCTTCGTAGTGCATCTGTGCCCGGTCCAGCACGTCATCTGGGTCCAGGCCGCGTGCGGACGTCCAGTGCAGCAGGTCGGCGATCAGCTCGACCGCTGACTCCTCCAGGACCGCTTCGCACCGCCCGTGCAGGACGGACCCGCTGCGCTCCCGGTAGCTCTCCAGTGCGCCGATGGCCCGCTCCATACGCAGGCACACGGCGTCCGAGCCCAGCTCGATCTCACACCACACCGCCTTGCCCAGCGCCGTGACGACGGTCCCCCAGTCCACGGCCATGGCGGCGAGCATGTGCAGACCGCGGCCGCACTCCGCCTCGCAGTCGGCGGTGCGCAGTGCGGGCAGCGAGCTGCTCTTGTCGTGCATCTCGATGCGCAGGCGCTCGCGCTTCCGCTCCAGGATCAGGGTCGCCGGCGAGCCCTCACCGACGTGCTTGATGACGTTCGTCGCCAGCTCCGTCACGACGAGCTGCGTCGCATCGTCGGCGGTCGGCACGCCCCACTGGCCGAGCTGCGTGGCGGCGGCTCGCCGCAGCAGACGCACTTCCGCCGGCAGCGCCTCGAAAGGCAGGACACAACGACGCTGACGGTCCTCGATGTCGGTCCCGGGCATAAGCGGTTCTCCCTCCCGTGCCACGCGCATGCTGCGCCTGCCGCATCCGAACGGCTGCATTGCGTAGCTGTCCGTCACAGAGAATGACACAGAGAAGTCTTGCTATGTAACTTCTCACGAACCTCGATCGAGTGAATCGCTTAGTGAGTCGGCTGCCGCGCTACCTAGCCTGTTCACACCCGAGCGCCTGCCCGGGTGAGCGCTTGAGGAGTTCCATGTCCGTACGGACCACCACACGCCGCCGCCAACTCGGCGCGATGATGCGTAAGTTGCGTGCCCGCAAAGGGATGACCCTGGAGGAGGCCGGCGGCCTGGTCGGCGTATCGAAGGCAACGGTCAGCCGGTACGAGACGCAGGCGGGACCGGTGAAGTGGATCGTCGTGGACGCGCTGTGCCGTGAGTACGGGGCCACTGACGCCGAGCGGGAAGCCGTGGTGCGCCTGGCGAAGGACGCCAGACAGCAGGGATGGTGGAGCTCGTTCGCCGACTCCATCCCGGAGAGCATGAACCTCCTGCTCACCCTTGAGGACGAGGCTGTACGCGAGGACCACTTCTCCTGCGTCTACGTCCCCGGCCTCCTGCAGACCCGTGCCTACAGCACCGCTCTGCAGAAGGCCAACGAGATTCCTCTGGAACCGGCCGAGATCGAGCGGCTGGTGGACATCCGCATGAAGCGTCAGGAGATCCTCACCCGTCCGAAGCCGTTCCGGCTGTGGGCCATCCTCGACGAGTCCGTGATCCGCCGGGTCGTGGGCTCGCCGGAGATCATGAGGGAGCAGCTCGGGCGACTCCTCGAAGTCAACGATTCACCGCACGTCACTCTGCAAGTGCTGCCGTTCTCGAACGGAGCCCACGGTGCTGCTCTCGGCAGCTTTGTGATCATCGGTGGTACGGAGTCAGCCCTTGACGTGGTCTACGTGGACTTCCACACCGGCTCCCTCTTCCTGGAGAAGGACCAGGAGTTGGAGCGATACAGACTTGCGTTCGAGTACCTTCGCGCACAAGCGTTGGACATGGAGGCCTCCTTCGCCTTGATCCGTCGTGCACGCAAGGAGCTGTAATGCCCGCCCGTTCTCCCGCCCCTCATGAGCTGGCCTGGTTCAAGTCGTCTTACAGCGGCGCGAACACAACCGAGTGCGTGGAGTGCGCCCATGTCCCGTACGGCGTCCTCATACGCGACTCCAAGAATGCGGACGGTTCTCTCGTCTCCGTCAAAGCCGGTGCATGGCGTTCCTTCGTGGAGGGGTTGAGACGGGAGCAACCGGTCGTGCCCGCCTGACACCGCCCGGCCCGCTGCTCCACCATGCGCTCCGCATCCCCCGGACCCCACGGAAACGGCACGTCGGGCCACCGTGCGGGGGCCCACGCGTCGACGTCGACCGCGAGGACGGCGGCGATGAAGGCCAGGGGCAGGCGGCGGCCATGGGCGGTGACGTAGTGCGTGACGAGGGACGGGGCGGCGTAGACGATGCCGGGCGCGCCCGGGATGCGTAGCCCCCCGTTTCCCTCCGGGGCCGGCTCGTCCTCTGCCGGGCGCAGGTCGCGCTCGTGCACGCCCAGGCAGACGTTCATCCGCTGGACCCGTCGGACGGCCTCCACCTTCTCCACGAACCCAGCGGGGACCGGCCCCGTCGAGTACGGCCTGCCGGCCTCCAGACAGCCGACGTTCAGGCGGGCGTGCGCGGGGCGGTACCGGAGCCCGTGGAAACCCGACTCCGGTTCTGTGAAGGTGTCGTCGTCCAGGTAGCCGCACTCGCTGAAATCTTCGTGGAACACCCGCACGTCCTTGTCGCTCCGAGCCCGAGCCCGGGCTCGGGCTCGGGCTCGGGCTCGGGCCCGGGACGTGGTCACCGTCCCGCGCGTCGGTCCAGGGCGTCCGCCCGTCTTGTGAGGTCCGTCGCGATGTGGTCCCAGTCCGGGCCGTGCAGCCACAGGCTTTCGGCGGCCTCGCGCATCAGGGGCGCGTCGTCGGGGCGTTGCAGCAGCGCCGGCCGGTGGGCGAGGTTGCGGATCCGGACGGGCAGGTGGCCGTCGGCGAGGTGGGAACAGAGGGCGCGCAGCATGGTGAGGACCGCGTCCGCGTCGGCGAAGGTCAACTCCTCGACGAAGTGGTGCTCGTCGTGGTCGAGGTCGCACTCCGGGGCCGGGTGGTACTCGTCGCCGTACAGGCACCGGGCGTGCTCCGTCAGGGTGTTGTGCACGAAACCCGACCCTACGGTTCCCCGACCGGGATGGTCCTCCGTGTCCGGAAGGCGGGTCGTGGGACGGACTTCGCCGCGGACGGGCTGGTATGACTGGCACATGCATGAAGAGACCGCGCAGTCCGCGATCGACACGTTCATCTCCGCGTTCAACGCCTCGGAGGACAACTATGTGACGGGGCTGCTCTCCCAGGCCCTGACCTCGGACGTCGTCTTCTGGGGGCCGTTGGGGCGCAGTGAGGGGATCGAGGCGGTCGAACGGTTCGTGCTGGACATCCGGCGGCATCCGGCGGGGGCCGGCACGATGGTGCGCTGCTCGGCGGTGGACATGCCGGACGAGTGGGCCCGGTACCAGTGGGTCTTCACCACTCCGGACGGAGGACCCCGCCTGGCGGGAACGGACGTCGTCCACCTGCGGCGGAGCCTCATCGACCAGATCATCGTCTTCGCGGGGGAGATCGGGCCCTCCGCCTCCTGAACCGTTCTCCGCTCGCCCTGCACCCGGTTCGGAGCGGGAGAGGCGGAACGTGCTGTGGAAGCGTTGGCCGGCCGGGGCGGTCGCGGCCACCCGGGTCTGCCGTGGAAGTGAGTCCTGATCGTGAGTGGTCACGTTCCGAGGCGACCGAACTGGCCGTGACAACGGGCGAATTGCCGTGAGCGGAGCCTTGCCCCGGGCCCCGGCCGTCAGCTCGTGACGGCCGACGGACGGTCGGCTGCCCGCTGGAGGCGGAGTTGGCCGATTTCCGCAGCGTTCTTCATCAGTTCGGCGTTCACCCAGGCGATCATGTGCGCGACGGTGTGCCGGGGGTCGTTCTGCCACGGGAACGGGGCGGTCGAGTCCAGGTCGGCGCCGGTGAGCCGGTCCAGTGCCTCCAGCCAGTCCGCGCGCAGACCGCGCAGCCACTCGACGGTCGGCTCACCCGCACCCGGCCAGGTGATGTCGTCCCGCTGCCGGGGCTCCCTGCCCCGGGCGTGGTCGATGGTCACGCTCCACCACCAGCCGATGTGCCAGCTCAGCCAGCCGATGGTCGGTACGGGAACCGGGTCGGGCTCGCTCTCCGCGAAGTCCGGCACCCATGTCCCGTCGCCGGCTCGGCGTACCGTCCAGCAGTTGCCGACGGGCTCCCACAGGAAGTCGTCGGGTTCGAGCCTCTCCAGGTGGTACTCGAACAGCGACCACGTCAGGTCGAACTGCCGGCGCAGCAGGTCGAGGGCGTACCGCGAGGCGGGTTCGTTTCGGGAGACGGACACCGACCGACCTTCGCACACCATCGATGCCGCTGGGAATCGAGTAAACGGACCTCGCTGCATGCGCGACGGTGACCGTCGGCCGTCGAGGCCGTGTTCGTCTTCACCAGGACTCCTGGCGGGAAGTGCGGGGCCGAGGTGGGCAGGTCGACGTCGGCCGGGTGGGCGGACATGCGGAAGCTCCTGGCAGGGCGGCTCGGGCTCGACGCCCGCCCTGCCAGGAGCCTCTCTCCGCCTGCGCACTGGCCGTGGCCTCAACGACCCTTCTCAGCCGGAGGGGCGAGAACGTCAAACGCGCTCCAGTGCTGCTGGAGACGGCGCCTCGGTGCGGTCACCAGCAGGGGCTGCCGTCGTCCTCACGCCAGGCGATGTCCGTGACATGCATGGGCATCGTGAAGTAGCTGCCGTGATTGCTGGAGACGCACGCCGTCTCGGGTCCCTGCTCCTCGTGTCCGACGACGACGTACGTCATCGAGACGTCCCGGGACGTCCTGTTGTAGAAGATGTGGCCGAGAGCGCTGCCCGACCATTCGCTCTCGGTCACCAGCGACGGCGGCATGTCCGTGTCGCCGTACCAGTACTCGGGCCAGACGCAGAACGTACCCGTCTGGCAGTTCCCGGGAGACCACGCCGACGCGCTGGGCGCGGCTGCCATGACACCGAGGAAAGCCGCGGGTATCGCCGCGAGGACAAGGGACTTCAGACGCATGAAGCACTCCGATCTCAGGACGTCACCGCATACTCACAAGAAATATGTTGAATCGTCAAGCATCACTTTTCGGCCTTCCTCGGCCGGTTCGAAGCCGACTCGGCGCGATTCCACCGACCGGCACGAGCACCTCCACCTGTGCCCGGCGTTCCCCCGCCGGCTGGACGCCGTCGAGCCGTGGAACCGCTCGATCCCCCCGATCAGTCCGGCCATCGCCCCGGGGCGCGGTCACTGCCCCGCACGGTAGTCCGGGGCGTCCGCCCGTCTCGCTTTCATCCGCCCACCGTGGCGTAGAGGCAGATCCAGAAGCAGGCTTCGCCACCGATGCCGAACGGAAGCAGGCCGTTGGGGTCGATGCGGTTGACGGGGTCGCCTTCGGCGCAGAGGTAGGGGTTCTTCTCCTGGCCGGAGGGGTCGGGGCTGGTGAAGCGGCCGATGTTGGGGTCGTAGTAGCGGGCGGCGAAGTGGTACAGGCCGGTCGGTTCCTGGTAGCCGCCGGCGAACCGGTACGGCTGGGGGCCCTTTTCGGTGGTGGTGCTCCGCTCGACGCCCCGGGGGCTGTAGGCGTAGGTGTTGACCTTGGCGCCGGTCTCGTCGGCGAGCGCGACGACGGAGCCGATCGCGTCGGTGAGGTAGTAGTACGACGTGCCCCCGGTCGTCATGGAGTTCAACGTGCCCCCGGGTTCCCGGTTGAATCCCATGTCCACGCCGGCGGTCGTCTTGGCGGACAGGCCGAGCGGGCCGTTGTGGAAGAAGGTGTCGCCCAGCTTGATGCGCTCGCTCTGGTCGGTCGAGCCGTACTGGCCGGCGTAGGTCTTGCCGCCGACCGTGATCGAGGTCATCTGGCTGTGGTCGGACCAGATTTCACCGGTGCGGGTGCCTTCGGGGGCGGAGGCTCCGGCGGTCTCGTTGCCGATCTGGTCGTAGGACCAGTTGGTGCTGTCGCCGTTCTTGGCGGTGATCTGCTGGGCGTCGTCGACGGTGTAGGTGGTGCCGCGCGGGCAGCCCTGGTCCACGCCCTGGCTGGTGAGGTTGCCGGCCTGGTCGTAGCAGTACGGCCAGGAGCGGCTCGGTCCTCGACGCCTGGTCTGCGCGGTCGGTTCGGCGGTCGTCCGGGACGTGCTGGACTGGGGCCGGCCCGCACCACGGGTCAGGGTCCGGCGGTGATCCGGGCGATCGCCTCGCGGGTCAGTTCGCGGTCGGACGGGGTGTCGTCCAGGGCGCGGTGGAGGGTCAGGCCCCTGACGAGGGCGTCCAGCCGGCGGGCCGTGGGCGGGGGGAAGTGGTGTTCCAGGAGGGTGCGGCTGCGGCGCATCCAGTGAACGCACAGGGCGCGGTACGGCGCGCGGCGGGCCGCCAGGGTGTGGAGCTCCTGGGTGAGGACCAGGTCGCGGCGGGGGGTCTCGGAGAGGGTGTGGACGAGGTCGGTGACCGCCTCGCGGGCCCCGTCGGCGGTGGTGGCGCAGGTGAGGCGGTCCTCGAAGAGGGTCGCCGCGTGGTCGGCGTAGCCGGTGAAGGCCTGGAGCAGCAGGTCGTCGATGCCGGTGAAGTGGT
The DNA here is from genome assembly GCF_041380215.1 of Streptomyces pimonensis. NCBI lineage: Bacteria > Bacillati > Actinomycetota > Actinomycetes > Kitasatosporales > Streptomycetaceae > Streptomyces > Streptomyces pimonensis. The sequence continues at coordinate 168,903 of NZ_JAHWZY010000004.1, forward strand.
ACGTCATCGAGCCCAGGGGGACCCGGGCCCGTGCGGCGATCTTCCGGTGGGAGACACCGGCGACGCCTTCCTCGGCGATCAGGTCGAGCGCCGCCGCGAGGATGCGTGCGCGGCGCTGGGGGTCGTTGTGTCCGGTGGCCATGTGAGGGGGGATCAGATGGTGCGGCTTCCGGCTCGCAGGATGGCGGGTGGGGAGGGGCGCCGTCGACCCATTTGGCGGGCGGTGGCGGGATCCGGACGTGACCCGGCCCCGGACACGGGTCCGGGGCCGGGTCACGTCGGACGGTTCTCGCGTGTGCAGGGGGCGCGGCCCGGCACCTCACGCCAGGGACAGCTCCGCGCGGCCGAAGAGCAGGGCGTAGCCCGGCGGCAGCTGGGCCAGGAGGCGGGTCACCAGGGCGTCGCCGACCAGGTCGGGCAGGACGCTCAGGACCGAGCTGACGTCCCAGCGGGCGGTCGCCGGGGTCGCGCCCTCAATGCGGACCGCCACCGACTCGACGAACTCCGCGGCGGTCAGGCTGCGGGTCACCGGGATCTGCGAGGCGACCACTCTGGCCGCCTCCTCGGGCAGGGCGCGAGCCAGGTCGACGCGCTCGTCGCCGACGATGTGACCACCGAGGGCGGAGAGGACGACACGGGTGACGCTCTCCGCCTCCGACCGCGTCGGGTACTGGCCCGACTCCCGTACCGCGTCGATCAGTCGATGCCAGCTGTCGTTCCGGGTCGCTGCGGCCGGGGCCGGGGCCGGGATGCCTCCGGCCGGCTTCGGGGTCGCGGGCTTCTGCGGTGTCAGCGTGGTCATCCGGTGCTTCTCTCCTTCTCCGGTTCTCCAGTGCCCCGGTCTCCGGTTCTCCAGTGCCCCGGTTCCTCCGGGGCATGTGCCGCCCTGCGGGCCGGATGTGCGCGGGGGCGCGTCCCGCGGGCCGGTCGGGTCCACGGAACGCGCGGGGTGCGCGGGGTGCGCGCGGGGGGGTCAGTTGCCGATCTGCCTGCGGCTGTCGCCGCCGGTGATCTGGATGCGGCGCGGCTTGGCCTGTTCGGCGACCGGGATGCGCAGGGTCAGGACACCGGACTCGTACGACGCGTCAATGCGTTCCGTGTCCAGGGTGTCGCCCAGGAACAGCTGGCGGGTGAAGGTGCCGGTGGGACGCTCGGCGACCACGGTCTCCGCACCCTCGGGCGCCGGGGAGCGGCGCTCGGCGCGCACGTTGAGGACGTTGCGCTCGACGTCGAGCTCGATCGTCTCGGGGTCGATGCCGGGGAGGTCGAAGTGGACGATGAAGTCGTCCCCCGAGCGGTAGGCGTCCATCGGCATCGCCGAGGGACGGCCGTTGGAGGTGGCACCGAAGACCTGCTGCGCGAGTCGGTCGAATTCGCGGAACGGGTCGGTACGCATGAGCATCACGGTCATCTCCTTCCGTGGGTGTCATCTGCGATGCCCTTACGGTCTTGCTTTCTTATATAGCGCGGAGGAGGAAAGTTGACAACCCTGGACTCAGGTTGTGTCGCGCGACCGGACGCGGGCCTGGTCACACGCTTGGGCGCGGGTTTGGGCACGGGCCTGGGCGCGGATACGGCCACGGGCTGGACGCGGCCCCGATCACGGGCCTGGGCGCGGATACGGCCACGGGCTGGACGCGGGGACCGTCCCCCGGAGCGCTAGCCTCGGAGTCCGGACGACCCCGGCCCGCCGGGCCGGCGCAGCGGCAGGAGGCAGCAGGCATGGCGAAGGTTCCCAGTTCGGTGGTGGCCGCGAGCGGACTCGTCGGGGGGTACGGCGTAGCCCGCTGGACCCGGAAGCGGCAGCTGGGCGGGGTCGTGCTGGCCGCCGCCGGGGCCGCCGCCGCGCAGCAGTGGCGGGAGCGGGCCGGCGGCAGGGCGGCGGGGGCGCTGTCGGTGGCGTACGTCGCCGCGTTCGCGGGGTCGCACCCGCTGGCGAAGAAGGTGGGCGCCTGGCCCGCCGTGTTCGGGGTGGCTGGGGCCGTGGCGCTCGCTTCGTGGGCGGTGGCCGACCGGCGGGGCTGAGGACGTCCCGCCGGTCCGCCGCCCGGCTCACGGCGTCGTCGGCCGCGGGCTCCGGTCCGGGCCCGTGCGGGTCCTGTCCTTCGTCCTCGACGTGACGGCCGCGAGGGGCTCGGCGATGTCCTCCAGGGAGCGGCGTTCCGCGTTCACCGCGAGGAAGGCGGCGACCAGGCCCGCCGCGCACATCAGGCCGGCGCCGATCTGGAAGGCGAGGACCGTGTCGCCGACCACGCCCGTCTCCGTGAGCTTCGCGAACAGCAGGGGGCCGCTGATGCCGCCGGCGGCGGTGCCGAGGGCGTAGAAGAAGGCGATGGACATCGCGCGGGTCTCCATGGGGAAGGCCTCGGAGACCGTCAGGTACGCGCTGCTCGCGCCGGCCGAGGCGAAGAACAGGACCGCACACCAGCAGGCGGTGAGGGTCGTCGCACTGAGCGAACCCCGGTCGAACAGCCAGGCGGTGCCGAACAGCAGGATGCCCGAGAGCAGGTACGTGCCGGAGATCATCACCCGGCGGCCCACCGTGTCGAACAGCTTGCCGAGCAGCAGCGGGCCCATGAAGTTGCCGACCGCGATCACGGCGAAGTAGTAGCCGGTGCTGCCGGACGGGACGTCGAAGAACCTGGTCAGGATCGCGCCGAAGCCGAAGGTGATGGCGTTGTAGAGGAACGCCTGGCCGATGAAGAGGGAGAAGCCGAGGACCGAGCGCTTGCGGTACTTGGCGAAGACGGTGCGGGCGATCTCGGTGAACGTGACGTTCTTGCGCTGACGGACGGTCAGCTCGCCCTCGGCGCGGGCAGCGGCTCGCTCCGCTCGGCCTCGACCCGGCGCTCGATGTCGCCGACGATGCGTTCGGCCTCCTCGTCGCGGCCGTGGATCAGCAGCCAGCGCGGGCTCTCGGGGACGTGGCGGCGTACCAGGAGGATGACCAGGGAGAGGACGGCACCGAGGGCGAAGGTCAGGCGCCAGCCGACGTTCGCCGGGAAGATGTCGGTGTTCAGGGCCAGGATCGACAGCAGGGAGCCGCCGACCGCGCCCAGCCAGAAGCTGCCGTTGATCATCAGGTCGACGCGACCCCGGTACTTCGCCGGGATCAGCTCGTCGACCGCGGAGTTGATGACCGCGTACTCGCCGCCGATGCCGAAGCCGGTGAGGAAGCGGAAGAGGAAGAACCACCAGGTGTCGAAGGCGATCGCGGTGAGGGCGGTGGCGCCGAGGTACACCGCGAGGGCACGCGCCGGGGGCGGAGGGGGCCACGGCGGGGTGTCCCCTCAAGGGGCGCGGGGAACTGCGCGCCCGGCCGCGACGCGCCCGTGGCCGTTCGGCCGTCCCGCCGTCCCGCGGCGCGGCGCGGCATGCCGCGCCGCGCTACGCGCCCAGGGCCCGGGAGATCGTGTAGATCAGCAGTCCCGCCAGGGAGCCCACCACCGTGCCGTTGATGCGGATGAACTGGAGGTCCCGGCCGATGTTGGCCTCGATCTTCTTCGTGGTGTGCTCGGCGTCCCAGCTCGCCACCGTGTCCGTGATCAGGGAGGTGATCTCCTTGCGGTAGGTGGTGACCACGTACACCGCGGCGCTCTCCAGCCAGCCGTCGACCTTGCCCTGCATCCTGGGGTCGAGCGACATGCGGGCGCCCAGGGAGAGCAGCGAGGCGCGCACGCGCAGGCGCAGTTCGCTGCGCTCGTCCTCCGCCGCCGAAACGATCATGGACCGTACGGCCGTCCACACGGAGGCGATCAGGTCCTGCACCTCGCTCCGGCCGATGATCTCGCTCTTGAGGCGTTCGACGCGGGCGCGGGTGTCGCTGTCGGTCTGGAGGTCGGAGGCGAAGTCGGTGAGGAAGCGGTCGAGGGCGCCGCGCGCGGGATGGGTGGGCATGTCGCGCATCTCGGTGACGAAGCGCAGCAGCTCCTTGTAGACGCGCTCGCCGACCTTGCGGTCCACGAACTTGGGCGTCCAGCCGGGCGCGCCGCCGTGGACGGCGTCCATCACGGTGTCGTTGTGCAGCACCAGCCAGTCGTGGGCGCGGGCGACGATGACGTCCACGGCCCGTTTGTGGCCGCCGTCGGCGACGATCCTCTCCAGCATCTTGCCCATGCCCGGCGCGACCTCCTGGGCGTCGGCGCGGCGGGTGATGGCCTCGCCGACCACCGCCTGGACGTCGGAGTCGCGCAGCACGGTCAGGGCGCCGCGCAGGGCCGTCGACAGTTCCGCGGTCACCCGGTCGGCGTGTTCGGGGACGGCGAGCCAGGCGCCGAGCCGGCTGCTGATGCCGACGGTGCGCAGCCGCTGCCGTACGACGGCCTCGGAGAGGAAGTTCTCCCCGACGAACTCGCCGAGGGAGACGCCGAGCTGGTCCTTCTTGGTGGGGATGATCGCGGTGTGCGGGATGGGCAGGCCCAGGGGGTGGCGGAAGAGCGCGGTGACGGCGAACCAGTCGGCGAGCGCGCCGACCATGCCGGCCTCGGCCGCGGCGGCGACATAGCCCGCCCAGGAGCCGGCGCCCTGGTGGGAGGCCCATTTGGCGAGGACGTAGACGACGGCGACGAACAGCAGCAGTCCGGTGGCGGTGAGCTTCATCCGGCGCACCCCGCGCCGCTTCTCCTCGTCCGCGGGGCTGAACGTGTTCATGGCGCGGTTGGCGAAGGCGCCGGTGCGGGCGTGCTGCCCCTCGGCCTCCCTGCCGCCGGTTTCCGCCGCTTCCGCCGCTTCTGCCGCTTCGGTCCGTTCCATCCGCTCCGCCCGTCCGGTGATCCCTCACGCATTGTCCCTTCCTGACCGACTACTGGAACATGACAGGAGTTCCCGGCGTCCGTCCGGAGAGGTTCGTCCCGGGGGATCACCCGAGGGTCCCCCTTGTCGGCCTTCCCCTCCCATGGATCATCATGGGTTCATCGGATCGGAGCCTCGGGCTCCCGTCTCCCGTCTTCCGAGGAGAACAGAGCAGCATGACCCGGGGTCGTGACGGAGGCGCGGCGACGCCCCCCGCCCAGCAGCGCACCCTGCTCGCCGCGGTCGTCGCCGCGGTCCTGGCGGTCTCCGCCGCCCTGTACGTCGGTGCCGGGGTCGACGAGGGCACGCGGGAGCGCGGCGCCCTCGTCGGTGACCGTGGCGCAGCGAACGCCCCGGCCGCGCCCGCCTCCACCGGCACCTGGGTCGCCTCCTGGGCCGCCTCCCCGGTCGCGGGCGAGCCCGGCACCGGGACGACGGGGCTCATGGACCGCTCGGTACGCAACGTCGTCCACACCAGCGCCGGCGGTACGAGTGCCCGCGTCACGCTGTCCAACCTCTACGGCCGGTCGCCGCTGACCGTCACGCACGCCTCCATCGCCGTGGCGGCCGGCCCGGACACGGCGGCGGCGCTCCCGGAGACCGTGCGGCCGCTGGCCTTCGCCGGGAACCCGGCGGTCGTCGTCCCGGCGGGCGAGCAGGTGACGAGCGACGCGGTGCGCACCGCCGTCCCGCACGCCGGGGACGTGCTGATCACGACGTACTCCCCCACCCCGTCCGGGCCGGTCACCCACCACCCGCACGCCCGCCAGACCTCGTACGTCGCCGAAGGCGAGCACACCCGGGACGCGACGGGCACGGCGTACACCGCGCGGAGCGGGGCCTGGCGGTACGTGACCGCGCTGGACGTGCTGAGCAACGAGTCGGACGGCACGGTCGTCGTCCTCGGGGACTCGCTGACCGACGGCTTCACCTCGACGACCGGGGCGAACAACCGGTGGCCGGACGTGCTGTCCGACCGGCTGCGGTCGGCGGTCGGGGCCGGGCGGGACGTGCCGCGGTACAGCGTCGTCAACGAGGGGATCAGCGGGAACCAGGTCCTCACCGACGGGCCGGGGCGGCCGGCCGGGAACCCCAGCGGGCTGAACCGGTTCGAACGGGACGTGCTGGGGCGGACGAACGTCAAGGTCGTCGTCGTCGCGCTCGGGGTCAACGACATCCTGCGGCATCCGGGCACCGCCGACCCGGACGCGATCGTGGCGGGGCTGAACGAGCTGGTCGAGCGGGCTCACGGACGAGGGCTGAAGGTCGTGGGGGCGACGCTCATGCCGTTCGGCGGGCACCGTGGGTACACGGAGGCGCGGGAGGCGGTGCGGCAGGCGATCAACTCGGAGGTCCGGGCGGGGCGGGTGTTCGACGCGGTCGTCGACTTCGACAGGGCGCTTCGGGATCCGTACGACCCGCGCCGGCTCCGGTCGGACTACGACTCCGGCGATCACCTTCATCCGAGTGACCGGGGGTACACCCGGATGGCCGAGGAGTTCGACCTGGATGACCTGAAGGGCGGGACTCCGGTGCGGTGGTAGGGGTTCGCGGGCCCTTCTCCGCCCCCCTCCTCCGCCCCTGCCCGCCCCGCGCCTCCGGAGTGCCGCCCCCGGCCCCCGCTCCTCGGATGCCGGAGGGGCCGAAGGCGCGCTCAGCGGTCGTCGGAGCCCTCCAGTTCGCGGCGGCGCTGCTCCTTGCGCTCCAGTTTCTCCCTGCGGCGCTCCTCGCGCAGGCGCTGCTTCTCCGCCCGGGGGAGTTTGCGCTGGACGCCGACGCCGCCCCAGAAGGCGAAGCCCGTGACGATCACGCGCGGGGCGCCCGGGTCGCCCGGTACGCCCTCCTCGCGGTGGTCGAAGCCGCCCATGACGCCGATGCCGCGCACGACGACCTCGACGCCGGGCGGGACGACGACCTCCACCCCGCCCATGATCGCGACCGCGTTGACGACGACCTCGCGGTCCGCGAAGTACGCCTCCCGCAGGTCGACCTCACCGCCGCCCCAGAAGGCGAAGCAGTTGAAACGGCGCGGCGCCGTCCAGCGGCCCCGGCGCTGGAAGCCCGACATCACCGCCACGGCCCACGACGACGTCCCCGCGTCGTCGCCGCCGACGATCCTGTCCCGCCAACCACCGGACGGCTCCGTCTCCTTGATCAGGGACACGGCCGGCACGGCCGTCCCCGGGTCCGGCAGGTCGCGGGTGATCGGCGTCAGTTCCCCGTAGGTGCGCGCCTTGTACGTCGCGTCCAGCCGCTCCTCGAACTCCTCCATGTCGAGGCGGCCCTCCGCCAGGGCGTCCCGCAGGATCTCGGCGACCCGTTCACGGTCGGCGTCGGAGGCTCGAAGGTCCGGCACGGCTGCGTCGTCGGTCATGGCAAGCAGCCTACGAGTTGTCTCCGCCGCCCGGCTACGAGAGGGCCCGCCCGGCCACAAGAACGGAAGAAGGAACCCGCTCCGCCACAAGAGGGCCCGTCCCACCGCGAAAGAGCCCGCCCCGCTACGAGAGGGCCCGACCGGCCCGCTCCTGCGGAGGTCCGGGGGTCTCTCCCGACGAACCCAGCATCCTCGCGATCACCGCCTCGATGTCCGGTTCCCGCACCGACAGGTCCACCAGCGGGTACCGGGCCGCGACCCTCGCCACCAGTTCGGCCGCCGACGCCGACGCCGGGAACGCCAGCCACTGCCGTGGCCCCTCCACCCGCACCACCCGCGCGGGCGCGGGCGCCTCGATCGGCGGCAGCTCCCGTTCCAGGTCCACCACCAGCGTCCGCTCGCTCTCCCCCGCCTCGTGCAGCCCGGCGAGCGGACCGTCGTACACCAGCCGGCCGTGGTCGATCACCATCACCCGCGAGCACAACTGCTCGATGTCCTGCAGGTCGTGCGTGGTCAGCAGCACCGTCGTGGCCCGCTCGGCGTTCAACTGCCGCAGGAAGTCCCGCACCCTGCTCTTGGAGACGACGTCCAGACCGATCGTCGGCTCGTCGAGGTAGAGCACCTCCGGGTCGTGCAGCAGCGCCGCCGCGATGTCCCCGCGCATCCGCTGGCCGAGCGAGAGCTGGCGCACCGGAACGTCCAGCAGCCCGCCCAGGTCGAGGAGTTCGGTCAGCCGCTCCAGGTTCTCCCGGTACCGGGCGTCCGGGATGCGGTACATGCGGTGCATCAGCCGGTACGAGTCGATCAGCGGCAGGTCCCACCACAGCGTCGTCCGCTGCCCGAACACCACCCCGATCCGGTGCGCCAGCCGCGTCCGCTCACGGGACGGGTCGATGCCGGCGACCCGCAGCCGGCCGCCGCTCGGTGTGAGGATCCCGGTCAGCATCTTGATCGTCGTCGACTTCCCCGCGCCGTTCGGGCCGATGTAGCCGACCATCTCGCCCCGCGCCACCGTGAAGGAGAGCGAGTTGACCGCCCGCACCCGGTGCCGCTCCCGTTTCATGAAGCCGGTCTTCCTCCACACGTCGAAGACCTTCTCCACGCCGTCGAGTTCGATGAAAACGTCCCTCACCCTCTAGCTCCCCGTGCTCCGGTACGACCTGAGACCCGTCCGCCACGCCAGACCCGCCAGCGCGCAGCACCCCACCGCCACCAGCGGCGACGCGAACGCGGCCCACCCCGGCAGTCCGATCGGGTACGGCCGCTCCAGCACGTACGCGGCCGGCACCCAGTTGACGAAGGCGAGCGGCAGCATGAACGTCACCCCGCGCACCAGATCCTTCCCGAACACGCTCGGCGGATACTGCAGCAGCGTGTTCCCGCCGTACGTGAACGCGTTCTGCACCTCGGCCGCGTCCTGCGCGAAGACCTGGAACGCCGCGCCCGCCACGAAGACCGCCGAGAAGATCGCCGCGCCGCTGACCACCATCACCGGCACCAGCAGCACCTTCACCGCGCTCCAGTCGACGTCGGCCGCGGCCAGCGCCCAGCCCAGCACCACCGCGCCCTGGGTGACCCGGCCCAGCCGGCGCAGCGCGAAACGGTCCGCGCCGACCTGCGCCAGCACCGGCGCCGGACGCACCAGCAGGACGTCGAACGAGCCGTCCCGTATCCGCCCGCCCAGCGCGTCCATCGAGCCCAGCACCAGGTCGGCGACCCCGAACGACGTCGCCGACAGCCCGTACAGCAGGGCGACCTCCGGCAGCGACCAGCCGCCCAACGAGTCGACCTGCGAGAACATCAGCAGGATCCCCACGAAGTCCAGCCCGGTCACCAGCAGGTTCCCGACCACCGTGAACACGAAGGACGCGCGGTAGGTCATGCCCGACCGCACCCACATCCCCGCGATCAGCCCGTAGGCCCGCGCCCCCTCCGCGAGCACACCGCGCTCACCCACCCTGCACCACCACCCGCCGCGTCGCCGCCGACTGCAGCAGCCGCCCCGCCGCCAGCAGCGCCACCGCCCACGCCGCCTGGAACGCGAACGCCCCCCACACGTCCGTCTCCCCCATCAGCACATCCGCCGGCACCTGCAGCTGCGCCGCCCACGGCAGCACCCGCACGACGTCACCGAGCCCGTCCGGGAAGGCGTTCAACGGCAGCACCATGCCCGAGAAGAACACCCCCGTGATCATCAGCACCTGGCTGATCCCCCTGCCGTCCATCAGCCAGAACACGCTCAACGCCGCCAGATAGCGGATCGCGAAGCTCACCACCGCCGCCAGCAGCAGCGTGACCGCGAACGCCGCCCACGCGGCGGCCTCCGCCGGCAGCGCCATCGGGAAGAACAGCGAACCGAACACGAACGGCACCACCCCCCGCCCCAGCAACTGGAACCCCGCCCGCCCCGCATCACCCGCCAGCCACCACAGCTGCAGATCCGCCGGCCGGTACAGGTCGACCGCGATCTCACCGGTACGGATGCGTTCCATCAGGTCCTTCTCCGCACCACCGCCCTGGATCGCCAGCGTCGCGTAGAGGCACTGCCCCAGCCACACGTACGTGACCGCCTGCGCCTGGTCGTACCCGCCGAGCCCCGGCCGCTCCTCCCACAGCGCCAGATACGTGTACACGAGGATCAGCCCGAACACCGTGTTGGTGAACACCCCGGCCGCCGTCGCCACCCGGTACGACGCGTACCGCCGGAACCCCCCCACCGCCACGGCCAGGTACAACCGCGCCGAGCCCACGCCCCGCCCCCCCTTCCGCCGCCGGCACCGAAGCGCAGGAGCCTAGTGCGCCCGTCGCACCCCCGCCACGCATTTCCGGTGGGGCCATGTGCGTGACAGGCCGCGTGCGCGCGCCACGCGCGGCGTCGGCGGGGGCGCGCCACAGGGTGGGACAGTCTTGAATAAGAGGCGCACACCATGGCGCAGTGGAACGAACCAGGCGAAACAGGAGTCCGTGCACGACATGAGCGACGAGCCGCAGCCACAGCAGCCCCACAAGGGCTGGGCACCGAGAAAACCCCCGGCGGCCGCCGCCCCGAAAGGCCCCGGACACACCGGACGGCGCCGGCTGCTCCCCGTCCGGCGGATGCTCCTCGGCGGCCTCCTCCTCACCGCCGCACTCGTCGGCGGCGGCTTCCTCCTCGGCTACCACCTCGTGGGGATCCCCGCCGCCAACGCCCTCGCCACCCAGCAGGCCAACGTCTACCTCTACACCGACGGCTCCGTCATCGCCCGCGACGGCGAGGTCAACCGGGAGAACGTCACCCTCTCCCAGATCTCGAAGGACGCCCAGCACGCCGTCCTCGCCGCCGAGGACCGCGACTTCTACACCGAGTCCGCCGTCGACCCCCAGGCCATGGTGCGCGCCGCCTGGAACACCGCCACCGGCAAGGGCAAGCAGTCCGGCTCCACCATCACCCAGCAGTACGTGAAGAACTACTACCTCCGCCAGGAACAGACCATCACCCGCAAGGTGAAGGAGTTCTTCATCGCCATCAAACTCGACCGCGAGCAGACCAAGGAGCAGATCCTCGAGGGCTACCTCAACACCAGCTTCTTCGGCCGCGGCGCCTACGGAATCCAGGCCGCCGCCCACGCCTACTACGGCATCGACGCCTCCGACCTCGACGCCGGCCGCGCCGCCTACCTCGCCGCCCTCGTCAACGCCCCCAGCCAGTACGACGTCGTCACCCACCCCGAGAACCGCGACACCGTCGAACGCCGCTGGAACTACGTCCTCGACGGCATGGTCGACGAAGGCTGGCTCAGCGCCTCCGAACGCGCCGCCCTGACCTTCCCCGTGCCCCGGCAGACCACCATCTCCACCAGCATGTCCGGGCAGCGCGGCTACATCGTGAACATCGTCAAGGACCACCTGGTCCGGAACGACATCGTCGACGAGGCCGCCCTCGACACCGGCGGCTACCGCATCACCACCACCCTGCACAAGAACAAGCAGGACGCCTTCGTCGACGCCGTCAACGACAAACTCATGGACCGGCTCGACAAGAAGAACCGCGAGGTGGACACCTACGTCCGCGCCGGCGGCGCCTCCATCGACGTGAGGACCGGCAAGGTCGTCGCCATGTACAACGGCATCGACTACGTCAAGCAGTACACCCCCAACGCCACCCGCCGGGACTTCCAGGTCGGCTCCAGCTTCAAGCCGTTCGTCCTCACCGCCGCCGTCGAGCACGACTCCCGCACCCAGGACGGCCGCCCCATCACCCCCAACACCGTCTACGACGGGACCAGCGAACGCCCCGTCCAGGGCTGGCCCGGAGACCGCTACGCCCCCGAGAACGAGGACCACCGCGACTACGGCGACATCACCGTCCGCGAGGCCACCGACAAATCCGTCAACGCCGTGTACGCGCAGATGGCCGCCGACGTCGGCCCCGACAGGGTCCGCCGGACCGCCGTCGACCTCGGCCTGTCCCCGGACACCCCCAGCCTCGACGACGCCGGACCCTCCATCGCCCTCGGCGTCGCCACCGCCAGCGTCCTCGACATGGCCGAGGCCTACGCCACCCTCGCCAACCACGGCAGACACACCGCCCCCACCCTGGTCGAGAAGATCACCCGGAACGGACGCGACATCCGCCTGCCCGAGCGCCGCACCCGCCAGGCCGTCACCCGCCAGGCGGCCGACACCACCACCTCCGTCCTGCGCGGCGTCGTCGAGAGCGGCACCGCCACCGCCGCCCAGACCGCCGGCCGCCCCGCCGCCGGCAAGACCGGCACCGCCGAGGAGGACACCGCCGCCTGGTTCGCCGGCTACACCCCCGACCTCGCCACCGTCGTCGCCGTCATGGGCCAGGACCCCGTCACCGCCGGCCACAAACCCCTCTACGGAGCCATGGGCCTGCCCCGCGTCAACGGCGGCGGCGCCCCCGCCGAGATCTGGGGCCAGTACACCCGCGAAGCCCTCCGGGGCACACCGGTCGCGGCCTTCACCCTCCGCCTCCAGCCCGGCGCCTGGAGGACCCAGCCGCCCCCCGGCGACTCCGGCACCGGCCCCTCCCCGACCGGCGCCCCCGACGGCAGCGGCGGCGGCGCCAGCCGGACACCCGACAGGACGGAGACGGACGACGAGTCCACCGGCCGGGACGAGCCGGAACCACCCCAGGGACGGACCGGCGGCGGAACCACCGGCGGCGACACCGAGGACGACGGCGCGACGACCACCGACGACACCGGCGACGGCGACGCCAACGGGGACGACTCCCCCGTCCCGGACGGCCTCACCGACGCCCTCACCCGGAACGGCCCACGGGACTGAAGGAACACCCGCCGCTCAGTGCCCGGACGTCGCCTTCAGCCCCACCACGGCCACCAGCAGCAGACAGATGAAGAAGATCCGCGCCGCCGTCACCGGCTCACCCAGCACCAGCATGCCCAGCACCGCCGCCCCGGCCGCGCCGATCCCCACCCACACGCCGTACGCCGTACCGATCGGCAGCGTGCGCGCCGCGTACGACAGCAACAGCATGCTCGTCACGATGCCCGCACCGGTGAGCAGGCTCGGGACCAACCGGGTGAAACCATCGGTGTACTTCATCCCCACCGACCAGCCGACCTCCAGCAGGCCGGCGACGACAAGCAGGACCCAGGCCACGACGGGCACCTCCGGGACACGAACCGAAACGGGGGTGCGTCGTCTTTGCCTTCACCCCGGTACGGCGCGTCTCGTCGGGGCCCTCACGGGTCCCACCACTCTAGCCCGAAAGCAGGAGAAGGGCTGGTGACGACAGTCACCAGCCCTTCTCGACCATCGAACTACAGGTACAAACCGGTCGAATCCTCAGAACCCTCGAAACGGTCCGCGGCCACGGCATGCAGATCGCGCTCCCGCATCAGCACGTACGCCGTCCCCCGCACCTCGACCTCCGCCCGGTCCTCCGGATCGAACAGCACCCGGTCGCCCGGCTCCACGGTCCGCACGTTCTGCCCCACCGCGACCACCTGGGCCCAGGCCAGCCGACGGCCCACGGCCGCCGTCGCGGGAATCAGAATGCCACCCCCCGAACGCCGCTCGCCCTCACCGGTCTCCTGCCGCACCAGCACGCGATCGTGCAGCATCCGGATGGGCAGCTTGTCGTCCTGGGAACCATGCTCGTGTCTCTTGGCGCTCACGCCCTGAAACCTACCTGCAATCGCCGCGAACCGAGACGGGCGGGTACCCGGTCAGCGCCCGCGCCGACGGGACCTCAGGGCCAGCAGCCCCACGACCCCCACCACCAGCACCGCCACCGGAACCACCCGCTCCAGCCGAGGCGCGCCCTCCTCGTCCACGAACTGCGCCTTGACGTCGCTCACCACACCGTTCACCCGGACGTACGCCCGCCCCAACGTGTGGTCCATGTGTGAGACCACCCGGGCCCTGGCGTCCCCCACGACCGTCTTCGGATGCACCCGCACACCGATCTCGTCCAGGGTCTCGGCCAGCACCGCACGACGGCGCTCGATGTCCGCCTCGATCTGCGCCGGGGTCCTGGGGTCCGCCGTGTCCGCCACCGTGCCGCCTCCGAAATCCGCTGATACCCGTGTACCTGTGCCGGACAGTCTGTCAGCTCCACGCCGCCGTGCACGGTCAGGACCCCCGGTTACCCTCGATCCCGGCACCCGATCCACGCAGCGCGCACGTACGAGGAGACCCAGACCGATGAGCGAACGCCTCCAGCCCGGGGACGAGGCCCCCGCCTTCACCCTGCCCGACGCCGACGGCAACGAGGTGTCCCTGGCCGACCACAGGGGCCGCAAGGTCATCGTCTACTTCTACCCGGCCGCCCTCACCCCCGGCTGCACCAAGCAGGCCTGCGACTTCACCGACAACCTGGAGCTGCTGGCCGGCGCGGGCTACGACGTCATCGGCATCTCGCCGGACAAGCCCGAGAAGCTCGCCGCGTTCCGCGAGGCCGAGTCGCTGAGGGTCACCCTCCTCGCCGACCCCGACAAGAAGGTCCTCGACGCGTACGGCGCCTTCGGCGAGAAGAAGAACTACGGCAGGACCTACATGGGCGTCATCCGCTCCACGATCGTCGTGGACGAGGAGGGCAAGGTCGAACGCGCCCTCTACAACGTCCGGGCGACGGGCCACGTGGCCAAGATCATCAAGGACCTGGGCGTCTGAGACGGCCGATCCCGCGGAACGGCTCGCACCGGAACCCCGGTACGAGCCGTTCCGCATTCCGCACGTGACCGTCCGATATCCGGTTCGTTACTCCGTACGAGGCCACGAACGGGTGACCGGGAGACGGAGGGGGTCCGATGGGGGCCAGTGCGTACGGCAGGGAGCGACTGGAGGAGGCGGCCCGGGGGGCGCGGACGCTGTCGGAGGCGTTGGTGCGGTTGGGGGTGGATCCGAGGAGTTCGACGCGGCGGTATGTCCTCGGGCGGATGAGGAAGCTCGGGGTCGACACATCGCACTTCCAGCATGAGGGGGTGAAGTGGACTCCGGAGTTGCTCCAGGAAGCGGTCTCGGCCTCTACGAACATGTGCGAGGTGCTACGACATCTCGGGCTGGAAGTGGTCGGTGGGCATTACACACACATCAGCCGCCGGATCAAGACGTACGGCATCGACACGTCGCACTTCCAGATCCCCACTCGACGCGGCGAACCTCGGCAGCGACGGACCCCCGAGAAACTCCTCGCCGAACAGTCGCCCGGCCGGGCCAGGCGCATCCCGAGCGACCGACTCAAGTGGGCGATGACTGTCTCGGGCGTACCGGAGCGCTGTGCACTGTGCGGCACGGGACCATCATGACTCTGGAGATCGATCACATCAACGGGGACTGGAGCGACGATCGCCGGGAGAATCTGCGGCTACTGTGCCCCAATTGTCACGCCTCCACAGACACCTGGTGCCGAGGAGGCCAGCGACGGCATACTTCCCCCCAGTAAGCTGGACCCGTGCTGGCGCCCGTACGCCAACGGCTGAGCGGCGATCTTTAGGTGGTCGTGTCTGTCGGTTCGAATCCGACCGGGCGTACAGACGATGGAGGTCCTACCTCGACAGGGGTAGGACCTCCATCTTTCTAGCCCAACAGCTCCCGCACCACCGGCACCAGCGCCCGGAACGCCTTGCCGCGGTGGCTGATCGCGTTCTTCTCCTCCGGCGTCAGCTCCGCGCACGTCCTCGTCTCGCCCTCCGGCTGGAGGATCGGGTCGTAGCCGAAGCCGCCGGTGCCTGCCGGGGTGCGGCGGAGGGTGCCCGTCAGACGGCCCTCGACCACGCGCTCCGTGCCGTCCGGCAGCGCCAGCGCCGCCGCGCAGGCGAAGGAGGCGCCCCGGTGTTCGTCGGCGATGTCGGAGAGCTGGGCCAGGAGCAGGTCCAGGTTGGCCTTGTCGTCGCCGTGGCGGCCTGCCCAGCGGGCGGAGAAGATGCCGGGGGCGCCGTTGAGGACGTCGACGCAGAGGCCGGAGTCGTCGGCGACGGCGGGGAGGCCGGTGGCCCGGGCGAGGGCGTGGGCCTTGAGGAGCGCGTTCTCGGCGAAGGTGACGCCGGTCTCCTTGACGTCGGGGACGTCGGGGTAGGCGTCGGCGCCGACGAGGTAGTGGGGCAGTCCCTCGTCGGCGAGGATCGCGCGCAGTTCGGTGATCTTTCCGGCGTTGCGGGTGGCGAGGATCAGGCGGGTCATGGGGTCCAGTATCCCGGCTCCCGCCGGCCGCCGGCTTACGGCGTGCAGACCTTGGTGAGTTCGCCGGCCGCGTCGGTGACGGGGCTGATGTCGGGGGTCCCGTCGCCGTTCCGGAGGGAGGTGCGGACGTTCTCCACGGCCTTCTCGAGGTCGTCGACGGCCTTGCCGACGTCGGCGTTGTCGGTCTTGTCGCCGAGCTGGTCGAGGTTGCTGTCTACGGATTCGAGGGATTCCTCGAGCTGGGTGACGTCGTTGCCGGCGTTCTCGACGGCCTGCTGCATGTCGGTGACGCTGTCGGCGACGGCGTCGGCGGTCTGGACGCAGTCCAGTGCCTTGTCGACGGCGGCGCAGCCGGTGGTGAGTCCGGCGGTCAGCGCGACGGCCGCCAGGGTGGCGGCGACGGCTGCGGTGCGGCGTCGGCGGCTCGCGGCCATGGAACGGTCCCTCCCCTTCGTCGGGCCGGTGGGCGGCCCTGGTCGCTGGCCGGGCGCCCGGGGTTGAGCCGTGCGCCCGTACCCCCTCAGACGCGGTGGCGGCCGGCGCGGTTGCCCGCGTCGGCCACGTTCCTTGGTGGGTCCTTTACCTTTCGAGGACGGTAGCGAGTGCGGCGCGCTGGGCGGCGGCGAGTTCGGTGCAGCCGGCGACGGCGAGGTCGAGGAGGGCGTCGAGTTCGTCGCGGGCGAAGGGTTCGGCTTCGGCGGTGCCCTGGACCTCGACGAAGCGGCCGTCGCCGGTGCAGACGACGTTCATGTCGGTGTCGGCCTTGACGTCTTCCTCGTAGCGGAGGTCGAGGAGGGGGACGCCGGCGACGATGCCGACGGAGACGGCGCTGACGGTGCCGGTGAGGGGTTCGCGGCCGGGCTTGACGAGCTTCCTGCCCCGGGCCCAGGCGACGGCGTCGGCGAGGGCGACGTAGGAGCCGGTGATGGCGGCGGTGCGGGTGCCGCCGTCGGCCTGGAGGACGTCGCAGTCGAGGACGATGGTGTTCTCGCCGAGGGCCTTGTAGTCGATGACGGCGCGCAGGGAGCGTCCGATGAGGCGGCTGATCTCGTGGGTGCGGCCGCCGATGCGGCCGCGGACGGATTCGCGGTCGCCGCGGGTGTTGGTGGCGCGGGGCAGCATCGCGTATTCGGCGGTGACCCAGCCCTCGCCGCTGCCTTTGCGCCAGCGGGGGACGCCTTCGGTGACGGAGGCGGTGCAGAGGACCTTGGTGTCGCCGAAGGAGACGAGGACGGAGCCTTCGGCGTGCTTGCTCCAGCCGCGTTCGATGGTGACCGGGCGGAGTTGTTCGGGGGTGCGGCCGTCGATTCGAGACATGGCGTCGAGCCTAGCGTCAGCCGTGTGTGCGGAGGCGCCGCACGGGGAAGGGGCCCCCTCCGCGCGGGGATGGGGCCCCCTCCGCGCGGGGATGGGGCCCCGGGGTGTGGCCGTGGCTCACATCATGTCTTCGATTTCGGCGGCGATGGGGTCGGCGTCGGTGCCGATGACGACCTGGATGGCGCTGCCCATCTTGACGACGCCGTGGGCGCCGGCGGCCTTGAGCGCGGTTTCGTCGACCTTGGCGGGGTCGACGACTTCGGTGCGGAGGCGGGTGATGCAGCCTTCGACCTCTTCGATGTTGTCGATGCCGCCGAGCCCGGCAACGATCTTCTCAGCCTTGGTGGCCATGTTCGTTCTCCCTGATCCGAACCGCTTTGTCGCAGTAACCCACAGTTGGCCCATCTTTGCGAGCGGTCCTGCCGTGGGCGCCCGATGATGGCGTCACGACAGTGGAACCGTCCTGCCCGACTGGTCTACACCACCGGGTGGACTGCCGCCAAACCCGCTGTCTCCGCGCTGCAGACCGCTCTCCAGGGAGAGGGACCGGATGAGTGCCGGGAGTGCCGCCGGGGCCGGGAGTGCGGTCTCTCCCGCGCGTGCACGCTGGAACCGTTTGTTCCAGGGTCTGCAGAAGATGGGGCGGAGCCTGCAACTGCCGATCGCGGTGCTGCCGGCGGCGGGCGTCCTGAACCGGCTGGGGCAGCCGGACGTGTTCGGGGACGAGGGTCTGGGCTGGACGAACGTCTCCGGGGTGATGACGGGCGCGGGTGGTGCGCTGCCGGACGGCACGGTGGTGCACGGCGACATCAACATGTTCCTGGCGGGTGACCCGACCGCGGGGCAGTTCACCACCGGTTTCTTCCCGGTCATGATGTTCGCGTCGCCGGCCGCCGCGCTGGCGATCACGCACTGCGCGAAGCCGCACCGGCGCAAGGAGGTGGGCGGGCTGATGCTGTCGGTGGGGCTGACGTCGTTCGTGACCGGCATCACCGAGCCGCTGGAGTACTCCTTCCTGTTCGTCGCGCCGGCGCTGTACGTGGTCCACCCGGTGCTGACGGGTGTGTCGATGGCGGTGACGTGGGGTCTGGGGGTGAAGGACGGGTTCAGCTTCTCGGCCGGGCCCATCGACTACGTGATCAACTGGAACCCGGCCACCAGGCCGTGGCTGATCGTCCCGGTCGGGCTGTGCTTCGCGGCGGTGTACTACGTGGTCTTCCGGTTCGCGATCACGCGGTTCGGTCTGAGGACTCCGGGGCGGGAGCCGGAGGAGGAGATGGAGGACGCGGCGAAGGAGTGACCTCTTAGGGTGGAGGCGGCCGTTCGAGCCCTCGGGCCGGGCGGGCCGGGGGCTTTCCGGTGGGCCCGTCGGGGGATTTCGTCCACGGGTCCGGGCGGACACGGTGTGTGGCCCGGCGGTAGCGGGAATCGCGGGTTCCTTATGCGACCTTCATCGTGCTACAACAGGTCTACACCACTGAGTGGTGTAGACCATGCGCGCGGGCCACCCGCCGCGCGTTCGGGACGCCGCCGTCCTCATTGTGTCCCCTGGCGGCGCCTTGCCCACTGGAGGAAGACGATGACCACGGCGAGCACGGCAACCGCCGACAAGAAGAAGGGCGCCGGCGCGATGGCCGTCCTGCAGCGCATCGGCCGCAGCCTCATGCTGCCGGTCGCGGTGCTGCCCGCGGCAGCGCTGCTGGTGCGCCTCGGCAACTCGGACATGCTGGGACGCGACTCGTTCCCCGCCTTCATCACCAAGATCGCCGGCTTCATGGCGGCCGGCGGCAACGCGATCCTCGACAACATGGCGCTGCTGTTCGCCGTGGGCATCGCGATCGGCTTCGCGAAGAAGTCGGACGGTTCGACCGCTCTGGCGGCGGTCGTCGGCTACCTGGTCTTCAAGAACGTCCTGGCCACCTTCACCGACGAGAACCTTCCCCAGGTGGCCACGGTCGTCGACGGCAAGGTCGTGATGGCGGACGCGCCGGTGGACGCCAAGGTCCTCGGCGGTGTGGTGATGGGCATCGTGGTGGCGCTGCTCTACCAGCGCTTCTACCGCACGAAACTCCCGGACTGGGCCGGTTTCTTCGGCGGTCGCCGCCTGGTGCCGATCCTGTCGGCCTTCGCCGGTCTGGTGATCGGCATCGTCTTCGGTTACATATGGCCTGTTCTCGGCACACTCCTGCACAACTTCGGTGAGTGGCTGGTGGGCTCGGGCGCCGTCGGCGCCGGTATCTTCGGTGTGGCCAACCGCGCCCTCATCCCGATCGGCATGCACCACCTGCTGAACTCCTTCCCGTGGTTCCAGGCGGGCGAGTACGAGGGCAAGAGCGGTGACATCGCGCGCTTCCTGGCCGGTGACCCGACCGCCGGTCAGTTCATGACCGGCTTCTTCCCGATCATGATGTTCGCCCTGCCGGCAGCCTGTCTGGCCATCGTGCACTGCGCCCGGCCCGAGCGCCGCAAGGTCGTCGGCGGCATGATGTTCTCCCTCGCGCTCACCTCGTTCGTGACCGGCGTCACCGAGCCGATCGAGTTCACCTTCATGTTCATCGCGCCGGTGCTCTACGCCATCCACGCGGTGCTGACCGGTGTGTCCATGGCACTGACGTGGGCCCTGGGCATGAAGGACGGCTTCGGCTTCTCCGCCGGCGCGGTCGACTACTTCCTCAACCTCGGTATCGCCAGCAACCCGTGGGGGCTGGCCCTGGTGGGCCTGTGCTTCGCGGCGGTCTACTACGTGGTCTTCCGCTTCGCCATCACCAAGTTCAACCTGCCGACACCCGGCCGGGAGTCGGACGAGGAACTGGCGGAACTGCAGAAGGCAGAGGCGAAGTAACCCGCTGACCCGTGCGAGGCCCGGCCGGATCGGCCGGGCCTTCGCGCTGTCCGCACCCCGTCGCGCACGCGCCGTGCGGACGTGCCGGGGCAGCCGGACCGGGCCGGCTGCCCCGCCTCAGACCTCGTACGTCGCCCCGGGCGCCGCCAGTCCCACCGGGCCGTCGTACACCGTGCGGGCGTCGGCGAGGTTGATCTGCGGGTCGGTCCACGGAGGGATGTGAGTGAGGATCAGACGGCGGGCGCCGGCCCGGGCCGCCGTCTCACCCGCCTCGCGGCCGTTGAGGTGCAGGTCGGGGATGTTCTCCTTGCCGTGCGTGAAGGCGGCCTCGCACAGGAAGAGGTCGGCGTCGCGGGCGAGGTCGTCGAGCGCGGGGCTCACGCCCGTGTCGCCGGAGTACGTCAGTGTCCTGCCACCGTGTTCGATGCGGATGCCGTACGCCTCGACCGGGTGCGCGACGCGCTCGGTGTGGACGAGGAACGGGCCGATCTCGAAGGTGGACGGCTTGACCGTGTGGAAGTCGAAGACCTCGCTCATGGAGGAGGCCGAGGGCGTGTCGGCGTAGGCGGTGGTGAGCCGGTGCTCGGTGCCCTCGGGTCCGTAAACCGGCAGGGGGGCGCAGCGGCCGCCGTCGTGCCGGTAGTAGCGCGCCACGAAGTAGGCGCACATGTCGATGCAGTGGTCGGCGTGCAGGTGGCTGAGGAAGATCGCGTCGAGGTCGTAGAGACCGCAGTGGCGCTGCAGCTCGCCCAGGGCGCCGTTGCCCATGTCGAGGAGCAGCCGGAAGCCGTCGGCCTCGACGAGGTAGCTCGAGCAGGCCGATTCCGCGGACGGGAACGACCCCGAGCAGCCGACGACGGTGAGCTTCATGAAGCAGAAACCTCCGCTGGCGGGTGTGGAGAGACGGGGGTCGTGCGGTTCGTCGAGCGTAAGACGCAAAACCTGTGGTCGCTCCTCCGCCAGAGGCCGTTGTGGGCGAACTCACCTGTGCTGTCACCGGTTCGGCTGGAAGGGGCGCGCGCCGTGGCCGGGAGGGGCGCACGGCGGTGGCGTGCGCCGGTACGGTCGGGGCATGAACACGGCCTGGTGGCTCGCGCTCGCCGCGGTGGTACTGCTCGCGCTCGTCGCCGCCCTCGTCGACGGGTGGGGGCGGGGGCACCGGTCCCGGAGGCGGCGGGGCGGTGGGAGGAACGGTTCCGGGAAGGCGTGAGGGGCCGGAGACGCTGCTCTCCGGCCCCTCGTCGTACGCGGGGTGTCACGCCCAGAGCTGGCCCTGGAGGGTCTCGATGGCCTCTTCCGTCGTCGCGGCGGTGTAGACGCCGGTCGACAGGTACTTCCAGCCGCCGTCGGCGACGACGAAGACGACGTCGGCGCTCTCGCCGGCCTTGAGCGCCTTGTTCGCCACGCCGATCGCCGCGTGCAGGGCGGCGCCGGTGGAGACGCCGGCGAAGATGCCCTCCTGCTGGAGGAGCTCGCGGGTGCGGGTGACGGCGTCGGCGGAGCCGACGGAGAAGCGGGTGGTGAGCACGGAGGCGTCGTACAGCTCGGGGACGAAGCCCTCGTCGAGGTTGCGCAGCCCGTAGACGAGGTCGTCGTAGCGCGGTTCGGCGGCGACGATCCTGACCTCGGGCTTGTTCTCGCGCAGGTAGCGTCCGACGCCCATGAGGGTGCCGGTGGTGCCGAGGCCGGCCACGAAGTGGGTGATGGACGGCAGGTCGGCGAGGATCTCGGGGCCGGTGCCGGCGTAGTGGGCGCCGGCGTTGTCCGGGTTGCCGTACTGGTAGAGCATCACCCAGTCGGGGTGCTCGGCGGAGAGTTCCTTGGCGACGCGCACGGCGGTGTTGGAGCCGCCGGCGGCCGGGGAGGAGATGATCTCCGCGCCCCACATGCCGAGCAGGTCGCGGCGTTCCTGCGAGGTGTTCTCGGGCATCACGCACACCATGCGGTAGCCCTTGAGCCTGGCGGCCATGGCGAGCGAGATGCCGGTGTTGCCGCTGGTCGGCTCGAGGATGGTGCAGCCCGGGGTGAGACGGCCGTCCTTCTCCGCCTGCTCGATCATGAACAGGGCGGGGCGATCCTTGATCGAACCGGTGGGGTTGCGGTCCTCGAGCTTCGCCCAGATCCGGACGTCGGCGGACGGCGACAGCCGCGGCAGGCGCACCAGGGGGGTGTTGCCCACCGCGGCCAGCGGGGAGTCGTAACGCATCGCCGGTCAGGCCATGCCGCCGGCGACGGCCGGCAGGATCGTGACGTTGTCGCCGTCGGACAGCTTGGTGTTGATGCCGTCCAGGAAGCGCACGTCCTCGTCGTTGAGGTAGACGTTGACGAAGCGGCGCAGCTGCTCGCCGTCCACGATGCGGGCCTGGATGCCCGCGTGCCGGGTCTCGAGGTCGTTGAAGAGTTCGGCGAGGGTGTCCCCGGTGCCCTCCACCGCCTTCTGACCGTCGGTGTAGGCGCGGAGGATGGTCGGGATGCGGACCTCGATGGCCATGGCTGAGGGCTCCTGTCGGAAGTGTCTGTCGTGGGTTCGAGAGGGCGCGCAAAGGCGCACGGCAGTCCGCCGCGGCGCACGGCCCACGGCGGCAGCGGAAGATCAACAGATGGCGCTGTTCAGCCTGCACAGGTCGACGTGCAGCCGCGCCACGAGCAGCGTGCCCGGCGCTTCTTCGCTCACGTCGTGGAGAACCATGGGGGCATCGTATCGATTCCCGGACCGGTCCCCGGAGTGTGATCTCACGCTTCGGACACCTTTCTTCCGCGATACGAGATCAAGGTCCGTCCGCCGGGTCAGTACGCCTCCACGACCTTCACCTCCTCCTCGGCGACCTCGCCCTCCAGGATGCGGAAGGAGCGGAACTGGAACTCGCCGGCGCCGTCGGTGTCGGCGGTGGAGACCAGGACGTAGTGGGCGC
Source organism: Streptomyces pimonensis (assembly GCF_041380215.1). Classification (NCBI taxonomy): domain Bacteria; kingdom Bacillati; phylum Actinomycetota; class Actinomycetes; order Kitasatosporales; family Streptomycetaceae; genus Streptomyces; species Streptomyces pimonensis. The sequence goes on from NZ_JAHWZY010000004.1 coordinate 191,791, forward strand.
CGGGCTCGTTGGCGTAGGAGATGTCGGTGCGGGAGGGGTAGGCCTCGGTGGCGGTGTGGGAGTGGTAGATGATTACCGGCTCCTCGTCCCGGTCGTCCATCTCCCGGTAGAGCTTCAGCAGGTCCTGGGAGTCGAACTCGTAGAAGGTGGGCGAGCGTGCCGCGTTCAGCATGGGGATGAAGCGCTCGGGGCGGCCGGCGCCCACCGGGCCCGCCACCACGCCGCACGCCTCGTCGGGGTGGTCCTCGCGGGCGTGGGCGACGATCTGGTCGTACAGGGCCTGGGTGATGGTCAGCATGGGGCTCAGGATAAGCAGACGGGCCGTTCCGTACCGAGGGGTGGTACGGAACGGCCCGCATGCCGGACGCCTTGAGCGGAGGGGCGCAGGGGACGCCACGAGTGCACCCGGCGTCCCGGCGTCCCGGCGTCCCGGGAAGGGTCAGCCCACCTTCTCGAACCGGTCCTCGTCGCGCCGGGTGACCTGCGGGTTGCGGCGCCTGAGGAGGAACCAGCCGACCCCGAGGGCGACGGCCCAGCCGGTCATCACGTACAGGCAGATCCGGGCGTCCGCGTCGATCGCGATCAGCCCGGTGACGAAGAGCAGGAACGCGATGGCGATGCAGGAGCAGACCGATCCGCCGGGCGCCGGAAAGGAGGAGGCGGGCAGCCGGCCCGCGACGCCCCGGCGGCGGCAGAAAACGTGGCTGACCAGGATCATCGCCGCCCCGGGCCGCCGTCGGCCTCGGACCGGGTCTCGATCCCCCCGGACCGATGGAGTGGGGCGGGCTCCGGAAGGCCGCCCGTGCCTGGTCGGCGGTCGTCTGCTCGGTGGCGCACCCGGCGGGACATACGGGTGGTGTTCGCCGGGCGGCCGTGAGGACCTACCACGGCCGCCGTACCGGTCACAGGGACGGTTCGTGGCGCGCTCCACGGAGGGAAGCGGACAAAAGGCGCCTGGAAATCCCGTAGGAGGCGGGCTTCTCGACGCGATCATTACCCGGATCCGGGCGTCCCCTGAGCCGGCACGTCAGTGGACTCTCCGGACTTCGGGCGCGGGTCCACGGCATGCGCGTCAGGGACTCACGGCATGAGTGTGGTGACCAGGGTCTCCTGGAGCCCGCCGAGCCACAGGTACGCCATCACCATCGGCTTGCGCGGGTCCTCGGCGGGGAGGTGGTAGAGGAGGTCGCCGTCGTCCTCGTCGCCGATCTCCAGCCGGGAGCCGATCGCCAGGCGCAGGTCGTTGAGGGTGCCGAGCCACTGGCGGGACTCCTCCGGCGACAGTTCCAGCACCGCGCCGCCCTTGCCGGCGGAGGAGAGCCCGTCCAGGGAACGGATCACCGCGAGGGCGTTGTCGCGTTTGCCGGCCCGCAGGTCGTTCTCGGTGTAGCGGCGGAACTCGGCGGAGCGGGTCCGCTGTTTCTCGGCCTCCTCGGCCCGCGGGGCGCCCTCGGGATCCACGTAGGCGTCCGGGAAGAGACGGCGCAGCACGGGGTCGGAGGGGGGCTCGCTCGGTCCTTCGTCGAAGAGTCCGGCGAACGGGTCGGCGGAGGCGTCCTCGGCGGGTCCGGGGCCGATGAGCTCCATCAGCTGCACGGCCAGCGACCGGATGATGGAGATCTCGACGTCGTCGAGGGCGACGGCCGCGCCGCCGCCGGGGAGCGGTTCGAAGGTTCCTGGCATGGCGGCGATTCGCTGCTTCCGGTCCTGCGGGCGGGGGCGGGTCATGTCCGGCTCGGTCACTTCCGGTCGTGCTGGAGGGTGGCCCACAGTCCGTAGCCGTGCATGGCCTGGACGTCGCGCTCCATCTCCTCACGGGTGCCGCTGGAGACGACCGCCCGGCCTTTACGGTGGACGTCGAGCATGAGCTTGGTGGCCTTGGCCTTGCTGTAGCCGAAGTACGTCTGGAAGACGTACGCCACGTAGCTCATGAGGTTGACCGGGTCGTTGTGGACGATGGTGACCCACGGGACGTCGGACTCGGGTACGGCGAAGACCTCCTCCGCCGACTCGGTGCGTTCGATCTCCAGGGGTGCGGGTGACGTCACACAGCCCATGCTGCCACCGCAGGGGGGTGGTCGCACAAACCGGCCCGCGGTTCCGCCGCACGGACCGAAATCGTCAAACTGACGAAATGGGGGTAGCATCCTCGGTATGAACACAGCGGACCTTGGGCTACCGGTGGATGTTCCGTCGACGGCGCTCTTCACCGACCAGTACGAGCTGACGATGGTGCGGGCCGCGCTGAAGGCCGGCACGGCCGGGCGGCGCAGCGTGTTCGAGGTCTTCACCCGGCGGCTGCCCGACGGCCGCCGCTACGGTGTGGTGGCCGGCACCGGGCGGGTGCTGGACGCGGTGGAGAACTTCCGTTTCGACCCGGGTGTCCTGCGGTTCCTGCGCGAGAAGGGCATCGTCGACGAGGAGACCCTGGACTGGCTGGCCGACTACCGCTTCTCCGGTGACATCTGGGGCTATCCCGAGGGCGAGGTGTACTTCCCGGGCTCACCGGTCATGCGGGTGGAGGGCAGCTTCGCGGAGTGCGTGCTGCTCGAGACGGTGGTCCTGTCGATCCTCAACCACGACTCGGCGATCGCCGCCGCGGCCTCCCGGATGTCGTCCGCCGCCGGGGACCGGCCGCTGATCGAGATGGGCGCCCGGCGCACCCACGAGCTGTCGGCGGTGGCCGCCGCCCGGGCCGCGTACATCGGCGGCTTCGCCACCACCTCCGACCTGGCGGCCGGCTTCCGCTACAACATCCCCACCGTGGGCACCTCCGCCCACGCCTTCTCCCTGCTCCACGACAGCGAGCGGGACGCCTTCCGGGCCCAGGTGGACTCCCTCGGCAGCGGCACCACGCTGCTGGTGGACACCTACGACGTGACCGAGGCGGTCCGTACGGCCGTGGAGGTCGCAGGGCCGCAGCTGGGCGCCGTGCGGATCGACTCCGGGGACCTGCTGCTGGTGGCGCACCGGGTGCGGCAGCAGCTGGACGAGCTGGGCGCCACCGGCACGAAGATCGTCGTGACCTCGGACCTGGACGAGTACGCCATCGCCTCGCTGGCGGCGGCGCCCGTGGACGCGTACGGGGTGGGCACCCAGCTGGTGACCGGCTCGGGGCACCCGACGGCCTCCATGGTGTACAAGCTGGTCGCCCGCGCGGAGTCCGCCGACCCGAGGGCGCCGCTGGTGCCGGTGGCGAAGAAGTCCGCCGGCGGCAAGACCTCCGTCGGCGGCCGCAAGTGGGCCGCACGCCGGCTGGACGAGCACGGCGTCGCCGAGGCCGAGGTGATCGGCACCGGCGAGGTGCCGGGCGACCTGGCCGACCGGCAGCTCCTGGTGAAGCTGGTCGAGGGCGGCGAGGTGATCGCCCGGGAGCCGCTGGACGTGGTCCGCGACCGGCACGCGGCGGCCCGCGCGGGTCTGCCGCTGTCCGCCACCCAGCTCTCCCGGGGGGAACCCGTCCTTCCGACGGAGTACGCGCACGGGCCGTCGGGTAGCTGAGAACGTGCCCCTCGTACGCGGGCGAGGGCTCCCGGTGCGCGGGCGGGGCCTCCCGCCCGCCCCGCCGTGCCCCTGTCCGCGTCGTCCGTCGCTCCATAGGCTCGGAGGTTCACCCGGCCGGGCCCGCCCCCATCCATCCCCCCTAGTCGAAGGACACCGACCATGCGCCGCGCACTGATCGTCGTTGACGTGCAGAACGACTTCTGCGAGGGGGGCAGCCTCGCCGTGGCCGGTGGTGCGGACGTGGCCGCCGCCATCACCGAGCTGATCGGCCAGGCCGCCTCGGCCGGCGGCTACCGGCACGTGGTGGCCACCCGCGACCACCACATCGCTCCCGGCGGGCACTTCGCCGACGACCCCGACTACGTGCGGTCCTGGCCCGCGCACTGCGTCGCCGGGACGGAGGGGGTCGGGTTCCACCCGAACTTCGCCCCCGCGGTGGCGTCGGGCGCGATCGACGCCGTGTTCGACAAGGGGGCGTACTCGGCGGCCTACAGCGGGTTCGAGGGGGCCGACGAGAACGGGACGCCGCTGGCGGAGTGGTTGCGGGAGCGGGAGGTCGAGGAGGTGGACGTGGTGGGGATCGCCACGGACCACTGCGTGCGGGCGACCGCGCTGGACGCGGCGCGGGAGGGGTTCCGCACTCAGGTGCTGCTCGATCTCACCGCGGGGGTGGCGGCGGAGACCACCGAGCGTGCGCTGGAGGAGCTGCGCTCGGCGGGGGTGGAGCTGTCGGGGAAGCCCGTCGTGCAGTGAGCCCGGTGCGGTGGCGGGCGGGCGGGGTCTCGGCCCGCCGCGCCGAACCGGTGCCACGACGCCCGCCCTCCCCCGCTCCCGGCTCGGTTCGGCTCGGGCAGGAGGTGTCCCATCGCCCTGGAGGCGCCCCCGGGCCCTTGAGGCACCGGGGAGGCACGGCCACCCGTGGCCGCGGCGGCGCGCCGCTCGCGATCACGCCTTCGCCGGGGGACTGAGGAGGGCTCTTATGGGGTGCCAGAGCTCCACCGTCAGGGCGGTGGTGTCGGGGTTGGTGCGCCATATGAGGCCGTCGGGGTGGTGGAGGACCGCCGTGATCTCGTCGGGGGTGGGCGGGGCGGCGTTGCCCCGGAGGTAGATCGCCCGCAGGCCCAGGTTGCGGAGCCTGGTCAGGGCTCGTGCGCGGTTCCGGGCGTGGACGAGGACGCGGACTCCGGCCGGTGCGTCGGCGGCGGGGCTGGGCAGGTTCAGTGCCACCACCACCGTGCCGTTCGGCAGCTTGCAGAAACCTCCTGCGGCCATGCGGTCATACCCCCGTGTCAGCCGGTGTCAATAAGCGAGTCACAGGGGCACCTAAACACGGATCGGCGGCGACCCGCCAGGGGGTCACCGCCGATCATGCTCTGACCTGCGAAGATGCTATTTACCTGCCCGCAGGACCGACCTCGAGCTCGATCGTCGAGCCGTTCCTGGCCTCCTTGAGGATCTTGATCTTCGTGTTGGTGTCAGTGACCTCGACGCCGGCGGTCGGGTTCGACTCGTCGTAGTAGGTGTTGGTGCGGTCGTTGAAGACCGACACGCCCTTCGACGACGGGATCCAGGTCGCCACGTCCGCCTTGTGCAGCGTCATGCCGTCGGTGCGGTACTTGCTGAACGGCGCGTCGTAGCTCTGGATGCGGTTGCGCATCAGCGTGCCGTCGGACCACTTCAGCGCGGTCGGGTGGGAGTCGATCGGGAGGATCAGACCGGTGCCCGGGTGCCGGCTGGTGTTGTTGTCCGCCTGGGAGGTGTCCCACTTCCAGATCAGCAGGCCGTTCTGGTACGCGTAGTGCTCCACCCAGTCCGGGCGGGCCGTGAAGCCGAAGTTGTACGGACCGACCTCGAGGGTCTTGTCGTACGACACGTACTGGCGGTTCTCGGCGATGTAGTACTGCGCGTAGTCCTTGGTGAAGGACGCGCCGATGCGGGAGAAGCCGGTGGCCTTCCAGGCGGCGTCGGCGGTCTCGGCGTCGTCCGAGAAGACCGGGCTGCCGTCCGCCGTCACCGCGATCGCGTCGGCCGTGAAGCCCTTCTGGGCCACGCCGCCGTCGGTCTGGTAGCGGAAGCGCAGGTCGATCTTCTGGCCGGCGTAGGCGTCCAGGGAGTACGCGAACTTCCTGTAGCCGTCGAGCGTGCCGTGCAGGGCGGGCTTGTCGCTGCCGTCGCGCGGGACCGGCCGGCCGTCGACCGTGCCGTCGACGGCGGTCCAGTTGGCGCCGCCGTCGGTGGACACCTCGGTGTAGAGGTAGTCGTAGTTGGCCTCGATGTCGTACCAGCCGTCGAAGGTGAGGGCGGCGGACGACTTGCCGGTCAGGTCGACCGAACGGGACAGCGTGTTCCTGAGGTCGTCACCGCTGCCGCTCCACCACTGGGTCCGGCCCTCGGACGGCTGGATCACCTCGGTGGTCACGGCCTTCTTCGGCAGCGTGACGACCAGCGCCTGCTTGTTCTTGGTGTTGTACTCGGCGACGCCCAGCTTGTGCCAGGAGTTGACGCCCGCCTTGGCGGTGTCGTAGTTCAGCCAGCCGAGCTGGAGCTTGTCCCAGGCGGTCATGTCGCCGGGCAGGTCGCCGATCTCCTGCTTCCCGGTGCCGAGCCAGGAACCGGAGGACATCAGCGACCAGAAGCCGGTGGAGTTCTCGCCGCCCGCGGTGTCGTAGAGGTCCGGCAGACCGAGGTCGTGACCGTACTCGTGGGCGAAGACGCCGAGTCCGCCGTTCTCCGGCTGGATGGTGTAGTCGCCGACCCAGATGCCGGTGTCGCCGACCTGGGCGCCGCCGAGCCTGTTCTGCTCGGGGCCGGTGGCGCCGGCGTCGGTGCCGAAGGCGTACCAGCGGTGGGCCCAGATCGCGTCGGTGCCCTGGGCGCCACCGCCCGCGGACTCGTCCTCACCGGCGTGCACGATCTGGAAGTGGTCGATGTAGCCGTCGGGCTCGTTGAAGTCGCCGTCGCCGTCGAAGTCGTAGCGGTCCCACTCGTCGAACCGGGCGATGTCCGCCTTGATCTGGGCGTCGGTACGGCCGGCCGCCTTCTGCTGGGCGACGTAGGCGTCCAGGCCGTCGCTGACGACGTTCCAGACGCTGGGGCAGTTGGTGTCGCCGCAGGCGTTGTTACCGTAACGGGCCTCGTTGTAGGGGACCTTGACCCAGTCGGAGACCTCGCCCTCGACCGAGTAGCGACCGGAGGACTGCTTCTCGTAGTAGGTCTTGACCGAGTGGACGCCCTTGCCGGACCCGAAGTACAGGTCCTCGAAGTGCTGCTGGTCGTAGTCCTCCTGCCAGGCCGTGGAGTTGTCCTTCTTGCGGTCCGGCTTGGCTATCTGGTTGTGCAGCGGGCCGGCCTCGCCGCCGTAGCGGCTGTCGATCTTGTCGCCGAACTCGACCAGGATCGTGAAGATCTTGTCGGTCTTCTCGCGGCCGAGCTCTACGTACTTGCTGTCGCCCTTCTTGCTCTTGAGCTGGACGACCTTCGAACCCTCACGGTTTTTGACCGATGCCTTACCGGATATGACCTGGTTGAGGGCTTCCTCGCGCTGGGCCTCCTGCGTCTTGGAGAGCGGCCCCTCGAGGTCGTGCTCGGCGTGGTCGTGGGCCGCCGGGTCGTGCCGGTCCACGGCGCCGACACGGTCGGCCTTGTCAGCCGAGTCGGCCTGGGCCACGGTGAACGCGGAGCAGGTGGCGGTGACCGCCGCGAGCGCCACGCCTATCGCGGCCGCTCTGGACGTCCAGGTTCTACTGGTCACTTGAGATCCCCTCCTGCGTGCGCGCGTGCGGCCGAAGGAGGTTCCGTCTGTGGAAGGCCCCGCACGCACGTGATCAACGCGTGTAGTCAAGTGACGACATTTGACTAGAGGTTCGTCGGAAAAAACAGACCTTGACTTGGACAGATCAATTGCATTATGCGGAGCCGGGGTTCGCTCACCGGACACATTCGTGCGAAAATCCTGCGGGCGCGTACAGCCGTCCACTGGGTGGACGCCATGAATCCGTGCGCCCCCTGTGCACCGGCCCTGTCGGTCAGGTCACGCTTACTGCCCGTTCCCCCCGGGCACGCTCGCGGTGAGAGTCGTCTGGCGGAACCGCCTCGAACCGGTGGGAAACCAGGCGGACAGCCCCCGACTCCCGAGGACACGATGGCCATGCCCCGTCCGACTGTCGCTCAGCTCGCTTACGGTTCATGCACCGTGGTCTTGTCGACGTTCGTCATGCTGCTGCTGTCCGGGGCGAGTTCGTCCGTGGGCGTCGCGCTCGTCGCCGTCTCGGCACTCGCCCTCGGACTGCTGGTGGCCATGACGGTGCCGCGCCCCGGGGCCCGGCGTCCCGTCGCGGCGGGACGGCCCACCGGGGCGGAGCGGTCCGCGGCCCCGCAGCCGGTGCGGGCCACCGTCGCCCCTCCGGCCCGCGAGCCGGTGCGGGAGCGCGCGGCGTCCTGAGCGGGCGACGCCCTCATCCGGTGCTGACCACCACGGTCTTGGCCGCCTTGTCGTGCAGGCCCTGCTTGTAGGGCCGGTCGAAGAAGCTCCAGCCGCCCGCGATCACGGTCCACACGCAGGCGCAGCAGAACGCGAACGGCAGCCACAGCACGAGGGCGCGGATGAACGCGGTCCGCACGGAGGGGTCGGAGCCGTCGGCGAGGTCGGCCACCCGCATGCGCAGCCACTTCTTGCCCAGGGTCTGCCCGTTCCGGGCGGTCATGAAGGTGTCGTAGGCGACGTAGAGGACCGCTGCGACAAGGGACTGTCCGAAGGAGTTGCCGACGTTGATGCGGCCGCCGTCGACGTCGTACTCACTGACCCCGAACGGCCAGGTGAGCAGCCAGACCACGATGCCGACGAGGATCATGTCGATGATGCGGGCGAGCGTGCGCCTGCCGCTGTCGGCGAGCGGGGGCATGCCGGCGAGGGGGTCGGAGGGGCCACCGCCTCCGTAGGGGCCACCGCCGTAGGGGCCACCGCCGTAAGGGCCGCCGCCCCCGCCGCCGTAGGGTCCGCCACCGCCTTCGGGAGGCGGTGGCGGGCCGCCGGGGGTGTCGTACGGGGAGCCCGGCCCCGGGTTCTCGGGGCCGCCCGGCGGGGGATGCTTCTTGAACGGGTCGTCGTCCGGCGGCTGTCGGCCGGGGCCGGGGGGCGGTTCGGTGGTCATGCCCCGAGTCGATCGTGAACCCTCCGGCCCCGCATCCGGCGAGCGTCCGTCCGGAGTAGCTGCGGTACGGGGGAAGCGGACTCAGCCGGCGGCGACGAACGTGTGCGCGGCCTTGTCGTGCCAGCACTGGTGCCAGGGCTTGTCGAACAGGCACCACAGGACGCCGACGACCCCGACGACGAGCAGTCCGGGCACGCTGTAGACCAGCCAGCGGCGCAGGGCCGCGCCGAAGGAGGGCGCCTCGTGCCCCTCGATGTCCCGCACCTCGATGCCCAGCAGCTTCTTGCCCAGGGTGCGGCCCCACTTGGCGGTCGGCAGCACCTCGAGGAGGACACCGGCGAGGAGGAGGACGGCGAGGACGATGCCGAGGTGGACGGAGGTGGTGCCGTCGAGCAGCCAGACGGTGACGGTCTCGCCGGACAGTTTGGCCGCCTCGATCTTCGCGTCGATGTGGTCCACGGCCTTGGCGCCGAGCGGTACGGCGGCCACGGCGGTGACGGCGCCGAGGACGACGGTGTCCAGCAGCCGGGCGGCCAGCCGCCTGCCGAGCGCGGCGGGACGGGCCGCGGCCTGACGCCGGGCGGCGGCCTGGAACACGTCCTCGACCGGCGGCTTCCAGCGTGCGACGGGCGGCTCCTCACCGTCGGCCGGCCGGTGCGCCTGCTGCGCCCAGGAGGACTGGCCCCCGCCGGCGCCGCTCGCCAGGGGCGCGGAGGCGGCAGCGGCGGGCTGGGGGACCGCGCCCGCCGCATGGCCCGTTCCGGGTGTGCCCGCGGCCCACGGGGGCCCGGACGGGGCGGCGGCCTGCGGAGGTCCGGACGGGACAACGGCCCGCGGAGGCCCGGACGGGGCAGCAGCCCGCGGAGGCCCGGACGGAACCACGGCCCGCGGAGGTTCAGACGGGGCAGCAGCCCGCGAGGGCCCGGACGGAACCACGGCCTGCGGAGGTTCAGACGGGACGACGGCGGCGGCACGGTCGGCCGTGTCCTTTCCGACCCCGGACCCGGGCCGTCCGGGGGCGACGGCGCGGAACGTCATCGTGCCCTCGTCCGCGGGCTCTCCGTCGGGGTTCCCGGTCCCCTGCCGCGGCTCCGGCGCCGGCCCGCGGAGGACGAAGGTGCCGCCCGAGCCGGCCGCGGCCTGCCCGTCCGGGGCGTCCGCGCCCGCGACCCCGGCCTCCGGCGCGGCGGGTCCGGAGGGTACAACGGGCCCGGAGGACACGGCGGGCGCGGAGGACACGGCGGGCGCGGAGGACACGGACGGCGAGGCGGGCGAGGCGGGCGCGGCCGTGTGCGGCGTCCTCGGGTCGGCGCCCCAGAACACCTTGCGGTCCTGGTCGCCGCCGAAGCCCGCCTGGTGCGAGCGGTCGGCGCCCCACGCCGAGGCGGGCTCGGGCCGGCTGCCGTGCCGGGACCCGGCCGGGAACGGCTCCTCGACCGGGTCCTCGTCGAAGAAGTGCGGTCCGGTCTCCTCGACGGAGGGCCCCGCCGGGCCCGCGCCGGACGGTGGCGCGGGCGGCTCGCCGTCCTGGGGCGCCGGACGGCTCGTGCCCGGCACCCAGGAGGCGCCGTTCCAGTACCGGACGTATCCGGGAATGGACGGGTCCGGGTAGTACCCTTCGCGGGGCCTGTCGTCGCCGGGGGCCGGGGTTGGGGCACTCATTCCGTCGTCCCGTATCTGCTCGATGGGTGGGTCGGGGAAACCACATCTATCAGACGCGTGGGGGCCTGACCGCCCGTCCGGCCGGACCCCACCCCTTCGGGCTCCTTCTCGTTCAGAAGATCTTGCCCGGGTTGAGGATGCCCAGTGGGTCGAAGACCTGCTTGACGGCCCGCTGCATCTCCAGTCCCACAGGGCCGATCTCGCGCGCCAGCCACTCCTTCTTCAGCACGCCGACCCCGTGTTCGCCGGTGATGGTGCCGCCGAGTTCCAGGCCGAGTGCCATGATCTCGTCGAAGGACTCGCGGGCCCGCCGCGACTCCTCGGGGTCCGTGGCGTCGAAGCAGACCGTCGGGTGGGTGTTGCCGTCGCCTGCGTGGGAGACGACGCCGATGGTGAGCCGGTGCTTCTCGGAGATCCGTTCGACGCCGTCGATGAACTCGCCGAGCTTCGAGCGGGGCACGCACACGTCGTCGATCATCGTCGTGCCCCTGGCCGCTTCGAGGGCGACCAGGGACATCCGCCGTGCCTGGAGCAGCAGTTCGGACTCGGCGGCGTCCTCGGCCGGAACGACCCGGGTGGCGCCGGCGGCCTCGCACAGCGCGCCGACGGCGGCGAGGTCGGCGGCCGGGGCGGTGGTGTCGAAGGCGGCCAGCAGCAGGGCCTCGGTGGACTCCGGGAGGCCCATGCGGGTCAGATCGTTGACGGCCTCGACCGTCGTGCGGTCCATGAGTTCGAGGAGCGAGGGGACGTGGCCGCCGGCCATGACGCGGCACACGGCGTCGCAGGCGGCGGCGCCGGAGGAGAACTCGGCGGCCAGCACCAGCTGCTCGGGCGGCTTGGGCCGCAGGGCGAGGACCGCGCGGACGACGATGCCGAGGGAGCCCTCGGAGCCGACGAACAGGCGGGTCAGGTCGTATCCGGCGACGCCCTTGGCGGTGCGGCGGCCGGTGGACATCAGGCGGCCGTCGGCGAGGACGACGTCGAGGCCGAGGACGTACTCGGCCGTCACCCCGTACTTCACGCAGCACAGCCCGCCCGACGCGGTGCCGATGTTGCCGCCGATGGTGCACGTCTCCCAGCTGGAGGGGTCGGGCGGGTAGTACAGGCCGTGCTCGCCGACCGCGCGGGAGAGCGCGGCGTTGACGACGCCGGGTTCGACGACGGCGATCCGGTCGACCGGACTGATCTCCAGGATGCGGTCCATCTTCGTCAGGGAGAGCACGACGCAGCCGTCGGTGGCGTTGGCGGCGCCGGACAGGCCGGTGCGGGCGCCCTGCGGAACGACGGGGACGCGCAGTCCGGTGGCGGTGCGCATGACGTGCTGGACCTGTTCGACCGTGCGCGGCAGGACCACCGCCGCGGGGCGGCCGGCCGGACAGAAGCTCGCCATGTCATGGGCGTAGGAGGCCGTGACGTCGGGGTCGATGAGGACGGCCTCGGGGGGCAGGCCGTCGAGCAGCCGGTCGACGAGGGGGCCGGCCGCCACCGTGTCTTCATCGCGTCGCGCTTCGATACGGCTCACGACCACAGCGTGACACCGGGGGCCATCGGTGTGAACCCTGTGTACGGCAACCGCGTCACGCCGGAGTGTGATCATCGTATGGACATGGGGTGGGGCGCACTGTGTGCGCCATGACTGTGTGCGCCACGGACGACAAACCCCAAGCGCCCCGGCGACGGGTCCGCCGCCGGCTGCTGCTCGCCTCGGTCGCCGGGTGTGCCGTGCTGGGCGGGGCGCCGGTGCTGTTGCTCTGGGGGCATCGGGCGCCGCCCGCTCCGGATTCGGGGGCGCGGGCGCTGGCGGCGGTCACCAGCGGGGCGCCGGCCGCGCTGCCCGACCTGGAGGCGCTGGTCGAGGAGCGCGAGCGGCGGGTGCGCGGGCATCCGGGGGACGCGGAGGCCTGGGCGGTGCTCGGGGCTGCCCGGGTGGAGCAGGGACTGCGGCGGGCGGACCCGGCGTACTGGCCGCGGGCCGAGAAGGCGCTGCGCACCTCGCTGAGGGTGCGGGCGAAGGGGAACGCCCCGGCGCTGCGGGGGCTGGCCGCGCTGGCGAACGCGCGGCGGGACTTCGCCGGGGCACGGAAGTGGGGCGAGGCGGCACGGAGGCTGGAGCCGCAGCGGTGGACGACGTATCCGCTGCTGATCGAGGCGTCCGCCGGGCTCGGTGACGACGAGGAGACGGGCAGACTGCTGGAGAAGCTGACGGACCTGCGTTCCGGCCCCGCCGTGATGGCGCGTGCTGCGGCCGTGTACCGGGACCGGGGCTGGCGGGAGGACGCGGCGGCCGAGCTGGCGGACGCGGCGGCGGCCGCCGGGGAGCCGGCCGAGCGGGCGGCGTACCTGGAGCGGGCCGGGCAGCTCGCCTGGGAGCGCGGCGACCGTCAGGACGCGCTGCGGCACTTCCGGGAGGCGGTGCGGATCGACCCCGATCAGCGGGCGGCGCAGGCCGGGCAGGGCAGGGCGCTGGCGGCGCTGGGGCGGACGGCGGAGGCGCTGAGCGCGTACCGGACGGCGCTGGCGAGGCAGCCCCGGCCGGAGTACGCACTGGAGCTGGGGGAGCTGTACGAGTCGCTGGGGCTGAAGCGGGCCGCGGAGGTGCAGTACGGGGTGGTGCGGGAACGGGTCCGGCTGGCCGCGGCGCACGGGGGCGACGAGGGACTGGTGCTGGGACGGTTCGAGGCGGACCACGGGGACGCGGCCGGTGCCGTGCGGCGGCTCCGGGGACTGTGGGAGCGACAGCCGTCCACCGCGGTGGCGGATGCGCTGGGGTGGGCGCTGCACCGGGCGGGAGAGCACGAGGAGGCTCTGCCCTTCGCCGTGCGGGCGACCGAGGGGACGGAGGGGGGCGGGGTGCGCAGCGCGCTGTACGCGTTCCACCGGGGGATGATCGAGCGGTCGCTGGAGCGGTACGGGGCCGCTCGGCGGCACTTGAAGGAGGCCCTTCAGATCAACCCGTGGTTCTCGCCGGTGCGGGTGCCGCAGGCGAGAGCGGCGCTGGCCCGCCTGGGCGAACCTTCCGTCCGGGCGGTGCCCGAGTTCTCCTGAACGGCGCTCCCCGCGGGCGGTCGCGCCTCCCCCGGGTGCCTTGAACGCCTGGAAGGCGCCCCCGGGGCGGTGGGGGGCGCCTCCCGCCCGAGCGGGGCCGGGAGGGGGGAGGCGCCCCGCAGCGCCGGGCTGCGCGAACACCCCCGACGCGGCGTGACTGCCCGCAGTCGGCGCCTTCGCGCCGTGCCCCGCGTCGGTGTCGGCCGGAAGTGGGTGGCGCAGCCCGGCGGTCGCGGGGTGCCGTCGCGCCCACCCGTGCCGCCCTGTGGCACGACTGCCCGCGGGAGCGGGACCGTCTACAGGTTGCCGCGCTTGGCCTGTTCGCGTTCGATGGCTTCGAAGAGGGCCTTGAAGTTGCCCTTGCCGAAGCCCATGGAGCCGTGGCGTTCGATGAGTTCGAAGAAGACCGTCGGACGGTCCTGGACCGGCTTGGTGAAGATCTGCAGCAGGTAGCCGTCCTCGTCGCGGTCGACGAGGATCTTCAGCTCGCGCAGCGTCTCCACCGGCACCCGCGTCTCCCCGGCCCATTCGCCGAGGGTGTCGTAGTACGAGTCGGGGGTGTCCAGGAACTGCACGCCGGACGCGCGCATCCGGCGGACCGTCTGCACGATGTCGTTGGTGTTCAGCGCGATGTGCTGCACGCCCGCACCGCCGTAGAACTCCAGGTACTCGTCGATCTGGGACTTCTTCTTGGCCACGGCGGGCTCGTTGATCGGGAACTTGACCTTGAGCGTGCCGTCGGCGACCACCTTCGACATCAGCGCGCTGTACTCGGTGGCGATGTCGTCGCCCACGAACTCCTTCATGTTCGTGAAGCCCATGACCTTGTTGTAGAACTCCACCCACTCGTTCATCCGGCCGAGCTCGACGTTGCCGACGCAGTGGTCGACGGCCTGGAAGAAGCGCTGGGCCGGCGGCTCGACGATCGGGTCGGCGGCGACGTACCCGGGCAGGTAGGGGCCGTCGTAGCCGGTGCGCTCGACCAGGGTGTGGCGGGTCCTGCCGTACGTGGCGATCGCGGCCAGGACGACGGTGCCGTGCTCGTCCTTCAGCTCGTACGGCTCGGCGACCGGGCGGGCGCCGTGCCCGACGGCGTAGGCGTACGCGGCGCGCGCGTCCGGGACCTCGATGGCGAGGTCGACGACGCCGTCGCCGTGCGCGGCCACGTGGTCGGCGAGGAAGGCGCCCCACTCGGTGGACTGCTTGATCACCGAGGTGAACACGAAGCGGGCCGAGCCGCTCTCGAGGACGTAGGCGGCGGTCTCGCGGCTGCCGTTCTCCGGTCCGGAGTAGGCGACCAGCTTCATGCCGAAGGCGGTGGAGTAGTAGTGCGCCGCCTGCTTGGCGTTGCCCACGGCGAAGACGACCGCGTCCATTCCCTTGACCGGGAAGGGGTCGGCCTGCCGGGCGGTGTCGGGAGCGTGGTGTGTGGTCTGCGTCATAGGGGCAGGGTGGTGCAGCCCTGCAAGGTGCGCAATAGTTCGCCCGTTCACTGGTCAATGTGTTCAGTCGTACGCCCGTGTCGCCGGGCTTTCTGTACAGGATGACCACCGGGGAGGCCGGTATGGCGATCGATCATCTGGACGGACGGCTCATCCTGCTGCTGGCGCGGGAGCCGCGGATCGGGGTGCTGGAGATGTCGCGGCGGCTCGGGGTGGCGCGCGGCACCGTGCAGGCCCGGCTGGACCGGCTTCAGTCGAACGGAGTCATCCGCGGATTCGGCCCCGAGGTGGATCCGGCGGCCCTCGGCTACCCGGTCACGGCGTTCGCCATGCTGCAGATCCGGCAGGGTCAAGGAGCCGACGTACGGGCCCACTTGGCGACGGTGCCGGAGGTGCTGGAACTGCACACCACGACCGGTACCGGGGACATGATGTGCCGGCTGGTGGCGCGTTCCAACGCCGATCTCCAGCGGGTGATCGACCGCGTCGTCGGTTTTGATGGCATCGTCCGGGCGTCCACGGCGATCGTCATGGAGAACCCCGTTCCGCTGCGGATCATCCCGCTGGTGGAACAGGCCGCGCTCGGCGAGTGACCCGACCTGGTCTAGCTGGGGTGAGCGAATGTGAACTTCTGGGAGTACCTGGTCAACCGCCATCAGCAAGTGCTCACCGACGCCTACCAGCACGCCAGTGTCGTCTTCCAGTGCATGGTGGTGGCGACCCTGCTCGGTGTGCTGATCGGGGTGGTCGCCTACCGCAGCGAGTGGGCGGGCAACCTGGCCACGACCGCCACCTCCACCCTGCTGACCGTCCCGGCACTGGCCATGATCGGTCTGCTGATCCCGGTCGTGGGGCTCGGGGTGCCGCCGACGGTGATCGCGCTGACGCTGTACGGGCTGCTGCCGATCGTGCGGAACGCGATCGTGGGGCTGCGCGGGGTCGATCCGTCGCTGGTGGACGCGGCCAAGGGGATCGGCATGTCGCGCGCGGCCCGGCTGGCGCGGGTGGAGCTGCCGCTGGCCTGGCCGCCGATCCTGACCGGGATCCGGGTCTCCACGCAGATGCTGATGGGCATCGCGGCCATCGCCGCGTACGCCTCCGGTCCCGGCCTCGGCAACCTGATCTTCCGCGGGATCGCCTCGCTGGGCAGCAGTAACGCGATGAACCAGGTGCTCGCGGGCACCCTCGGGATCATCGTCCTCGCCCTGCTGTTCGACGCCGCGTACGTGTGGGTCGGGCGGCTGACCGTTTCCAGGGGGATCCGTGCCTGACGCCGAGGCATCCGGGACGAGGTCCGGGTCGGCCGGGGCGGCCATCGAGCTGGAGGGCCTGACCAAGCGGTACCCGGGCAGCGCCCTGCCGGCGGTCGACAACGTCAGCATGGACATCCGGGCGGGCGAGACGGTGATCCTCGTCGGTCCGTCGGGGTGCGGGAAGTCCACCACCCTGAAGATGATCAACCGGCTGATCGAGCCCACGGGCGGCCGGATCCGCATCGGCGGCGAGGACGTCACCGACATGGACCCGGTGCGGCTGCGCCGCACGATCGGGTACGCGATCCAGGCGAGCGGGCTGTTCCCGCACATGACGGTGGCGCAGAACATCGCGTTGGTGCCGAGGATGCTGCGCTGGCCGACGGCCCGGGTGCGGGCACGGGTGGAGGAGATGCTGGACCTGGTCGGTCTGGACCCCGGCGAGTTCCACGGCCGCTATCCGCGCCAGCTGTCCGGCGGTCAGCAGCAGCGGGTGGGGGTGGCGCGGGCGCTGGCGGCGGATCCGCCGGTGCTGCTGATGGACGAGCCGTTCGGCGCGGTCGACCCGATCACCCGGGACCACCTCCAGGACGAGCTGATCAGGCTCCAGCGGGAGCTGCACAAGACGATCGTCTTCGTGACCCACGACTTCGACGAGGCGATCAAGATCGGTGACCGGATCGCGGTGCTGCGCGAACGCTCCCACATCGCCCAGTTCGACACCCCGGAGGCGATCCTCACCAACCCCGCCGACGACTTCGTGTCGGGTTTCGTGGGCGCCGGGGCCGCGCTGAAGCGGCTCAACCTCACCCGGGTGCGGGACGTGGGGATCACCGACTGTCCCACGGTGAGCGTCGACGATCCGCTCCAGGAGATCTTCACCAAGCTCCGTTCCGGCGGCACCAACGAGGTGCTGGTGCTCGACAAGCGGGGCCGCCCCTACAAGTGGCTGCGGCGTGGCGACATGATGCGCGCCAAGGGGTCGCTGGCCCGCGCGGGCGCGCTGGTGCACGACACGGTGACCCAGGACGCGACCCTGCGGGACGCGTTGGAGGCGGTCCTCACCGACAACACCGGCCGGGTTCCCGTCACCGGGCGACGCGGCGCGTACGAGGGTGTCGTGGACGTGGAGACGCTGATGAACTCCGTGCACGAACTGCTGGAGGCGGACCGGCTGGAGGCGATGGACGCCCAGCACGAGCTCCAGGAGCAGCGGTCCGGGCAGACGCACGCGGAGCAGGAGGGCTTCGGCGGGGAGGCGAAGGCATGAGGGCCTCCGGCTCCGGGTCCTCCGGGTCCTCCGGGTCCTCCGGTTCTCCCATGCCTTCCGGGCGGCGGCCGGAGGGCGAGCGCGGGGTGAAGGGGCTCGCGTTCCGGGGCGAGGGCGGCGGGCCGTCGGACGAGGCGGAGGCCGTTCCCCCGTCCCCGGCCGTGAAGCCGCCCCGGGTGACCTGGCAGAAGCTGACGTTCCTGCCGGCGGCGCTGATCGCCCTGCTGCTGGCGACCTGGCTGTGGTTCGAGCAGGCGGACCTCGACGCACTCACCCGGAACGCGCTGTCGAACGGGCAGGTGTCCAAGGTGCTGTGGCAGCACATCGAGCTCACCGTCATCTCGACGTTCTTCGTGCTGATCATCGCGATCCCCCTGGGCGTCCTGCTGACCCGCCGCATGTTCCGCAGGGCCACCCCGGTGGCGATGGCGCTGGCCAACATGGGCCAGGCCACCCCGGCGATCGGCCTGCTGGCACTGCTGGTGATCTGGCTGGGCATCGGCCGCAGGGCGGCCCTGATCGGCATCATCGCCTACGCCGTGCTGCCGGTGCTCTCCAACACCATCGCGGGCCTGAGGGCCAACGACCCGGCGCTGCTGGAGGCGGCGCGCGGCATCGGCATGTCCCCGCTGGGCGTGCTCACGCGGGTGGAGCTGCCGCTGGCCGTCCCCCTCGTCCTCGCCGGTGTGCGGACGGCGCTCGTCCTGAACATCGGCACGGCGACGCTGGCGACCTTCGGCGGCGGCGGGGGGCTGGGCGTGCTGATCACCACCGGGATCACCAGCCAGCGGATGCCGGTGCTGGTGGTGGGCTCGGTCCTCACCGTCGCCCTCGCGCTGCTGGTGGACTGGCTGGCCTCACTGGCGGAGCTGCTGCTGCGGCCGCGGGGCCTGGAGGCGGGCTCATGAGGCGGGTCCGCCTGTTCCTGGCCGGGGCGCTGCTGGCGGCGGCCGCGGGCTGCGGGCTGACCAGCGGCTCCCCCATGGTCGACGACGTGGAGCCCGGCTCGATCGGCAGGGGGAAACCGCTGGAGGGCGCGAACCTCACCGTCACGTCGAAGGCGTTCACCGAGCAGCTGATCCTCGGCGCGATCATGGGCATCGCCTTCCAGGCGGCCGGCGCGGAGGTCGTCGACCGGACCGGCATCCAGGGCGCGGTCGGCTCCCGGGAGGCGGTCGTCAACGGCGAGGCGGACGCCGGGTTCGAGTACACGGGCACGGCGTGGATCACGTACCTGGGCAACAGCACGCCGATCCCCGACGCGCGCGAGCAGTGGGAGGCGGTGCGGGACGCGGACGCGCGGAACGGGGTGGTCTGGCTGGAGCCGTCGGAGCTGAACAACACCTACGCCCTCGCCATGAACCGGGCGAACCACGAGAAGTACCGCACCCGGACCCTCTCCGGGGTGGCGGAGCTGGCGGAGTCCGACCCGGGGGCGGTGACGCTGTGCGTGGAGGGCGAGTTCGCCAACCGCGCGGACGGACTGCCGGGCTTGGAGAAGGCGTACGGCATGGACGTCCCGGCGCGCAACGTCACGCAGATGGACACCGGGATCATCTACACCCAGACGGCCGAGGGCGCCTGTACGTACGGCGAGGTCTTCACCACCGACGGGCGCATCAAGTCCATGAACCTGGTGGTGATGGAGGACGACAGGAAGTTCTTCCCGAACTACACCGCGGCGCCGACCGTCAACTCCGACACCCTCGAGAAGTGGCCGGCCGTCGCGGAGGTGCTCGCCCCGGTGACGGCGAAGCTGGACAACACCGTGGCGCAGGACCTCAACGCGAAGGTGGACGTCGACGGGGAGGACCCGCACCAGGTGGCGCTGGACTGGATGGTGGCGGAAGGGTTCGTCGAGGAGGGCTAGCAGCCGGGGACCTTCCCGGTGCCCTTCTCCAGGGCGACCAGCGCGTCGACGGCGCCCCCGAGCGTGGTGACCGGGATCAGGCGCAGGCCCTCGGGAAGTTCGGCCCGGGCCTCGGAGCACTCGTCCTTCGGCACCAGGAAGACGGTGGCGCCGTCCCGCTTGGCCGCCTGCGTCTTCAGGGGCACGCCGCCGACCGGGCCGACGGTGCCGTCCGCGTCGATCGTGCCCGTGCCGGCGACGACCCGGCCGCCGGTGAGATCTCCGCCGCTGCCGTCGCCGTTCAGCTTGTCGACGATGCCGAGGGAGAAGAGCAGGCCGGCACTGGGGCCGCCGACGTCGGCGAGTTCGAGGGTGACCTCGATGTCGTCGCCCTCACGGCCGAGGTAGCCCAGGGCGGCCTGGACGGCCTCGTCCTGGGACTCCTCCATCTGCGCGCGGTTGTACCGCTCGATCTCCTCGACGCTGTCCCCGCTGGGGTAGACGGAGTCACGGGGCATGACCGCCCGGTCCGTGTCGAACCAGTTGCCGATGACGTCCGGGAGGCCGACGCGGGTGTCCGGGGAGGTCGCCTCGATGGTGGTCATCCGCAACTGCCCGCTGGTCTCGCGGACCGGTGCGCCGGTGATCGTGATGACCTGGGCGCCCTTCTCCTCGCCGAGGACGTTCGCGGTCATGCCGGGCTGCGCGACGGAGAAGGGGAGCGGGGCGGCCACGGCCGTGGCGAGCAGCGCGACGACGGGGGCGGCCAGAACGGCGAGGACCTGGGGACGCGTGAGGCGGGAGAGCACGGAGTCAATCTAACCTGCCGCCGCTGCGGGCGGTCCTGCCGCTGGGGCGAGGGGCCCCGTTCGAGCGGGGCCGGGGAGGACGGGCGCGGCGGCGCCCGGCCGACGCCGGCGGAGCGACCCGTCCCCGGGAGCACAACGGTGCCGGTGCTCACCGGGAGGAGGTCGCGCGGACCGGCCCTACGGGGTGCCGTCCCGCGCCCGCCCGTGCCGCGGAACGGCACGGGTGGGCGCGGGGCGGGCGGCTCAGCGCAACGCCTCCGCCACCTCGCGGGCCGCGTCCATCACCCTCGTCCCCACCCGCTCGGGCACGACCTCCGCCAGCATGACCACACCCACGCTGCCCTCGACCCCGGTCACCCCGAGCAGCGGCGCGGCCGCCCCGCACGCGCCCGCCTCCAACTCCCCGTGCGTCAGCGTGTACCCGGGGTCCCCCGCCCGCTGCTGCCGGGCCGACAGGATCGCCTTCCCGGCGGCCCCCCGCTCCAGCGGATGCCGGAACCCCGCGCGGTACGCCACGTGGTAGTCCGTCCACGACGGCTCCACCACGGCCACCGCCAGCGCCTCCGCCCCGTCCACCAGCGTCAGGTGCGCGGTCGCGCCGATGTCCTCCGCCAGCGACCGCAGCGCCGGCATCGCCGCCTCCCGCACCAGCGGGTGCACCTGCCGGCCCAGCCTCAGCACGCCCAGCCCGACCCGGGCCCGTCCGCCCAGATCACGGCGTACCAGAGCGTGCTGCTCCAGTGTGGCGAGCAACCGGTAGACAACGGTCCGGTTCACGCCCAGTCTGTGGGAAAGCTCGGTGACGGTCAGCCCGTGGTCCGTATCGGCCAGCAGCTTGAGGACACGCAGTCCCCTGTCGAGCGTCTGGGAGGTCTCCGCGGTCACGACGCCCACTCCTTAGTGGTGAGGTCGGCGGCCCCCTCGCGGCGGATGCGTCACCGAGTCCCGTCGGCCACGCGCTCGAGAGGCCGCCGATCGGCCGGCGGCCCGGTCCTGACCCGGGCACAGTCGCTTCACGGCTGCGCTCCGCGGCGGCGCTGCCACGGGGCGTGTGCGTTGCGGGGACAGTAGCGAGCCGGTTCGGTCAGCGGAAGGCTCCGTCCAGAATCCGGGCACTCCCCCGGGGGAGTCGCTCCGTTTGTCCCCATACGCACACACAGCGTCACCGCATGCGCGTGGCCCACTCCTGCACCTTTTCGATCCGCTGGCGCAGCTGCCCCGCGGTGGCCTCGGCCGAGGGCGGACCGCCGCAGACGCGGCGCAGCTCGGTGTGGATGACGCCGTGCGGCTTGCCGCTCTGGTGGACGTACGCGCCGACGAGGTTGTTGAGCTTCTTGCGCAGCTCCATCATCTCCTTGTGGGAGACCACGGGGCGCCGCTCGGCGGGCAGTTCCAGCAGGTCGGCCTCGGTGTCCGGCTTCCTGCGGCTGTGCGCGATCTGCCGGGCCTGGCGCTTCTGCAGCAGCAGCTGCACCTGGTCGGGTTCGAGGAGGCCGGGGATGCCGAGGTAGTCCTGCTCCTCCTCGCTGCCGGGGTGGGCCTGCATGCCGAACTCGGCGCCGTTGTACATCACCCGGTCGAAGACGGCGTCGGACTCCAACGCCTCGAAGGGCAGCATGTCCTGCTCGCCGGTGTCCTCGTCCTGCTCCCGGTTCGCCTCCTCCATCTCCTTCTCGGACTCGGCGTACGGGTCCTCCTCGCCCTCCTTCTTGGGCTTGTCCAGGACGTGGTCGCGTTCGCGCTCCATCTCGTTGGCGAAGCCGAGCAGGTCCGGGATGGTCGGCAGGAAGACGGACGCGGTCTCGCCGCGCCGCCGGGACCGCACGAAACGGCCCACCGCCTGGGCGAAGAACAGCGGGGTGGAGATGGTGGTGGCGTACACCCCGACCGCGAGGCGCGGGACGTCGACGCCCTCGGAGACCATGCGGACGGCGACCATCCAGCGGTCGGTGCTCCCGCTGAACTCGTCGATGTTCTTCGACGCTCCGGTGTCGTCGGACAGCACGAGGGTGGCCCGGTGGCCGGTGATCTCGCGGATCAGCTTGGCGTACGCCCGCGCGGACTCCTGGTCGGCGGCGATGACGAGGGCGCCGGCGTCCGGGATGGCCTTGCGGACCTCGGTGAGGCGCTGGTCGGCGGCGCGCAGCACGGCCGGCATCCACTCACCGCGCGGGTCCAGCGCGGTGCGCCATGCCTGGCTGACGGCGTCCTTGGTCATGGGCTCGCCGAGACGGGCCTCGATCTCGTCGCCGGCCTTGGTGCGCCAGCGCATGTTGCCGCTGTACGACATGAAGATGACGGGCCGCACGACACCGTCGGCGAGGGCGGAGCCGTACCCGTACGTGTAGTCGGCGGACGACCGCCGGATCCCGTCGTCGCCCTCCTCGTACACCACGAAGGGGATGGGGTTGGTGTCGGAGCGGAACGGCGTGCCGGTGAGCGCGAGCCGCCGCGTGGCCGGCTCGAACGCCTCCAGGCAGGCCTCGCCCCAGGACTTGGAGTCGCCGGCGTGGTGGATCTCGTCGAGGATGACGAGGGTCTTGCGCTGCTCGACGCGGTTGCGGTGCAGCATGGGACGCACGCCGACGCCGGCGTACGTCACGGCGACGCCGTCGTACTCCTTGCCGAGCGGTCCCGCGCTGTACTCGGGGTCGAGCTTGATGCCTATCCGTGCGGCGGCCTCCGCCCACTGCTTCTTCAGGTGCTCGGTGGGCGCGACGACGGTCACCTGCTGCACGACGTGGTGGTGCAGCAGCCAGGACGCCAGCGTCAGCGCGAACGTCGTCTTGCCGGCGCCGGGCGTGGCCACCGCCAGGAAGTCCCGGGGCTGCGTCTGGATGTACTTCTCCATCGCCCCCTGCTGCCAGGCGCGCAGCTTGCCGGCGGTGCCCCAGGGGGCACGTCCGGGAAAGGCCGGGGACAGATGGTGCGAGGCGGAGCTGGCGGTGGTAGTCACGATCTCCGATGGGGGGTCGGGCGGCACGTCTGCGTGGGACAACCGGGCCACCCTACCGATGCGCCGGCGGCACGGACGCCGCTACACGGCCGCACCGCCTCAGGGTGGGACCCACATCACAGCCGTCCCGGCCGCTCCGCGATCACCCGATGACGACCGGTCCACGGGTCACCGTTCCCGCACCCGCGCCGCCACCCACGCCCCCGCCAGCGCCACCGCCGCCATCGGCAGGAACACCGCGACGAAGGCGGCCGGGTGGGAGCCGGTGGTCTGTGCCGCCGCGTGACCGGCCGTGCCGCCGCCCAGGGCCGCGAAGGCGGCGCCGCCCACGGCGAGGAGGAGGACGTTGGAGAGACCGTCGGAGATCTGCAGGGCGGCGGAGTTGGTGCCGGCCTCCTCGGGGGCGGAGAGCTGGAGCAGCAGCACGCTGGTGGAGGAGATCACCAGACCCATGCCGAAGCAGCCGAAGCCCCAGGCGACCGCCACCGTCCAGGCGGGCACGGCGTCGATCAGCACGGACGGGGCCGCCGCGATAGCCGCCGCGACCAGGACCATGCCGAGGACCATCAGGCGCTCCCGGTGCGGCTCCAGACGGGGCCGGGACTGGAACCAGGAACCCAGCGCCCAGGTGCCGCCGCCCGCCGCGAGGGAGAAGCCGGCGAGGGTCGGGCTGAGGCCGCGCTGGGTGACCAGCATCAGCGGGACGAAGGACTCCGCCGCGATGAAGGAGCCGGCGGCGACTCCGCGCAGGAGGACGACCGAGGGCAGTCCGCGCACCGCGCGGTAGGTGCCGCGCGGGAGCAGGCCGAGCACGGCCGGGATCAGCAGGGCGACCCCCAGCGCGCCCGGCAGCAGGGAGACCCAGCGCAGGTCCTGGGCGGCGTACTGGAGCAGGCCCGCGCCGAAGGAGATCGCCAGGGCCAGGCGGATGCGGCGGGCGTCGAAGGAGGCGGGCGCGCCCCCGTTCACCGGGCCGGAGGCCAGGCGCCGTATCCGGGGCAGCGCGAGCGCCAGCGGGAACACCACGAGCACCGGTATGCCGAGGAACACCCAGCGCCAGCCGATGTGCTCCGTCACCGCGCCGGAGGCCAGCGGGCCGACGATCGACGGCACCACCCAGCTCGCCGCGAACGCCGCCATGATCGCCGGCCGCAGCCGCTCGGGGTAGGCCCGCCCGACGATGACGTACAGCGCGACGATCACCAGGCCGCCGCCGAGTCCCTGCACGGCCCGCCCCAGGATGAACAGCCACATCGCCCCGGCCGTCCCGGCGAGCAGCAGCCCGGCCGCGAAGGAGGCGATGCCCCAGGCCAGCGGCGCGAGCGGGCCCCGCCGGTCGGACCACTGGCCGGACAGCACCATGCCGAACAGGCTGGTCGTGAAGTACCCCGAGAACGCGAACGCGTACAGCGGCACCCCGTCCAGCTCCCGCGCCGCCACCGGCATCGCCGTCCCGACCGCCGTCGCCTCGAAGGCGATCAGCAGCACCACGGAGACGATGCCGACGCTCAGCGCCCGGTAGGGGCGGCTCAGTACGGTCTCGTCGGGGGCGGCGGCCGGGGCGGGGGTGTCGGCGGGCTGGGCGACATCGGTGTCACGCGGGTTCGGGGCGGTCATGGTCGCCAGAGTAAGGGCCATGGCACGGTGTGACCCCTGTCGGAGGTCGGGACCGGCGTCGGGACCTTGGTCGTAGGACCGGGGACGCCGCTCATGAACGGCGTGCGGCAGTCGTATTGCGGTACCTGCCGTGTCCTTGAGCGCTGTCCGCAGCCCGCCGTACGGCCATCACACCGGTGCAAAACGGCGGGGCGCCGCACGGCACCCCGCCCCCGGCACGGCCGTGTGCCCGAGTGGTCCAGGGGTTCGACTGCACATCGAACCACGCGGGTTCGATCCCCGCCACGGCCTCCGCGCGGGCGGGGTGCGCCCCGGAGCACCCCGCCCGCCCCGGTGGCGCCACCGAGGGGCGCGGGGCCGTATCGATACGCGCCTCCGCCGCGTGGGCGCGACCCGCCGCAACGGCGCCGCGGACGGCCGACGGCACGACACCGCCCCCTGAAACGGAGCGCTCAGGGGACCCCGCCCGCCTCGTCCTGGAAGAGCTCCGTCCAGTAGTGCCAGTCGGTGTCGGCGGTGGTGTCCGTCGGGTCGACGGCGGACAGGGCCCGGATCATCGTCAGCGCCAGCCGGTCATAGGTGTCGCTGGTCAGCGCGTGGCCCGACGCCCCGTCGAGGGTGTGCTCGCGGTGGAGCAGCCAGAGGGTGAAGGCGAGGGCGGAGAGGTCCGTGTTCAGCGGGCGGAGGGCACCGTCCGGTTCGCTCCAGCTGAGCACCGCGCCCGTGGCGCCGTCGACGACCAGGCTGTTGTCCTCGACCAGGCACCCCAGGCGTATCAGGTGGCCGGCGCGGGCGGGGAGGAGGGCGTCGGGGAGCTCGCGTTCGTCGGCGCAGTACTCCGCGAGGGTGCGCGGCGGCAGGTCGGCGTCGAGCCGGAAGAGGAAGCCGTCCTCCGGCAGGCCCGTCTCGCGCAGGAAGCGGCGGGTCGGCCCGTGCGTCAGCGTGGCGGGGAAGTCGACCTCCTCGAAGCGGACCACGCCGCCCCGGCCGAACTCGTCGTCCAGCAGGCGGGCGGGGATGTCCAGGGCGAGGCCCGAGGCCGTACCGGGGCCCGCCCCCAGGGCCAGCGGCCTGATCAGCGCGGCCATCTTCCAGGACGGCGCCGGCTCGCCGTCCGCGCCCTCCTCGAGGAACGCCAGCAACTGCCGGGAGGCCTCCGCGACCGCCTTGGTGCCGTACCGGCCCGCGTGCGCGGCCAACTGGGTGCGCAGTCCCGCCAGTTCGTCCGTCGCCGCCGCGAACCGCACCAAAGTCGGCAGGGACGGGTCGAGCGGGCGCCGGTCCATCGGGTCGGGGCGGTCGTGGAAGAAGAACGTCGTGGACACCTCACCGGTCGCCCCGTCGGACAACACCGGCTCCACCGCCGGACCGGCCGGGTCCAGCAGCCCGCCGATGACCGGCTGGTGCCGCAGCTCCGCGGGGAGCCGGCCGCCGGGGCCGCCCGTCACGCCGCCCACCGTGCGCGGGCCGCCCTGCCGCGCCGGCTCCACGCAGCCGAACGGGCCCCTGCCGTCGGGCAGTCCGGGACCGGTCAGCCAGCCGCACGTGGACGCGTGCGTGACGCGGGGAACGAGATCGGCGTCGGTCAGTGTGATCGCCGCTGCAACAACGGTGTCGGTCGTGCTCATGATTCCCCCGCGATACGTGTGCTCGGCCCCGGGTTCGCGAACGCCCCGCCCGGGCAGGACGGGCCGGGCCCTCCCGGATCCGGCAGCCGTCCCCCACTGCTCGGAACACTACGCGGCACCACTGACAACGCCCCCGGACCGGGGACGGCGAACCGAAGCGCCCACCACCCAAGACGCTCCGGCGGCCCCGTTCGTTGCCTCCCCGCGGGAGTCGACCGGCCGCCGTTGCCTCCCCGCGGGAGTCGACCGGCCGCGGGTTTCAGCCCCCGGTCACCACCGCGGCCTGCGGACGGATCGGCAGGCGGTTCACCGGGCGGCCCGTGGCGGCCCGTACTGCGGAGGCGATCGCCGCCGGCGAGGTCACCACCGGCACCGCGCTGACCGCCTTCGCACCGAACGGCGCGACCACGTCCCGCTCCTCGACCAGCTTCACGATGTGGATGTCCGGAGCGTCCAGCGCCGTCGGGAGGGCGTACCCGGTCAGGTCGGGGTGGCGGACCAGCCCGCGCGGCGTGCGCAGGTTCTCGGTGAGCGCGGCGCCCAGGCCCTGGGTCACGCCCGCCTCGATCCGGGCGGCCAGCTGCGCCGGGTTCAGCACCCGGCCCACGTCCTGGGCGACCGCCAGCTCCACGACCCGCACCGAGCCGAGCTCGATGTCGACGTCGACCACCGCGCGGACCGCGCAGAAGGCCATGCCGACGAAGGCGTCGCCCTGGCCGGACCCGTCCAGCGGCTCCGTCGGATGCGGACGGCACTGGGCGGTGGCCCACAGCTCCTTGCCGTCCAGTTCCTCGGTGACGGTCGTGGACAGCACACCGTCGTACGAGGTGATCCTGCCGTCGGTGATCTGGAGCAGTTCGGTGGACATGCCGAACTTGTGCGCGAGGGGCTGGAGGAGCTGGGTGCGGACCATCTTCGCCGCGCGCTCCACCGCACCGCCCGACACCCATGTGTGCCGGCTCCGGCAGCCCGCGCCGGCCGAGGGCTGGTCGGTGTCGACGGGCACCACGTGCACCTCGTCGACGCCGAGGACCTCCTGGACGATCTGCCGGGCCAGGGTGGAGAAGCCCTGGCCGCTCTCCACGGCCGCGCACAGCACGGTCGCCACGCCGTCCTGGACCCGCACGGTGGCCGTGGACACCTCGTCCGCGCCCTCCGCGCCGAGCACGTGCACCATGCCGAGCCCGTAGCCCACACCGCGGCGCACCGCGCCCGGCTCGCCCGCGCCCTCGGGGCCGCCGGGCAGCAGCCACTCGTCCTCGGGGGTGTCCTTGGGCAGCGGCGGCAGCCGGAAGTCCCGCACCGCCTCCAGGAGTTCCGCGACCGGGGCCGGACAGGTCACCGTCTGGCCGGTGGGCAGCACGTCGCCGGTGGCCATCACGTTGCGCAGGCGCAGCTCCGCCGGGTCGACGCCGAGCTTCTTGGCCAGTTTGTCCATCTGCGCCTCGTAGGCGGCGCAGACCTGCATCGCGCCCTCGCCGCGCACATGGCCGGAGGGCGGGTTGTTGGTGCGCACGGCCCAGCCCTCGATGAAGGCGTTGGGGACGACGTACGGGCCGCAGGCGAAGGCGACGGCGGCGGCCAGGGCGTCGGAGGAGGTGTCGGCGTAGGCGCCCGAGTCGAGCAGGATCTGCGCCTCGACCTTCACCAGCCTGCCCTCGGCGTCGGCGTGGTGGCGGTAGCGCAGCAGGGTGGGGTGGCGGTGGGTGTGGCCGAGGAAGGACTCCTCGCGCGTGGCGGCGAGCTTCACCGGGCAGCCGGTCCGCAGCGCCAGCAGGCCGAGCGGGAGCTGGAAGCTGCGGTCCTCGCGGTCGGCGGTGGCGCCGGGCACGCCGGTGACGACGACCTTCACCCGTTCGGGTGTCAGGCCGAGGACGGCGGCGACGGTGTCCCGGTCGCCGTGCGGGTCGGTGGAGGCCAGGTACAGCTCGACCCCGCCGTCCGGGCGGGGCACGGCGAGGCCGGCCTCGGCGCCGACCGGGGCGGAGTCCTGGCGGCCGATGCGGTACAGGCCCTCGACGACGACGTCGCCGGCCGCGTCCGGGTCGCCGTGGCGCAGCGGGATGTGCCGGATCAGGTTGCCGTCGGGGTGCAGCGGTTCGGCCTCGAACGCCTGCTCGGGGTCGGTCACCGGGTCGAGCACCTCGTACTCGACGATGACGGTGGCGGCGGCCAACCGCGCGGTGTCCGGGTGGTCGGCGGCGACGGCCGCGATGGGCTCGCCGTGGTGACGTACGACCTCGGAGGCGAAGACCGGGCGGTCGGCCGTGCCGCGGCCGTGCACCGGGTCGCCGGGGACGTCCTCGTGCGTGACCACCGCGCGGACGCCGGGCATCTCACGCGCGTGCGTGGTGTCGATGGACACGATGCGCGCGTGCGGGTGCGGCGAGCGCAGCACGGCCGCCCACAGCAGGCCCTCGGCCCACAGGTCGGCGGCGTACGGGAAGGTGCCCTCGGTCTTGGCGCGGGCGTCGGCGACCGGGAGGGAGACGCCGAGTCCGTGCGGGAGCGGTTCCGCCTCGAGGACGGCCTCCACGGCCTGCGCGATGGCTGCTTCGTTGGTCACGCCTGGCCTCCGTCCGGGCCGTGGGGCTGGTCATGGGGCTGCTGGTCGGACTCGGGAGCGCCGAACGCCGAGGGGTTGACGCCGCCGGCGCCGGGGCCCGCCTGGTGCGGGATGCGGGGCGGGTCCGCCTCGCCGTCGGAGTCGTCCTCGGCGGACGCGGCGTGCGCCCCGCGTTCGGCGACGACCTCCTTGACGGCGTTCACCACACCCCGGTAGCCGGAGCAGCGGCAGAGGTTGCCGCACAGGGCCTGTCGGGTCTCCAGTTCGGTGGGCGCGGGGTTGCCCTCCAGGAGGTCGTGCACGGTCATCGCCATGCCCGGCACGCAGAAGCCGCACTGCACGGCGCCGCACCGCGCGAGCGCCCGCTGCACGTCGGAGGGCCGGCCGTCCTGCGCCAGTCCCTCGACGGTACGGACCTCGCTGCCGGCCGCGGTGACGGCCGGGACCAGGCAGGACGCCACCAGCCGGCCGTCGACCTGCACGTTGCAGGCCCCGCACTCGCCCTGGGAACAGCCGTCCTTGGCGCCGGCGAGGCCGAGCCGCTCGCGCAGCACGTACAGCAGCGACTCACCGATCCAGGCGTCGGTGACGGGCCGGTCGGTGCCGTTGACACGGAGCACGTAGGAGGCGAGGGGGTGGTCGTCGTGCGGTGGCGGCGGGTCGTCCGCCCCGTGCGCCGCGTCCGGCCCACCCGGTTCGTCCGGGACGCCCTGGGTGTCCGGAGCGTCGGGCACCGGGTCGGCGTCCGGGTGACCGGCGTCGGCGGGTCCCGTCTCCGGTTCCGCGTCCGGGGCCGGCTCGGCGGGGGCCGCGGAGGGCTCCGGCGGGCCCTCGGGGGCCTCGGGGGTCTCGGGAGACCCATCGGCGTCCACCGGGGCCTCGGAGTCCTCGACGGTCCCGGGAACGGGCTCCGGGGCGTCCTGGCCGCCGGTGTGCGGGTGCTCCCGGAGTCCGGCCGGAACGTCCTCGCCGGCCTCCGCCTCCGACTGCCACTGCGACTCCGCACGCCCCTCAGCAGCCTCCGCCTCCGACTGCCACTGCGACTCCGCACGCCCCTCAGCGGCGAACGGCTGGGGCACACCGGCCGACCGGGGCCCGGCGTGCCCGGACTGTCCGTCGTACCCGTCCGCGTCGAACCGCCGCTCGGACACGGGACCGGCGTCCCGGCTGTCGGGCTCGGCGTACGGCAGTGGTTCGGCGGCGGACAGGGGCTGTCCGCCGTACGCGTCCGCGCCGGGCGGCTGCTGGGGGGCGGGGCCGTCGGTACGGGGCCGGGGGCCGGGCTCCTGCCGGTCCTGCACGGGGCCGTGTTCGCCGCCCCGCGGCTCCTGGCCCTCGTCCTGCGGGACCCCGGGCACGCCGGGCCCCCACGGGCGGCCGATCTCCTCAGGAGGCGCCCAGGGGGCAAAAGCGCCGCCCGGGAGGGTGGCCGGCGGAGTGCCGCCCCACTGCCCGGCCAGGGAGGACGCGGTGAACTCGCCCGACTCGTCCGGCAGGTCGCCGTCGGCCACGGGGATCGACCACTGACCGGTGACGTCGTGCCCCGGCGGCGCCGGGTTCCCCGCTGCGCCCTCCCCGTAGGCCCACTGCCCGGTCGTGCCGGGGTCGTACGTGAACCGGTCCCCCGGCGCCGCGCCCGCCTCGGGGTCGTGCCACTGGGCGCCGTCGACGGGCACGCCGGGCACGCCCCAGGAGCCGGTGACCGCCGGGTCGGCGCCCGCGCCGGCCGCCGGGTCGACCGTGATCTGCGGTGGCACGTAGCCGTGGCCGGGCGCGGCGAGCGGGCTCTGCATGGAGTCCAGCAGGGCGTCGATGCCGCCCTCGGGGAGGTTCACGAAGGCCGTGGCGCCGTCGTCGTAGTCGCCCTGGGGCAGCGGGTCCCAGCGGCTGCCGCCCGGGGGCGTGCCCTGTCCGTGCTGGTCGTCGGTCACGACAGCGCCCTCCCCAGTGCTCGTCGGGCCAGCGCGGCGACGGTGCGCCGCAGGTGCAGTACAGCGGGCGGGAGCGGTGGCACGGCGCCGTCCTCGCCGGGGGCGGCGTCGGGGACGCAGGCCGCGGCGACGTACTCCCCGAACGCGTTCAGCGCCTCGGGCACGATCGAGCGGTCGTTGTCCCAGTCGATGAGCTGCGCGACCCACTGCTCGGCCTGCAGGGGCCGCAGCGGCATCGGCGCGATGGCGCCCACCGCGCAGCGCACCCCGCGGCGGGCCGGGTCGAGCACCAGGGCGACGGAGGCGACCGCGCGGCCGGGGCCGGTGCGGCCGGTCGCCTTCAGGAAGACCTGGGGGGCGTGCAGCAGCGGCACGCGCACGTAGCCGATGAGCTCGCCGGGGCGCAACAGGTCCATCCCGGCCAGCAGGTGCGACACCGGAAGCTCGCGGCGGACTCCGCCCGGACCCGCGATGATCAGCGTCGCCTCCAGCGCGGCCAGCACCGGCAGCGCGTCCCCGGTGGGGGCGGCGGAGGCGATGTTGCCGCCCAGGGTGCCCGCGTTGCGGATGTGCGGCGGTCCGGCGGCACGCGCGGAGGCGGCGAGCGCCGGGATGAGGGCGGCGAAGTCGGGGCGGCCGATGCGCGCGTGGGTGAGACCGGCGCCGAGCAGCGCGTGCCCGTCCAGGTACTGCCAGCCGCGGATCTCGCTGATCCTGCCGAGACCGACCAGCGCGGCGGGCCTGAGCTGCCCGGAGTTGACGGCGGCCATCAGGTCGGTGCCGCCCGCGACGGGCACGGCGGCGGGCATCGCCGTGAGCGCCGCCACGGCTTCGTCGAGTGTCGTGGGCAGCGTCACGGCCTGCGCCGCCTGCGGTGCGTGCGTGCTCAAGTCCGGCTGCCCCTTCCCGCTGCCCCACCTGGTCCCACCTGTGCTGCCGTACGGTACGTGCTGACAGGCCGGACGTGGCAACTCTGGCACATCTTGGCAGGTGCCGAGGACGGGGGTCCGCCAGGAGGCGTTCGCCCCCTTCACCCCGGACACGGCCGGTTACGCCCCACATCACCGGTGCGTTGGGGGTCGGCGCCCTTCGGAGGCCTTCGTACCCGTTTCGCACGACCCGTTCGACGCGGCGCGAACAGGTGCGCGCGCCCCGTTCGGGGGCCCGGCGCGGGCCGCCCGCGCCGGGCCCCCGGGGCGGAGGCTACTGGTGCGGCGGCGGGCCGTCGATCGGGCGCCCCAGGACGCCCGGGCGCTTCTGCCAGGGCAGTGGCCCGGTGGGCGGCCGGTAGGCGACCCCGAGGGCGTCCAGCCGCCGGTAGTGGGCGGTCATCCGGCGTTCGAAGTCGGCGAAGTCCCGGTCGGCGGGGGCGGGCAGGTCGCTCCAGGCGACCTCGGCGAGCGCGGCGAGCCGGGGGTACGTCTGGTAGTCGACGCGCCCCTGGTCCTCCATCACCTCGGTCCACACGTTGGCCTGGGCGCCCAGCACCCGCGCGGCCTCCTCGCCCGTCAGCTCCGACGGCACGGGCTCGAACCGGTAGACGTCCTCCAGGGTGCGCACGTACCCGATCGGCACCGGCTCGTCGGGGCCCGCGTCCTGACGGTAGTCCAGGTACACGTACTGCTGGGGGCACATGACCACGTCGTGCCCCGCGCGGGCGGCGGTGACCCCGCCGGAGTAACCGCGCCAGGACGAGACGGCGGCGCCGGGGGCCAGGCCGCCCTCCAGGATCTCGTCCCAGCCGATCAGCCGGCGGCCCCGTGCGGCCAGCCACCTGTCGAAGTGCCCGACGAACCAGGACTGGAGCGCGTCCTCGTCGGCCAGACCGAGGCTGCCGATCCGCTTCTGCGCGATGTCCGAATCCCGCCACTGGTCCTTGAGGCATTCGTCGCCGCCGATGTGCACGAACGACGAGAAGGGGCCGGCGTCCGCGGGGAAGAGTTCCAGTACCTCCTCGAGCACCCCTTCGTAGAAACGCAGGGTGTTGTCGGTGGGGGCCAGTACGTTCGGATTGATCCCCCAGGTGTCCCAGACGGTCAGGGAGGCGGTGTCGACGACATCGGAGTTGCCGAGTTCCGGATACGCGGCGATGGCGGCCTGGGAGTGCCCGGGGACGTCGATCTCCGGGACGACGCCGATATGCCGCTCGGCGGCGTAGGCGACGATCTCGCGGATGTCGTCCTGGGTGTAGTGACCGCCGTGCGGCCTGTCGTCCCACAGCGGTGACGCACGGTGGCCGATTTTCGTCCGGGCACGCCAGGAGCCGATCTCGGTGAGCCTCGGATACCGCTGGATCTCGATGCGCCAGCCCTGGTCGTCCGTCAGGTGGAAGTGGAGGACGTTGAGTTTGTGCGCCGCCATCAGATCGAGTTGGCGCAGCACGCCTTCCTTGGGGGTGAAGTGCCGGGCGACGTCGAGCATCATCCCGCGCCAGCGGAAGCGGGGGGAGTCCTCGATCGTGACGTACGGCACCGCCCAGATCCGGTCGCGGCGGACCGGGGCCCTGCGGAACGCCTCGGGGCCGAGCAGCTGCCGCAGCGTCTGGGCGCCCCGGAAGACACCGGCCGCGCTGCCGCCCTCGAGGAGGACCCCGTCCCCGTCGCTGACGAGGCGGTACTCCTCCGGGCCCAGCCCGGGACCGAGCCGGAGCCCGATGCCGTCCCCGCCCGTGTCGTCGGGTTCGCACCCTTCGCGCAGCGGCAGTCCGGTGGCCTGCCGCAGGACGGTGCGCAGCCAATGGCCGACGCCCTCCGTCCCGTGACCGGCGTGGATCCGGGAGTGTGCCGTCAGCCGCATCTCGCCGGAGCCGGCGACGACACTGCGGGGCGCTGGAATCAGTTCAGTCACGTCAGTCCTTCACCGCGCCGCCCGGTCCGGAGACCAGACGCCGCTGTACGAGTACGAAGAAGACCGGTACCGGAATCGTCATCACCGTGGACGCCGCCATGACCCCGCCCCGGTCCGGCTCGTCAAGTTCGCGGAGGACCAGCAGTGCCATCGGCAGGGTCGACTGCGAGATGTCGCCGATGACGGGGGACTTGGCGAACGGGGAGTCGTTCCAGGTGGGGACGGAGGAGAACACGCTGGTGGCGACCGGGCCCGGCAGGACGAGCGGGAAAAGGATCTGCCGGAAGAAAGCGCGCGGCTCGCCCCGTCGGTGCAGGCGGCCTCCTCCAGCGCCTCCAGAACGGCCTTCACGGACCCCCGGAGCGTCCAGATCGTGAACGGCAGGGAGAACGCGATGCGCGGCAGGACCGGCGACCACAGCGTGTCCGACTGGCCGAAGTCCCGCATGACGAGGAACAACGGGATGGTCAGCGCTTCCACGGGCGCCGTCCGGGCCACCGGAAACACGATCAGCGAGGTGGTCCGCAGCCGGAACCGGAATCGCGTCACGGCGGTCGCGGCGGGAAAGGCGATCAGCGCGGAGGCGACCACCACGGCGAGGGCGACGACGACGCTGTCGAGGAAGCACCGGCCGAATTCCTGTTGTCCGAACACCCGCCGGAAGGAATCCGGCATGGGCTCCAGGGCCCAGGGACGCGGCTCGGCCGACTCGGTCTCGCCGGCCGGGCTCGCAGGCGCCCGGCACCATCCAGTACAGCGGGAAGGCCACCACCGCGGCGATCAGCAGCGCCGCCGACTCGGCCGCCGGCCGCCCCGGACGCCGCACGAACCGGCGCGCAGGGTTCACCCGGGGTTTCCCGCCCCGGCTCACAAGGCTCACCGTTCCTCCCCCTGACGGTGCAAGATTCGCAGGCACACCAGCGTCACGGCGAGCAGGATCGGCACACCGATCGCCGCACCGATCACCGCGCCGAGGCTGTACTGCGAGGACGCGAACGCCTGCCCGCAGGAGCAGGGGAGGAGCACGCCTCGATGCCCTCACGGGAGTCGGCACTGTCGGTGGCGGAGACGTGCGAGTCGTCCTCGCCGGTGGCGGGTTCACCGCCGCGGGCCCGGACGAAGGACATCGTGCCGTAGGTGCAGGCGCCGCCGGCCGCGGTGCCGTACATCCCGGGTCTCGCGGCGTGGACCTCCTTCGCCGTGGAGACCGGCTCGGCCTGGTTCCTCGGGACGTCGGGGCCGGGCTCGCCGAAGACGTCGGTGCGGCAGCAGAGCGCGCGGACGCCGACGGAGTACGAGGGCTCCGTGGACGCTGCCGTCGACGGTGACCGACTGCCCGGCGGCCGGGTCGGTGTCCTCGTCCTCGTCCCGGGCCCCGAACTCCTCGGTGACGTCGGCGAGTCCGCCGTCCTTGCACATGACCGGCGGTGTCGGTGTTGCCGTACTCGATGAGGTCGGGCGCGGACTCCGGGTCGTTGAGGGCCGCCTTGACGCGCTGGGCGCGGGCCTCGACGGGGAGGTGCCCGACGGTGACGTCGGTGCCCTCGTACGCCTTCTCCGACCCGGCGGGGACGGCGTCGACGACCTGTTCCTCGGGCCTGTCGTCGACCTCCCGGAAGAGCCGGACGCGGAGGGCGCCGGTCCTCTCGTCCTCGTCGGAGGAGGAGGTTCCCGAGGTCCGAGGTCCGAGGCGCGTGGGCGGCGGTGGCGGGGACGGCCGCGGCGGCGGCCAGGCGGGCGGACAGCTCCATGGAGTCACCCCTCCGCGCACGTTGCGACATAC
Source organism: Streptomyces pimonensis (assembly GCF_041380215.1). Classification (NCBI taxonomy): domain Bacteria; kingdom Bacillati; phylum Actinomycetota; class Actinomycetes; order Kitasatosporales; family Streptomycetaceae; genus Streptomyces; species Streptomyces pimonensis. The sequence continues at coordinate 227,103 of NZ_JAHWZY010000004.1, forward strand.
GCGATGGCGACTTCGCTGTGCACAACACACCGGAGGCCAGGGACTGGACGGGCCGCGCCACAGGAGGTCTCCACCACTCCGTGGCCACTGGACGCGCCCTGTGCAACGCCGCGGACGGCACAAAGGCCCCCGGGACGCGCACAGCACACCCCGGGGGCCTCGGGAGGACCGGACCGGCGGAGGGAGGGGACGGACTACTTGTCGCCCTTGCCCTTGTCGTCGCCGCCGGCGCCCATGGACTCGTAGATCTCCTTGCACATGGGGCACACCGGGTACTTCTTCGGGTCGCGGCCGGGCACCCACACCTTGCCGCACAACGCCACGACGGGGGTCCCGTCGAGGGCGCTCGCCATGATCTTGTCCTTCTGGACGTAGTGGGCGAAGCGCTCGTGGTCACCGTCACCGTGGGAGGTCTGCGGCGTCGGCTCGACGAGGGTCCCCGTACCAGTCCCGCGCTCGGGCTCAAGAGTGCTCATAACAGCCAAGGGTACTGAAGCTCACACGCATCAGTTGAGCGAAGGGTCGTCCGGATAGGTGGCCACCATCGCCAGCTCGTTGCGCTGGCGGCGCAGCACCTCGCGCCAGAGCCGCTCCGGGGAGGGCGAGGAGACGTCGCCGGGTTCCGACTCCACGACGTACCAGGCGCCGTCCGCCAGCTCGTCCTCCAGCTGGCCGGGACCCCAGCCGGCGTATCCGGCGAAGATGCGCAGCGAGCCGAGGACGGAGGCGAGCAGCTCCGGCGGGGCCTCCAGATCGACCAGCCCGATCGCGCCGTGCACCCGGCGCCAGCCCGGCGGCGCGTCGTCCCCGCCCGTCCCGCCGGGGACGACGGCGACGCCGAGGGCCGAGTCCAGTGACACCGGGCCGCCCTGGAAGACGACACCCGGTTCGCCGGCCAGATCCGCCCAGCCCTCCAGGATGTCGCCCACGTCCACCGGCGTCGGACGGTTCAGGACGACACCGAGGGAGCCCTCCTCGTCGTGGTCGAGGAGGAGCACCACCGCACGGTCGAAGTTCGGGTCCGCCAGGGCGGGAGTGGCCACGAGCAGCCGCCCTGTGAGCGAGGACACCTCGGTCATGCCAGACATGATCCCGCATCCCGCTCCCGCGTGGGGAGACAACGGGGTACGGGAGTGAACACGGCCGCGATGCGAGGGTGCGGCCCGGTGGGGCCCCGTTCGCGGGCGGTGGCGGGGGGCGGACGGGCGGACGGGGCGTCCGCGGCGCACGGCGAGGACGGTGACCGGGCGTGCCCTCCCCGGAACGTTCCGTGTTGTGACAGAGCCATGACGTCCCGGGGCCCTCCTCGGGCTTACGGAAGGGGGGCCGAGGGCGACTACCCTTTCCCTTCTGGCCCCTGCCCCACTCCCACGGAACGCGAGATTCATGACCGTCAACGGCGCTGATGACGTACTGCTTGTCCACGGCGGGACCCCGCTGGAGGGCGAGATCCGTGTCCGCGGTGCGAAGAACCTCGTACCGAAGGCCATGGTCGCCGCGCTGCTGGGCAGCGCACCGAGCCGTCTGGGCAACGTCCCGGACATCCGTGACGTCCGGGTCGTCCGGGGGCTGCTGCAACTGCACGGCGTGACGGTCCGTCCGGGCGAGGAGCCCGGCGAGCTGGTGCTCGACCCCACGTACGTGGAGAGCGCCAACGTCGCCGACATCGATGCCCACGCCGGATCCTCGCGGATCCCGATCCTGTTCTGCGGCCCGCTGCTGCACCGGCTCGGGCACGCGTTCATCCCGGGTCTCGGCGGCTGCGACATCGGCGGCCGGCCCATCGACTTCCACTTCGACGTGCTGCGGCAGTTCGGCGCGACCATCGAGAAGCGGGCGGACGGCCAGTACCTGGAGGCCCCGCAGCGGCTGCGCGGCACCAAGATCCGGCTGCCGTACCCCTCGGTCGGCGCGACCGAGCAGGTGCTGCTGACGGCGGTCCTCGCCGAGGGCGTCACCGTCCTGTCCAACGCGGCAGTGGAGCCGGAGATCGAGGACCTGATCTGCGTCCTGCAGAAGATGGGCGCGATCATCGCGATGGACACCGACCGGACCATCCGCGTCACCGGTGTGGACAAGCTCGGCGGCTACACCCACCGTGCCCTCCCCGACCGCCTGGAGGCCGCTTCCTGGGCGTCCGCGGCGCTGGCGACCGAGGGCAACGTCTACGTCCACGGCGCCCAGCAGCGCTCGATGATGACGTTCCTGAACACCTACCGGAAGGTCGGCGGCGCCTTCGAGATCGACGCCGAGGGCATCCGTTTCTGGCACCCCGGCGGGCAGTTGAAGTCCATCGCGCTGGAGACGGACGTGCACCCGGGCTTCCAGACCGACTGGCAGCAGCCGCTGGTGGTCGCGCTGACCCAGGCGACGGGCCTGTCCATCGTCCACGAGACGGTCTACGAGTCCCGGCTCGGCTTCACCTCCGCGCTCAACCAGATGGGCGCGCACATCCAGCTGTACCGCGAGTGCCTGGGCGGCTCCGACTGCCGCTTCGGCCAGCGCAACTTCCTCCACTCGGCGGTCGTCTCGGGCCCGACGAGGCTCCAGGGCGCGGACCTCGTCATCCCCGACCTGCGCGGCGGCTTCTCCTACCTCATCGCCGCCCTCGCCGCCCAGGGCACCTCCCGGGTCCACGGCATCGGCCTGATCAACCGCGGTTACGAGAACTTCATGGAGAAGCTCGTGGAACTGGGTGCGAAGGTCGAACTCCCGGGCAAGGCGCTCGGATAGCAGGAGTCTTCGCACCTACGCCGATGGGGCGGTCACCCACTCCGGGTGACCGCCCCATCGGCGTATGTGCGAGCGCCCCGAGGGGGCGCGGGGAGTTGCGCGATCAGCCACGGACCGCCGGCAGTCGCCCACGGCGCCGCGCCCGAACGGCGCTCACGCGCCCTTACTTGCCCTTGGCGGCTTCCTTCAGCTTCGAGCCCGCCGACACCTTCACGCTGTACCCCGCCGGGATCTGAATCGGCTCACCGGTCTGGGGGTTGCGCGCGGTGCGCGCGGCCCGGTGGGTGCGCTCGAAGGTCAGGAAGCCGGGGACGGTGACCTTCTCGTCGCCCTTGGAGACGATGTCGCCGACGACCTCGGCGAACGCGGCCAGCACGGCGTCGGCGTCCTTGCGAGTCACCTCGGCGCGGTCGGCCAGCGCGGCCACCAGCTCACTGCGGTTCATGTTGTTACTCCCGTGTTCTTCTTGCCGTTGAGGCGTGCCACGCGGCGGAGCCGCATGTCGGGCACGGCCAAGCCGATGCTGCCAGGTTCCTCGGTGGGTCCCCGGACCCGGGTCCCTCGTCAGACCCTCGCGCCCAGGGACGCATCCTGCCTCTACCTGCGGCGGTAATGCCAATCCGGCACCCGCAGGAGTCGTGAGAACACCCTGGGGAGTCACACGAAGAGCGTCACGGCCCGGCCGCAACCATAGAGGGCGGCCAGGACCTCCGGGTGCCCCGACGCGCCGGTTCCAACCCGCCGTGGTGATCCTCACAGCCCTCCGGGCGACAGGTTCCCCTGGGAGGCCGACACCCCCGCCGCCTTCGCCGCGTCGCGCACCGCTCCGGCGACGGCGCCGGCGACCTTGTCGTTGAAGACGCTGGGGATGATGTAGTTCGGGTTGAGCTCGTCCTCGGTGACCACGTCGGCCAGGGCCTTCGCGGCGGCGAGCATCATCTCGGTGTTGACGGTGTGGGACTGGGCGTCCAGCAGGCCGCGGAAGACTCCCGGGAAGACCAGCACGTTGTTGATCTGGTTGGGGAAGTCGGAGCGGCCGGTGGCGACGACGGCCGCCGTCCGGCGGGCGATCGTCGGGTCCACCTCGGGGTCGGGATTCGCGAGCGCGAACACGATCGCACCCTCGGCCATCGCGGCCACGTCCGTGCCGTCGAGGACGTTGGGGGCGGAGACGCCGATGAAGACGTCCGCGCCGCGCACGGCCTCCTTCAGGGTGCCGGCGAGGTTCTCGAGGTTGGTGTTGTCGGCGATCCAGCGCAGCGCGGAGCCGGGGGCGGCGCCGACGAGGTCGGCGCGGTCGGCGTGCACGACGCCGTGGATGTCGGCCACCACCGCGTTCTTCACCCCGGCGGCGAGCAGCAGCTTCAGGATGGCCGTCCCGGCCGCGCCGGCGCCGGACATCACCACGCGGATGTCCTCGATGGCCTTGCCGGTGACCCGCAGGGCGTTGGTCAGGGCCGCCAGGACGACGATCGCGGTGCCGTGCTGGTCGTCGTGGAAGACGGGGATGTCCAGGGCCTCGCGCAGCCGGGCCTCGATCTCGAAGCAGCGGGGTGCGGAGATGTCCTCGAGGTTGATGCCGGCGAAGCCGGGGGCGATCGCCTTGACGATCTCGACGATCGCGTCGGTGTCCTGGGTGTCCAGACAGAGCGGCCAGGCGTCGATGCCGGCGAACCGCTTGAACAGGGCCGCCTTGCCCTCCATCACCGGCAGCGCGGCCTTCGGGCCGATGTTGCCCAGGCCCAGCACCGCGGAGCCGTCCGTCACGACCGCAACGGAGTTGCGCTTGATGGTCAGGCGGCGGGCGTCCTCGGGGTTCTCCGCGATCGCCATGCACACCCGGGCCACGCCGGGCGTGTAGACCATGGACAGGTCGTCACGGTTGCGGATGGGGTGCTTCGACGCCATCTCGATCTTGCCGCCGAGGTGCATCAGGAACGTACGGTCGGAGACCTTGCCCAGGATGACGCCCTCGATGCCGCGCAGCTGCTCGACGATCTCGTCGGCGTGCGCGGTGGAGGAGGCCGCGATGGTGACGTCGATGCGGAGTTTCTCGTGGCCCGACGCGGTGACGTCGAGACCGGTCACCGAGCCTCCGGAGGACTCCACGGCCGTGGTGAGCTGCGATACGGCGGTTCCGCTCGCGGGCACCTCCAGCCGGATCGTCATCGAGTAGGAGACGCTGGGCGCCGTTGCCATGGCCGACTTCCTCTGCTTTCACCGTGCCGCTGAATGTGCCGTCCGATCGTCGCACCTACCCCTGGGTACGCGGTAGCCGCCCCGGATTGCGGACGTTTTGTTCACCGACGCATACCGCACCGCGGAAAGAGTTTTCCGTCACATGGAGGCGGCCGGGCACGAGAAGGGACCCATGTCACCGGGAAGTGACATGGGCCCCTTCAACACGTGAGTGACACCGACCCGCCATGCTCGCCTCGCGGCAAGTGGTCGCTCGAAGCGACTAAGGTTGGGCCCGGGGGCTTGGATCGGGCCGGTGCCACGTCAAGGCTAACAAACGGATCCGGTGACGCCATTCCCGTGGCGCAACCCTTTTTCCGGGCGCCCCTCAGTCCCTCAGCAGATCCGGCACCCCGGCCGCGTCGGGCTCGTCGCGGTCCGCCGAGACCACCGTCAGCTGCTGCGTGGCCCGGGTCAGGGCGACGTACAGGACCCGCAGGCCGGCCGGGGACTCGTCGGCGATCTCCGCCGGGGAGACGACGACCGTCGCGTCGTACTCCAGGCCCTTGGCCTCCAGGCTGCCGAGCGCCACCACGCGGTCGCCGAGCCCGTCGAGCCAGCGCCGGGCCTCCTCGCGGCGCTGCATGGCGACGACCACGCCGACGGTGCCGTCCACCCGGTCCAGCAGCCGGGCCGCCTCCGCGCGCACGGTCTCGCCCAGCGGGTCCCCGGCGACGGAGAAGCGCGGCTCCACGCCGGTGGAGCGGACCGCCCTCGGCGACCGCGAGCCCGGCATGGCGAGGGCGAGGACCTTCGACGCCAGCTCGGCGATCTCGGCGGGGTTGCGGTAGTTCACGGTGAGCTCGAAGCGGCGGCGCGGACGGCTGCCGAGGGCCTCGTCGCGGGCCTGGGCGGCCTCGTCGGGGTCGGACCAGGAGGACTGGGCCGGGTCGCCCACGACCGTCCAGGTGGCGTGCCGGCCGCGGCGGCCGACCATGCGCCACTGCATCGGGGTGAGGTCCTGGGCCTCGTCGACGATGACGTGCGCGTACTCGACGCGCTCCTGGGCGAGCCGCTCGGCCCGCTCGCGCTGGCTCTCCTCGCGCACCGGCATCAGCTCCTCCAGGCCGGTGAGCTGGTCCAGCGGGTCGAGCTCGCGCTTCCTGCGGGGGCGGGCCGGGGCGCCGAGGATCGCCTGGAGCTCGTCGAGCATCGCGATGTCGTGCACGGAGCGGCCGCTGCGCTTCAGCGCGCGGGCGACCTTGCGGACCTCGCCCGGGTTGAGGACGCGCCGGGCCCAGCGGCCGAGGCGCCTCTCGTCCGCCATGGCGTCCAGGACGGCGGCCGGGGTCAGCTCGGGCCACCAGGCGTCGAGGAAGGCGGTGAAGTCGTCCTCGGAGGTGACGTCCTCGTCGAAGGAGGCGCGCAGCTCCGCGGCCAGCTCCGGGTCGGTGTGCCGCTGCCCGGCGCCGGAGCGCTCCCACAGGGCGTCGAGGAGCAGCTTGCGGGCGCGGGGGCGCAGCAGGTTGACCGGGGCGGTGCCGCCGAGGGCGGTGCGGCGGACGTCCGCCAGTTCCTCCGCCTCCAGTTCCAGGCGGCGGCCGAAGGCGACGACCCGCAGCCGCTGCGGTGAATCGTGTCGCTCCAGCGCACCGCGCGCGGCCTTCCGCAGCACCTTCAGCATGCGGTACGAGCCCTTGGCGAGGGCCACCGACGGGGAGTCGTACAGCGTGGCCTCGGCGCCGTCGACCAGCGATCCGATGGCGCGGACGGCGACCTGGCCCTCCTCCCCGAGGGAGGGCAGCACGCCCTCGGTGTAGGCGACGAGGAGCGGGGTGGGCGAGACGATCAGGATGCCGCCCGCGTACCGGCGCCGGTCCTGGTAGAGGAGGTAGGCCGCGCGGTGCAGGGCGACGGCGGTCTTGCCGGTGCCGGGGCCGCCCTCGACGTACGTCACGGAGGCGGCGGGGGCGCGGATCACCAGGTCCTGCTCGGCCTGGATGGACGCCACGATGTCCCGCATGGTGTGCGTACGGGCCTGGCCGAGCGCGGCCATCAGGGCGCCGTCGCCGATCACGGGCAGCTCGCGGCCGTCCAGGGACGCCGTCAGCTCGGGGCGCATCAGGTCGTCCTCGACGCTTCGGACCCGGCGGCCCTTGGAGCGGATGACGCGGCGGCGCACGACCCGGCCGGGGTCGACCGGGGTGGAGCGGTAGAAGGGGGCGGCGGCCGGCGCCCGCCAGTCGATGACCAGCGGGGCGTAGTCCTCGTCCAGGACGCCGATGCGGCCGATGTGCAGGGTCTCGGCGATGTCGGCGGTGTTGTCGGGGCGCACGGCGTCCTCGGCTGGCTCGACGGCGGTGTACGCGCCGTCGGGGCCCTTCTTGCCGTCCCTGCCGAGCAGCAGGTCGATGCGGCCGAAGAGGAAGTCCTCGTACTCGTTGTTCAGCCGGTTGAGGTGGACACCGGCCCGGAAGACCTGGGCGTCCCGCTCGGCGAGGGCGCCGGGCGTGCCGACCTGGCCGCGCCGGGCGGCGTCGCGCATGAGGAACTCGGCCTCGTGGATCTTCTCCTCGAGGCGCCGGTACACCCGGTCGAGGTGTTCCTGTTCGACTCGGATCTCCCGGTCGCGAACGGAGTCGTGAACCGGATCGACCGCGGTTTGCTGTTGAGCCTGAGCGGCCACCGGGCCCCCTTCTGACGTGCTGGGCAGCCGTCAACCGTACGCGAAGGGAGCCCCGGAAGGCTACGCGTCGACCTCCACGAGCGGCTCGCCGTCGAAGGTCATGACCTGGAAGTGGTCGATCCCGTTCGGCTGGAGGGCGGCGCCTCCCCGGACGTACAGCGGCTGCCCGGCCTTCTCCGACCTGGCGTCCGGCAGTCCGTGGCCCTCGCCGGGGACGGACCAGGAGTTCACCGTCTCGCGCTCGCCGTTCCTGCCGACGGCGGTCAGCGAGCACTTCCGCTCGCCCCTGACGTTCTTCGGCTCCGTGACGATCCCGGTGTCCCAGAGCTTCTTCTCCAGGGTCACGGTCGCGGTCACCCGGCTGCCCGGCGTCCTTCCGGGCACGGATGAGCGTTTCCCGGACGACGTCCTCGGCGCGCTGCCGGTCTCCGGCGACCAGTCGCAGGACGGAGGCCGGCAGAGGTCCGGCGTGCTCGCGGTACAGCGCGCATCAGCTCCTCGTCGGGCCCCGAGGGCTGTGAGGACATGCGATGTCGGGCCCTCGCTCCGCGCTCATTGGCCACGGCCGCATCCTTGCGCACGCCCGCCTCCGGTGTCCGGGGGATTCCCCGTCGGTCGCCCGACAACCGGTACGGACGGCGGGAGGCGGGTGTTCAGGGGGAGGTGACGGTTTTCCGCGGGGTCATGTGACGACCGGGACACGGACCCACGATCCCCCGCCGTTTCCCTGCGTTTCCGGCACAACGGCAGCGGTGTGACGTACGTCACGACACAGGGGCAGTGAACCGCGGTGCCACGAACGTCACTTCACCGCTTTCCCGCGGGCGGCGCACGGAAGGTCCGCGAGGGACACCGGAGTTCGGTCAGGCGCGCGCCAGTGCCGCGCGCCGGCGGTGGCGGGCCACGCGCTCCCGGTTGCCGCAGACCTCGCTGGAGCACCAGCGCCGCCTGCGCCCGCGGGACGTGTCGACGTACACGATCGGGCAGTCGTCGCCCTCGCACTGCCGCAGGCCTGCGCGCACCACGGGGTCGGTGAGCAGGTCCACCGCGTCCCGCGCGACGGCCGCGAGCAGCGCGGCCCGGCCGGGCGGGCCGTCGAGGCGGCGCACCAGCACGCCGCCCTCACCGGGCACCGCGCGGGGCGCCGGGGGCGCCGCGCGGGCCAGTTCGTTCACCCGGGCGAGCGCGAGGTCGTACGAGGGGACCCCGGGCGCCGGCCGGCCGCGCACCAACGGGGCCAGCCACCCGCGCAGTTCGCGGAAGGCCGGCAGCCAGGAGGCGTCGGCGTGGGCGAGCACGGTGCCCGCGGGCACGAGTCCGGAGCCGGTGATCCAGGCGCGCAGCGCCTCCACGGAGCCGAGCCGCTCCCCGGGATGGGTGGTCGCGAGCAGGTCCAGGCAGACCCGCCCGGTGTCGAACCGCAGTTCGTGGGGTGCCGTGGCCGTACCCAGTGCCATGTTCCTGTCACCGCCTAGGTTGGCCCCGCGCGCGGGGCCGGTGAGCGATCCGGGAAGCCGTTCCCCTCCCACAGTGCCCGCCCGCCCCGGCCGCCGGAACCCCTGGGCCGCTCGGTCGTCCGACGCGGCAGGCACCGTGCGCCGCGAGCGGTTCGAGGAGCACGTCGCCAAGGCCCGGAGCGCCGCAAGGTCCACCGTCGCCCGTGGCGGCCGGTACGGGCCGTCTCACCCGTCCGCGTCGTACTTCGACCCCGCCGCCGGGTCCAGGGCGAGACGGTAGCCGCGCTTGACGACCGTCTGGATCAGCTTCGGGGCGCCCAGGGCGGAGCGCAGGCGGGCCATGGCGGTCTCCACCGCGTGCTCGTCGCGGCCGGCGCCCGGAAGGGCGCGCAGCAGCTCCGCGCGGGAGACGACCCAGCCGGGCCGCCGGGACAGCGCCCGCAGCAGGGACATCCCGGCCGGCGGCACGGGGCGGAGCGCGCCGTCCACCAGGACCGCGTGCCCCCGGATCTCCACCCGGTGCCCGGCGACGGGCAACGCGCGGGCCCGTGCGGGCAGTTCCCGGCAGAGCAGCTGGACCAGCGGGCCGAGCCGGAAGCGTTCGGGCTGCACCGTGTCGATGCCGCGGGCCTGCAGCGGCAGCGCGGTGACCGGGCCGACGCAGGCGGACAGCACGTCGTGGCCGAGCGCGGCGAGCAGCTCGTCGAGCAGCCCGCGCTCCTGCGCGCGGGACAGCAGGGAGGCGGCGGCGGGCGCGCTGGTGAAGGTGACCGCGTCCAGGTTCCGGGCGACGCATCCGTCGATGAGGCGGTCGACCGGGCCGATGTCCTCCGGCGGCAGCCACCGGTAGACCGGCACCCCCACCACCTCCGCTCCCCCGGCCCGCAGCGACTCCACGAACCCGGGCAGCGGCTCACCGTGCAGCTGTACGGCGATCCGCAGTCCGTCGACCCCCTCCTCGAGGAGCCGGTCGAGCACTTCGGCCAGCGACTCCGACGCCGGCGACCACTCCTCGGTCAGCCCGGCGGCCCGGATCGCGCCCTTCACCTTGGGGCCGCGCGCCAGGATCCGCACCCCGCGCAGCCGCGCCAGCAGGTCCTCGCCCAGCCCCCAGCCGTCGGCGGCCTCCACCCAGCCCCGGAACCCGATGGCGGTGGTGGCGACCGCGATGTCCGGGGCCCGCCCGATGATGTCCTTGGTGGCGGCCAGCAGCTCGCTGTCGTCGGCGAGCGGCACGATCCGCAGGGCCGGGGCGTGCAGCACGGCGGCTCCGCGCCGTTCCAGCAGCGCGCCCAGCTCGTCGGCCCGGCGCGCCGCGGTCACCCCCACGGTGAACCCCGCGAGGGGCCCGTGTTCCGGCGGCTGCTCTTGTTCGTCGTACATGGCTCTCGTCCCGGCTCGAGTCGGCGTACCACAGGGAGGTGCGGCTCCACCTCCCTGCCGGCCGAGCCTGTCAACGATGCGTGACGGGCTCGGTTCGGCTTCATGTCCACGGTGTTACTGATACACGGTTCCGTCCTGATCGGCGGGAGCGATCTTCGGCCGGGGGCCCGGGGGGCGCCCCCCGGATGGGCACAGCGTCATACGTCGGCGTAGCTGAGCTGCGGCTTCTCCTGCGGGGCGGCACCCGTGCCCGTCGGCCGGACCGCCGGGCGGCGAAGGTATACCGCCCAGGTGACCGCGAAGCAGACCGCGTAGCAGGCGAGGAAGGCGACGAACGCGCCGGTGCCGGAGCCGTAGGAGAGGAAGGACTGCCGGAAGGCCAGGTTGATGCCGACCCCGCCCAGCGCGCCCACCGCGCCGATCAGCCCCATGGACGCCCCCGACAGCCGCCGCCCGTACGCGGCCGCCTCCTCACCCGTGAGCCCCTTGGCCCGTGCCTTCGCCTGGAAGATGCCGGGGATCATCTTGTACGTCGACCCGTTGCCGAGGCCGGTCAGCACGAACAGCACCACGAAGGCGACGGTGAACAGCGCCAGCGACTGCTGCACGGAGGCGACGATCAGCACCGCCGTCGCCGCGCCCATGGCGACGAAGTTCCACAGGGTGATCCGCGCGCCGCCGTACCGGTCGGCGAGCGAGCCGCCCACCGGGCGGATCAGGGAGCCGAGCAGCGGCCCGATGAAGGTGACGTACGCGGCCTCCAGCGGGGTGCGGTCGAACTGGTTCTGCAGTACCTGGCCGAAGGCGAAGCTGTAGCCGATGAACGAGCCGAAGGTGCCGATGTAGAGGAAGGACATGATCCAGGTGTGCGCGTCCCGCGCGGCGTCCCTGGCGGCGCCGGTGTCGTTCCTCACCGAGGCGAGGTTGTCCATGCAGAGCGCGGCGAGCACGGCGGCGACGACGATCAGCGGGATGTAGACGCCGAGCAGCACGCGCGGTCCGCCGCTCGCGCCGATGATCGCCAGGGCGGCGAGCTGGATCACCGGGACGCCGATGTTGCCGCCGCCGGCGTTCAGCCCGAGCGCCCAGCCCTTCCTCCGCAGCGGGAAGAAGGCGTTGATGTTGGTCATGGAGGAGGCGAAGTTGCCGCCGCCGATCCCGGCCAGCAGGCCGACCAGCAGGAACGTGGAGAAGGACGTCCCCGGCTCCATCACGGCGAACGCGGCGACGGTGGGCACGAGCAGCAGTCCCGCGCTGATCACCGTCCAGTTCCGCCCGCCGAAGACCGCGACGGCGAAGGTGTACGGCACCCGGACCACGGCGCCGACCAGTGTGACCATCGACGTCAGCAGGAACTTGTCGGCGGGCGTCAGTCCGTACTCGGGACCCATGAAGAGCACCAGCACGGACCACATCGTCCAGACCGAGAACCCGATGTGCTCGGACAGCACGGAGAAGAGCAGGTTGCGGCGGGCGATCTTCTCTCCGGTGCGGTTCCAGAAGGTCTCGTCCTCCGGGTCCCACTCGTGAATCCAGCGGCCGCTGCGGGCTGTCATGGGGCCTCCACTGCTCTCCGGGGCGCGGACGGGTGCCGCGAGGGGCTGGTCCCGAAGGTAGGGAGGGGGCGTTTCGTGGCTGTGGCGGGCGGTGACCGGCAGGGAACGTTGCGCTCACCCGGGGCGGGGGTCCGGTGAGAGATGTCCGGCAGGGGGCGCGGTCGGCGCGGTGAGGTTCAGCGCTGCGGGGGCTGCCCGTGGGGGTTCTGCCGGGCGGGGCACCCGTACGGGGCGGGCTTCCTCACGGATGCCGTCGGACCGGTGGGTCCGGCCGGCTCCCCGCCCGCCGTCGGTCACGGCGTCCGCCGCTTGCCCGTCCGCCCCGCCCCCTGGCCGCATCGTTCACTTCCGCGACAGGGGCAGTGCGGCACGCCCGCCCACCTCGAACCAGAGCAGCTTCCCGGCTCCTCGCCCCAGCGCGCCGTCACCGAGGGCCCACCCTCCCCAGGAGTCGGCGTACTCCTGCACGAGACGCAGCCCGCGCCCGGAACCAGCGTCGGGCGGAGCGAGCGGGACGGAGTCGGCGCCGGCCCCGCCGAACGGGGCGGGAACGCACGGGTCGCTGTCCCACACCCCGACCCGCAGCCGACCGCCGCTCAGCCCCGTGAGCCGCAGGGAGGCGGCCCCCTCGGTGTGCAGGTAGGCGTTGGTGACCAGCTCCGACGTCAGCAACTCCACGACGTCGACGGCGTCCTGCCTGCCGTGTCCGTCGAGCGCGGCCCGCACCGTCATGCGTGCGACGCGTACCGCGCGGGGGTCACGGGGGAGGCGAAGGGCGTACGTCCAGGGGTGGGACGGGGCTACGGTGACCATGGTCGTCTCCGGGGAGTTGAAGGGGCACGCGGGTTCGCTCGACGACTCCGTCGGGTGGTGGCGGTGCCGCGGTTCGCGGTGCACTTCCGGCTCACGGAGCAGGCGATCGAGCGTCGTGTGACCACCGTAGGGCCGATGGTTAGATGGTTCCTACGAGGCCAGCGGAAACCATCCATGCTTCACTCGTGTGAGGGAGAAACGCGCCGCCTCGCGGCCGGGAGGGACACACTTTGCCGCCCACGAACAATCCGACGCTGCGGCAGCGGAGACTGGGCGCTGAGCTGCGCAAGCTTCGTGAACGGGCCGGCCTCACCGCGACTGCCGCCGGTGAACTGCTCGGCGTCAACCAGGCACGCATCAGCATGATCGAGACGGGTCGTACGCCTGTCAGTGCCGACCGGATCCACTCCATGGCACACGCCTACGCCTGCCCCGACGCCGCGCTGGTCGACGCGTTGGCCGCGATGACCGGGCGGCGGTCACGAGGCTGGTGGGAGGAGTACCGCGAGCATCTCCCGATGGGCCTCGTCGACCTCGCCGAACTGGAGCACCACGCGGCAGCCCTGCGCGTGGCGCTGGTCGTCCACATCCCGGCGCTCCTGCAGACCACGGACCACGCTCGTGCACTCTTCTGCGAAGCGGTGCCGCCGTTGCGGCAGTACGAGATCGAGCACCGCGTGACGCACCGCATCAAGCGCCAGGGCATTCTCCACCGCGAGAACCCGCCGCCCTACACGGCGGTGATCCACGAGTCCGCGCTGCACATGGGGTACGGCGGCTCCACGACCGTCCGCGCCCAGCTCCGGCACCTGCTGGACATGAGCGAACTGGACCACGTCACCGTTCGGGTCATCCCGTTCGGCAAGGGTTCCTTCCCGGGAACGGGACAGTCGATCGACTACCTGCTGGGTCCCGTCCCACAGCTCGACACCGTGCAGCTGGACACTCACCACGGGTGCGAATTCCTGGACGCGGAAGCCCAGTTGGACAAGTACCGTTCAGTGCTCGACCGTATGGAGTCGAACGCCCTCAAGCCCGCCGAGTCCCGCGACCTGATCCACCGCCTCGCCCAGGAGAGCTGAAGTCACCATGCCCGATTGCCAATGGCGCAAGTCCTCCTACAGCCCCGACGCCTCCAACTGCGTCGAGGTGGCCGCCACTCCCTCCGCCGTCCTCATACGCGACTCGAAGGACGCGCCGGGCCCCCGGCTCGGCCTCTCCCCCACCGCATGGGCCGCCTTCCTCGCCCACATCACGAAGTGACCGTTGGGCCACCGTCCGACCCCGGTGGCCCGGGCAACCGTGGCGTCAGCCCCGGCGCGCCCCACCGCTCGGCCGGGGGCGCTCGCCCTTGCCTCCGTTCGGCCACAGGCGTGGCCTGCGCTTCGCCGCGAGGTCCTCGACCCAGCCGACCGCGAGGACCATCAGGCCGATGAGCGGCCAGACGAGGGCGAACATCCAGAGCGTGTAGGCGCTGTCCAGGGCGCCCGTCGCCCGCTCGCTCTGCATGAAGGGGAGCCGATAGGCCAGGTCGATGATCGGGACCGTCGTCATGATCAGCAGGTTGTGCCACAGGTAGATGGTGACCGCGCGGTTGTTGGAGAGGGTCACCAGCTTGTCCCACTTGGCCAGCCGGCCGGGAAGTTCCTGCCAGGACGGGGAGTACTGGAGCAGGATCACGACGAAGCCGAACGACCAGGTGGCCTGGGCCAGCGGGATGTCGTTGAGGTCCCAGCCGTCGGGGCCGAGGTGGTTCGAGGCCCACCACAGGCCGAAGGCCATCACCAGGGACGCGCAGGAGACGGAGAGGTACCGGGGGATCTGCTTCAGCAGGCCCTCGTGGTGGGCGAAGCCCAGCACCCAGCAGCTGCCGTAGACCGCGAAGTCGGTGACCGCGTTGCCCGTCTCACCGGGGATGGTCACCACGCCCGTGCCGACGACCGCCGTCAGACCGAGCGGCGCGAGCAGCGTCGGCCAGGGGGCCTTGCGGAACAGCCACAGCAGCAGCGGCGACGCGAGGACGAACCAGAGGTAGGCGCGCAGGTACCACAGGACACCCGCGGCCTGCACCGCCCAGGTGTCCTCCAGCAGTCCCGACGGGGAGCCGACGTGCCAGGGGTAGGGCGGGGCGCCGATCGGGACGACGTAGTTGAACAGCCCGATCAGGCCCCAGGTGTCACCGTGGTCCGGGTCCTCGGCGGGGTTCCAGCCGTTGACGAACATCATCGCCAGCACGACCGCGGAGAACGCCCACAGGGGCGGCAGCAGGCGCCGGACGCGGCTGCGGATCACACCCAGCGCCGGGCGCTTCAGCGAACGCGCCATCAGCGAGCCCGCCAGCGCGAACATCACGCCCATCGACGGGAACAGCACCGTCAGCCAGGCCCAGCCGAAGAGGTGGTACACCACGACGCGGACCAGGGCGATGGAGCGCAGCAGGTCCAGGTACCGGTCCCGGCCCGGCTTCCTGGGCGTCGGCTCGGGCTCGGGCGCCGGCTCGCCCGCGCGCTGCTGCGGGAGCGTGTACGGCGTCTCCGGGGCCGTGCCCGCACCCTCCGGGTACGGCGTTCCGTACGGGCCCGCCGGCTCCGGGCTCGTACCCGTGCCGGTCGTGTATCCGTGGGTCATGCCACGGGCCTCCGATCATCGCTGTGCGGGGCGCGCTGGCCCGGCACCGCTCCGGCGACGGGCGCCTCGACCACGCCGGTGCGCCGCAGCTTCTGCCAGCGCAGGCGGCCGCCGGTGAGCGCGGTGATCCAGGACTGGAGCAGCACGACGTACATGAGCTGGCGGTAGAGGATCTGCTGCAGCGGCAGCGAGATCAGGTGGGTCATGCGTTCACGGTCGAGGCGGAAGGCGAAGGCCGCGCAGACCGCCTGGATGGCGAGGACGCCCAGCCACGCCACGATCGTCTTCTCGGTGGGGCCGAAGACGACGCCGTAGAGCAGGAAGACGTCGATCAGCGGGGCCAGCAGCGGGGCCACGATCATGAACAGGGAGACGAAGGGCAGGCCGACTCGGCCGAAGCGGCCCGAGGGGCCCTTGTCGATCACCGCGCGGCGGTGCTTCCAGATGGCCTGCATGGTGCCGTACGACCAGCGGTAGCGCTGCGACCACAGCTGCTGGACGGACTCAGGGGCCTCGGTCCAGGCGCGGGCGTTCTCGGCGTAGACCACGCGCCAGCCGGCGCGGTGCAGCGCCATGGTGACGTCGGTGTCCTCGGCGAGGGTGTCGTCGCTCATGCCGCCGATGGGCTCCAGGGCGGAGCGGCGGAAGGCGCCGACCGCGCCGGGGATGGTCGGCATGCAGCCGAGGATGTCGTACATCCGGCGGTCCAGGTTGAAGCCCATCACGTACTCGATGTGCTGCCAGGCGCCGATGAGGCTGTCCTTGTTGCCGACCTTGGCGTTGCCCGCCACCGCGCCGACCCTGGGGTCGCCGAAGGGCTGGACGAGTTCGCGGACGGTGGACGGCTCGAAGACGGTGTCGCCGTCCATCATCACGACGATGTCGTACCGGGCGTTGGCCAGGCCCCGGTTGAGCGCGGCCGGCTTGCCCGCGTTGAGCTGGCGGATGACCCGTACGTTGGGCAGGCCCATCGCCTCGACGATGCGGGCGGTGCCGTCGGTGGAGCCGTCGTCGATGACGAGGACCTCGATCGGGTGCTCGCTCGCCATCAGGGAGTTGACGGTGTTCTCGATGCACTTGGCCTCGTTGTACGCCGGCACCAGCACCGTCACCGGTTCGGTGACCGGCGGGCCCCAGCGGAAGTTCCCGCGGCGGACGCGGCGGGCGTGGACGCCGGCGAGGAGCAGCATCAGCACGAAGCGGCCGATGACCAGGGTCCCGATGACCGCGAGGCCGACCACCAGGACGCCGGTGACGTGCTCGGAGGCCTGGACCAGGAAGATCCACGCCTTGCCCTTCCAGAGTTCGGCGCCGGTGACCGGGCTGTGCGCGCTGGGCGCGTCCAGGGCCTCGGTCAGGTTGTCGAACTCGTAGCCCTTCTCCTTCAGGCCGGGCAGGAACCTGTCGAGCGCCTCGACGGTCTGGCTGCGGTCGCCGCCGGAGTCGTGCATCAGGACGATGGCGCCCTTGCCGCCCTCGGGCGTGGCGCGGCGGATGATCTCGTCGACGCCGGGCCGCTTCCAGTCCTCGCTGTCGGTGTTGTTGACGACGGTGAGGTAGCCGCGGCTGCCGATGTACTGGGCGACCGGCCAGGTCTCGTTGTCCATGGCTTCGGCGTACGAGGAGTACGGCGGGCGGAAGAGGGAGGTGCGGATGCCGGCCGCGCCGGTGATCGCCAGCTGGTTCTGCGACAGCTCCCAGTCGATGCGCTTCGTGGACTGGAGTGCGAGGTCGGGGTGGTTGAAGGTGTGCAAGCCGATCTCGTGGCCCTCGTCGACCATGCGCTGGACGAGGTCCGGGTAGCGGGAGGCCATGGTGCCGGTGACGAAGAAGACCGCGTGCGCGTCGTGCTTCTTCAGCACGTCGAGCACCTTCGGCGTCCAGGTCGGGTCCGGGCCGTCGTCGAAGGTGAGGACGAGGCGGCGGTCGGGCACGCTCAGGCTCTGGATCTGCCCGGCGCGGGCGTCGATGACCGGGCCGCCCTCCAGGATCTCCTCGGGCACCTGCGTGGTGGGGGCGGGCTTCTGGACGCGGTGGTCGGCGAGGATCTCGCTGTGCACGTAGCCGCGCAGCATGAGCATGGCCGCCAGGGCGACGAGGACGAGCAGGGGGAGCAGCAGGCGCAAGGGCACGCGGCGGCGCGGGGAGCCGCCGCGTGGCCGGCGGGCGGCCCTGCGGCGGGCGGAGCGGGATGCCATCAGAGGACGTTCTCCGGGGACGGTGCGGCGGGGGTGGTGGACGGCTCCTGCTGAGCGGCGGAGCCGTCGGCGGCGACGACCGGCTGGTCGGCGGGGGCGCCGGCGAGATCGTCGGGGCCCCCGGCCTCACCGCCGGTGGGGGCGGTCGTCGCGGGATCGGGTTCCTCGGACACCGGCGGGACGGCGGGCGCCGTGCTCACGGTGTCGTCCGGAGGCGTGGTGGTGGCCTCGGCGGCCGGTTCGGTGGTGTTCCGCCCGGTCGCCGCCGGTGTCGGGTCGGCGGCCTCCGGCTGGTCCGCGGTGCCGGCACCGCCACCCGCCGCGGGAGCGGTGGCGCCGGGCGCGGGCAGCGTGGGAGCGCCGGTGGTCGGCGTGTCGTCCGGGGCGGGGCTGGTGCCGGAGCCGGGTGCGGCGCCGGTCTCCTCGGGCTGCGGTGTCGTCTCGACCTGGCCTGCGGGCTTGTCCTCCTGACCGGGGACGGGCATCCAGGGGGCGTCGGAGTTGCCGGACAGCAGCGTGGCGACCATGACGACGGCGTAGCCGGCGCAGGCGACGCCGACGGCCAGGCCGATACGGCGGTAGAGCCGGACACGGCGGCCGGACTCGTCGACGAACACGGGCCCGGCGGCGTCCTGCGCGCGGGCCGCCCGGCCCGGCGCCCGGCGCAGTTCGAGGCCCTCCCCGATCTGCACCGAGTCGAGCTGGACCGTCACCTCGTGCGGGTCGTGGGCGGCCGCGGCTGAGCCGTCGGCCTCCTCCCGCCAGGGGTCGCGGACCGGAACGCGGGAGGTCGTCGGGGCGTCGGGGCCCGAGGAGGGGCGCAGGAACGCGGCCGGGGCGCCGGGGCCCGACGGCGGGCCTGCGGAAACCGGGGGGAGGACGGCAGTCCCGGGGCCCGACGGCGAACCTCCGGGGACCGACGGGAGGACGGCCGTCCCGGACTCGGACGACGGGTATCCGTGGGCCGGCGCGGGACCGGCCGCTCCGAGATCGTCCGAGGGGCGTGCTCCGCCCGTCCGGGAGGGGGCTCCCGCCGTCCTGGCGCCGGGGGCGCCGCCCGGCTGGCGGGGGATGCGCAGGGCGGTGGTGCGCTCGGTGTCCCAGGGACCGTCCGCCGGGCTGCCGGACGGTGCCGTCCGGCCCGGAGCCGCGGGGGCGCGGGTGCCGCCGTCGCCCGGCCCGGGCCGGGCGGGGGGCCCCGCGCGGTGGGCGGCGTCGGGCAGCACCTGGGTCCTGTCGTCACCGGGGGAGACTCCGAGACGGGTCCGGCGGTCCCCGAGGGAGCCGGCGCCGAAGCCGGCCCCGCGCGCCTCCGCGCCGGGTCCGGCGGGCTTCTCGCCCAGGGGGAGGACCCCCGTCTCACGCAGGTCCTCGTCCTCGGCGTTCCTCCTGAACGCCGACGCTCCCTCGGGCCGTCCCGGTTGGGCGTCTTCTCGCCACTTTTCCACGCGCACGCACTTCCCCCCAGAGGACACTTCCGGCGCGCGTACGACCCGAGCACTCGCCGGCGGAGCAGGCCCCCACCCGCTCCGAGCGCCCCGTCTATCACACCGTGCTCGGGCACCGAATGTAGCGTACGTGGAAGGCCTGTGTTCCCAGGGCAGTCGTTCGTTTCAGTGGTAAGACATCACCGGGCCGCCATCACGACAATATCCCGGTCGGGCAACCATCCTTCGGGCGGCCTCCGCAGCCAGCCCTCCTCGGCGGCGACGACGGCCGCCGCTCGCCGAAGAGCATCCAGAGCGGGATGAACCAGACCCTTCCGCCACACCAGGGACACGGGGGACAGCGGAACCGGTTCCACCAGCGGGCGCAGCACCGTCGAGGGCAGTGGCGGAAAATCGACCACGGCGAGGATCGGGTGACGCGTCCTGGCCATGATCCGCTGGAACTCCTCCTCCCCGACGGCCAGCGGTGCGGGCGGCGCGAGCGCGATCCCCCGGCCCTCGAACAGCGACCGCGCGAGGTCCGTCCACTCCGGCGTGCGGGGGTTGCCGGCCCCGGCGTAGACCGTCTCGCCGGCGAGCGCGGCGAGCGGCACCTCGGGCAGAGCGGCCAGCGGGTGGTCCTCGGGCAGGACGACCGCCATCGGCTCGTGGCGCACGGGCTGCTGGTCGAGCCCGGCCCGCAGCGCGGGGGCGAGGCCCGCGAACCGTCCGAACGACGCGTCGAGCCGCCCCGTGAGCAGCTCCCCCGCGGCCCCGGTCAGCCCGCTCTCGTAGCGGGCCATCAGCTCGTGTCCGGGGGCGAGTTCGCGGGCGCGGCGCAGTACCCGGCGGGGGGTCCCGAGGCCCGGCGAGTTGAGGTCCACCAGCAGGGGCCGGGCCTGTCCGGCGGCGGCGAGCAGGTCGTCCTGCGCCTGGAGCACCGCGCGGGCGTACGGCAGCAGGCGTTCGCCGTCCGTGGTGAGCGTCACCCGGCGGGTGGTCCGCACGAACAGCTCGCTGCCCAGCTCCCGTTCCAGCCGCCGCACGTCCCTGCTGAGCGCCTGCTGGGCGACGTGGAGGCGGGCGGCGGCCCGGGTGAAGTGCAGTTCCTCGGCGACGGTCACGAAGGCGCGCAGCAGGCGGGGGTCGAGGTGGGCGGGGGCGGACATGGCGCGAACCTACAACACGGGTGCGTCGATCGGCGCCGGAAAGGTGTTGGACCGGGCGAGTGAGCGCGGGCGACGGTGGTGCCATGCCCCGACCGACCTCCCCTTCCCGGGACACTCCCCTGCTCACGGTCACCGCCGACACCCTGGTCGCCGTCGACTTCGGCCCGCGCAAACGGAGCGGGCCCCGCCCAAAGGGCCCGTACCGCCGCCTCCTCGCGCTGCCCGGCGCCCGTGCGTTCACGGCCGGCAACCTCGTCGCACGGCTGCCGATGGGCATGTTCGGCGTGAGCGCGGTCGTGATGATCGCCGGGACGCGGGGTTCGTACGCGCTGGCCGGCGCCGTCACCGCGACGGGCCTGGCGGCGACGGCGGTGGTCGCCCCGTGGACCGCGCGCCTGGTGGACCGGTACGGGCAGGCCCGTGTCGCCCTGCCGGCCACGGTGTTCGCCGTGCTCGGCTCCCTCGCGCTGCTGCTCTGCGTGCGTCACGGCGCCCCGGACTGGACCCTGTTCGCCTCCTACGCCGCCACCGCCACCACCCCCAACACCGGCGGGATGTCGCGGGCGCGCTGGGCGCACCTGCTGAAGGGGGACGCCGAGGCCCTGCACACCGCGAACTCCTTCGAACAGGCCGCGGACGAACTGTGCTTCATGCTCGGCCCGGTGCTCGCGGCCTTCCTGTGCGGGACGTTCTTCCCGGAGGCGGGCACGCTCACGGGCGCCGTGCTGCTGCTGGCGGGCGTCCTGCTGTTCACCGCCCAGCGGTCGACCGAACCGCCGGCCGCACGGCGTTCCTCCGCGCGGTCGCCGCTGCGGTCGCCCGGCATGCGGCCGCTGCTGGCGGTCTGTCTCGCGACGGGCGCGGTGTTCGGCTCGCTGGAGGTGGTGACCCTCGCGTTCGCGGACGAGCGGGGGCACCGCGCGGCGTCCGGCGCCGTGCTCGCGCTCCAGGCGGCCGGTTCCTGTGCGGCGGGGCTGCTGTACGGGGCGGTGCGGCCGGCGGGGCCCGCCCGGTCCCGGCTGCCGTGGTGCCTGGCCGCGATGGCCGCGCTGATGACCCTGCCGCTGCTCGCGACCGGGCTCACCGGCTCGCTGGTGCTGCTGGCGGGGGCGCTGCTGGTCGCCGGGATGGCGACCGCGCCCACCATGGTCACCACCATGACCCTGGTCCAGCGGTGCACGCCCGCGGACCGGCTGAACGAGGGCATGACGCTCGCGGTGACCGGTCTGCTCGGCGGGATCGCCTGCGGCAGCGCGACGGGCGGCTGGACGGTGGAGCACGTCTCGGCGGCGGCCGGGTACGGCGTGCCGGTGGCGGCGGCCGCGATCGCCCTCCTCGTGTCCCTCTGCACCCTTGTCCCGTTCGGGTCGTCGAACCGCTTCACCGATTCGCTCCCGACCCATTGACGGCCACAGGGCGCGCACGTACCTTCACCCGTCGAAGCGCTTCGAGAACGCTTTCCGCACCCCACGGACCGTGCAGACGAGGACCCCCGATGGTGAAGATCACGGATGTGGCCCGGCGCGCCGGGGTCTCCCCCAGCACCGTCTCGTACGCGCTCAGCGGCAAGCGCCCGATCTCCGACGCGACCCGGCTCCGGGTCCAGGCGGCCGTCCGCGAACTGGGCTACCGCGCGGACGGCGGCCGGGGCCCGGCCGGCCGCAGGTCGAAGGTGCTGGCCCTGGCGGTCCCGATGCGCTCCGGCGTCCACGTGCCGGTGGTGACGCAGGTTGCGGTGTCGGTGGTCACCGCGGCCCGCGCCCACGACCACGACGTGCTGCTGCTCACCCAGGGCGAGGGCGAGGAGGGCATCGGGCGTGTCGCGGACACCCGGCTGGCGGACGGGGTGATCGTGATGGACGTACAGCTCCAGGACCCCCGGCTGCCGCTGCTGCGCTCGGGGGCCCTGCCGTCCGTGCTGATCGGCGTGCCCGCCGAACCGGACGGGCTCACCTGCGTCGACCTGGACTTCCGGGCGGCCGGTGAGCTGTGCGTGGACCATCTGGCGCGGCTCGGGCACCGGGTGGTGGCGCTGGTCGGCTCGCCGCCGGAGGTGTACGTGCGGCGGACCGCGTACGCACAGCGGCTGGTGGAGGGCTTCACCGCGGCGGCCGACCGGCACCGGCTCACCTCGGCCGTGCATCCGTGCGGGACCGGCCGGGGCGCCGCCCGCGCGCTCGCCGAGCGGCTGGTGCGCGAACTGCCCGCGCCGACGGGGGTGGTGGTGCACAACGAACCGCTTCTCGACCCGCTGCTCGACGCCTTCGGACAGCTGGGGCTGAGCGTCCCCGGCGATCTGTCCCTGACCGCCGTCTGCCCGTCCCCCGTCGCCGCGTCGGCCCGCACCCCGGTCACCTCGGTCGCCGTACCGTCGGCGGAACTGGGCGCCCGCGCGGTGCGCCTGCTCGTACGGAAGCTGTCCGGTGTCCCCGTACCGGGGGCCACCCTGCTGCCGCCCCGGCTGACGGAACGGGCGAGCACGGCGCCGCGCGGGGCGTGACGACCGGGTCCGGCCCCGGCCCTCCCTCGACCTCCCCGGGCCCCCCTCGGCCCCCCGGCCTCAGCCCCCCGGCCTTCTCCGGACCGCACGGCAAAGGCCCCGTCGCCGGAAGCGACGGGGCCTTTGCCCACATGGGATGAGTGGAGATGGCGGGAATCGAACCCGCGTCCAACGGTGCGGAACCAGGGCTTCTCCGTGTGCAGTCGGCTGTGCTTTTCTCGGCCCCGGAGATCACGCCGACAAGTCTCCGACGGGCCCAGTCACTGTGTGGTTTCCCTCTTCACCCCGTGACCGGGATCAAGGTTTAGTTCCCTAGCTGATGCCAGGATCCGGGTCGGGAACACCCCCGGGCTGACACTCCCTTAAGTAGGGGAGCCGCTGCTCGCTACCTGAAGATCAGGCAGCGAGGGCGAGCTCGCCCTGGGAGATGGATCGCTTGGAATTGGCGATTATTTTTTTCGGCCTGTGGTTTACGAGATCATGGCCGCTTCCTCGACACGCTTCCCCTGCTTCGACAGCCGCTGTCGAAACCGATCATCCCCATGTTGATTTTTCAAGCTCCCCCGAAGGGGCCCGCACCCGCTGTGAGGTGCTGTCGCCATCGTACGTGACCAACGCGGGTCGGTGCCAGCGTATTCCCCGGCGCTCCGCGGGGGCCTACGCGCGCTGCTTCCGGCGGACCGCGGAGATCGCCCGCTCGGTCTCGCGCCGGTCCTGCTTCTCCCGGAGCGTCTGCCGCTTGTCGTACTCCTTCTTGCCCTTGGCCAGCGCGATCTCCACCTTCGCGCGGCCGTCCTTGAAGTACAGGGCGAGCGGCACGATGGTGTGGCCCGTCTCCTGGGACTTGGACTCCAGCTTGTCGATCTCCTCCCGGTGCAGCAGCAGCTTGCGCTTGCGCCGCGCGCTGTGGTTGGTCCAGGTGCCCTGGCTGTACTCCGGCACGTGCACGTTGTGCAGCCACGCCTCGTTGCCGTCGAGCTGGACGAAGCCGTCCACCAGCGACGCCCGGCCCTGGCGGAGGGACTTCACCTCGGTGCCGGTGAGGACCAGACCCGCCTCGTAGGTGTCGATGACGAGGTAGTCGTGCCGCGCCTTCTTGTTCTGCGCGATCAGCTTGCGCCCTTTTTCCTTAGCCATAGTGCCGCCCATTTTCGCACTACGGAGGGGGCCCGCGGGAAACCGATTAACCGACCGCGGGCCGGCGGCCGAGTCCGCTGAGGACCGTCTCGGCGCGCTGGAGCGCCTCCGCGTCGGCCTCCAGGTCGGGGGTGATGCCGTGGCCGTCGACACCCCGGCCGGAGGGGGTGCGGTAGTGGCCCACGGTCAGCTCGGCGACGGAGCCGTCGGGCAGCGGGGTCGGCATCTGGACCGATCCCTTGCCGAAGGTGCGGGAGCCCACGACGACCGCCCGTCCGCGGTCCTGCAGGGCGCCGGTGAGGAGCTCGGCCGCGCTCATCGTCCCGCCGTCGACGAGCGTGACCAGGGGTCTGGTGGTGTCGCCGCCGGGCTCGGCGTGCAGGGCGCGCTGCTCGCCCTCGACGTCGTACGTGGCGACCAGGCCGCCGTCGAGGAAGGCGGAGGCGGCGGTGACCGCCTCGGCGACCAGTCCGCCGGAGTTGCCCCGCAGGTCGAGGACGATGCCGGCGCCGGCCGGGGCCCGCCGCACGGCGGCGCGGACCTCGTCGCCCGAGCCCTTGGTGAAGGCGGTGACCTTGACGACGGTCACCCGGGAGGCGAGTTCGCTGACGGTGACGGTGTCCCGGGACAGCCTGACCCGGCGCAGGGTCTCGCTCCACACGCGCGTGCCGCGTTCCAGGCCGAGGCGGACGGTGGTGCCCGCGGACGCGCCGGTGGTCCCGCCGCGCAGTAAGGAGACGACCTCCGTGACGGGCCGGCCGTCGACCTTCTCGCCGTCGACGCTGCGCAGCCGGTCACCCGCGCGGATCCCGGCGTCGGCGGCGGGCGTGCCGTCGCCCACCCTCGTCACCTCGATACGGCCCGCCCGCTCGCGGGCCCACAGGCCGACGCCGGTGTACCGGCCGTCCAGGGCCTCCTCGAACTCCTCGTACTCGCCCGGGGAGTAGACGGCGGCCCAGCGGTCCCCGCTGCGGCTGACGGCGCGCTGGGCGGCCTCCATGGGGGAGGCGCCATCGGCGGCGGCCTCCTCGGCCGCCCGGGCGACGTCCGTGCCGTGGCCGGCGGGAGCGGCCACGGGGGCGCCCTCCGCCGTGGTCCCGCCGCCGGCTCCGGGGAGGTTGCCCGTGGCCGCGCCGGCGACGAGCACGCTCGCGAACACCAAGGTCAGCGCGGCCCCACGGCGGATGCGGTGGGGCTGACAGAACAGGGCAGGACCTGACATGCCGGTGAGTCTAGGACAACGCGAAGAGGCGCACGGCCGGTTGACCGTGCGCCCCTTTTGGCAAGAATCACACCTTCAGATACTTGCGCAGCGCGAAGAACGCGGCCAACGCGGGCATCAGCAGACTGGTCGCGAGGATCAGCGGAAGCTTCGTCAGCACGGCGTCCCAGCCGATGAAGTTGATCAGGTTCAGCTTCTCCGACAGGGCCAGTCCGTGGTCGATGATGAAGTACCGCCCGACCACCAGGAACCCGCACGCGAGGATGCCGCCGATGAGTCCGGCGACGGCGGCCTCCATGATGAACGGCGTCTGGATGTAGAAGCCGGAGGCGCCGACCAGCCGCATGATGCCGGTCTCGCGGCGGCGGCTGAACGCGGAGACGCGCACCGTGTTCACGATCAGCATCAGGGCGACGACCAGCATGAGCGCCATCATCGCGAGGGCGGCGATGTTCATGCCTTCCAGCAGCCCGAAGAGGTTGTCCAGGATGCCCTTCTGGTCCTGCACCGACTGCACGCCGTCCCGGCCGTCGAAGGCGGTCGCGATGACCTGGTACTTCTCCGGGTCCTTCAGCTTGATGCGGTACGACTCCTGCATCTGGTCCGGCGTCAGGGAGCTGGCCAGCGGGGAGTCGCCGAACTGCTCCTTGTAGTGCTTGTACGCCTCGTCCTGCGACTCGTACGTCACCGAGTCGACGACCGACATCTTCTCCAGGTCGGTCTTGATCTGGCCCTTCTGGTCGTCGGTCACCGCCCCCCGGGCGCAGTTGGGATCGGACTCGGCGTCACTCTTGTTGCACAGGAAGATGGAGACGTTGACCTTGTCGTACCAGTAGCCCTTCATGGTGTTCACCTGGTCGTTCATCAGGAGCGAACCACCGAACAGGGCGAGCGACAGGGCGACGGAGACGACGACGGCGAAGGTCATCGTCAGGTTGCGGCGGAGACCGACGCCGATCTCCGACAGGACGAACTGGGCGCGCATGGCGTCTGATCAAGCCTTTCCGTGGAGCGTCAGTGCTGGTAGCCGTAGACGCCGCGTGCCTGGTCGCGGACGAGACGGCCCTTCTCCAGCTCGATGACGCGCTTGCGCATCTGGTCCACGATGTTCTGGTCGTGCGTCGCCATCACCACGGTGGTGCCCGTCCGGTTGATCCGGTCGAGCAGCTTCATGATGCCGACGGAGGTCTGCGGGTCGAGGTTGCCGGTGGGCTCGTCGCAGATGAGCAGCTTGGGCCGGTTGACGAAGGCCCGCGCGATGGCGACGCGCTGCTGCTCACCGCCGGAGAGCTCGCCGGGCATCCGCTCCTCCTTGCCGCCGAGCCCGACGAGGTCGAGCACCTGCGGCACGGACTTGCGGATCTCACCGCGCGACTTGCCGATCACCTCCTGCGCGAAGGCGACGTTCTCGGCGACCGTCTTGTTCGGCAGCAGACGGAAATCCTGGAAAACGGTCCCCAGCTGGCGCCGGATCTGCGGCACCTTCCAGTTGGAGACGCGGGCGAGGTCCTTGCCCAGAACGTGCACCTGTCCGTGGCTGGCCCGCTCCTCGCGGAGGATCAGCCGCAGGAAGGTGGACTTTCCGGAGCCGGAGGACCCCACGAGAAACACGAACTCGCCCTTCTCCACTTCCAGGGTGACGTCCCTGAGCGCGGGGCGGTTCTGCTTGGGGTAGACCTTGGACACGTTGTCGAATCGGATCACGGATGCACCACGGGTAGCCGGGGGTAGATGAGCGTGACCATACGCGAACCGGGTGGGCGAGCGCAGGCACCGGTAGGGGTTGTGCGGGACTTGCGTCCTTTTGTGCCGGTGCCGGGTGTGGGCGGCACCCGCGCGGCCCCCGCGGGAACCTGGCACAGTGGGAGGGGAACGTTCGCGGGGTGGCGGGCGTTATGTCATCTGGAACAGGTGCGAGGAGGGCGAGCGCATGACGTACGACCGGCTGGTGTGCGCGAACTGCGCCGCACCCGTGAGCGAGGGCCGGTGCCCGGTGTGCCGCGCGAACCGCGAGCGGCTGCAGCAGGGGAACTTCTTCGCGGGGCTGAACCCCATGATGCTGATCGCCCTGCTGGCGGTGCTGGTCGCGGCGGTGGCGCTGCTCGCCCACCAGACCGCCTGACGTACGGGTACGGAACGTAGCGAAGGGCCCGGAGCGCGGTTGCGCTCCGGGCCCTTCACATCACCTCATGCGTACGGTGCGTACGCGTGCGGACACCGTCAGGCGGCGGCGCCGCGGCCGGCCGCCAGGCGCGGCAGCACCCGGAAGCCGATACCGCCGGCGATCATCGTGGCGGCGCCGATCAGCAGGAAGGTGGTCTCGGCGGCACCGGTCTCGGCGAGCTCCTTGCCGTTGCCCTGGGCCGAGGTGCCCGAGACGTCGTCGCCGGTGTCGATGAGGGCGGAGGAGCCCTGGTCCTGCGGGGAGGCGCCGTTGCCGCTGTCCGGGGTGGTGCCGTCACCGCCGCCGGCCGGGGTGGTGGGCTCCTCGATGGGGCCCTCGCCACCACCGGCACCGCCGTCGCCACCACCGGCACCGCCGTCACCACCACCGGCACCGCCGTCACCACCACCGGCACCGCCGTCAC